>CAZAIM010000167.1:0-1617 GCA_964485215.1 uncultured Bacteroidaceae bacterium | reverse complement strand
CCGCAGAGAGAAACGAAGAAAAAAGAGCATTAAGAAACCAACAGCCATTATAAAAAAACAGCAACAATGATATATCCTATAGGCAGACAGAACTTCGAGAACCTACGCAACGAAGGGTTCGTATACGTGGACAAGACAGCACTAATATACAAGCTTGTCAAGGAAGGGTGCGTATATTTCCTAAGCAGGCCAAGAAGATTCGGAAAGAGCCTGCTGCTCTCCACACTGGAGGCATATTTCACCGGCAAGAAAGAGCTGTTCAAAGGACTTGCCATTGAACAACTCGAAAAAGACTGGCATACATACCCCGTGATGCACCTCGACCTCAATGCCGAGAAATATGAAAGCAAGGAGGAGTTAGAGAACATTCTAAGTACCTACCTGCGCGAATGGGAAAATGAATATGGCTCAAGCGAATTGCACAACCCCAGCCTTTCTCAAAGATTCCGCGCAGTAATCCGCGCAGCCAAGGAGAAGACCGGGCGCGGTGTGGTTGTGCTCATCGACGAGTACGACAAGCCAATACTGCAGGCAATTGGCAACGCCCCACTGCAGGACGAGTTCCGCAACACACTCAAGGCATTCTACGGAGTGCTGAAGAGTGCCGATGCCGACCTCAAGTTCGCGCTGCTCACAGGAGTGACAAAGTTCGGCAAGGTAAGCGTCTTCAGCGACCTCAACAACCTGAAGGACATATCAATGAGCCCACATTTTCACAACATCTGCGGCATCACAAACGAAGAATTGCACACCGTCTTCGACAGCGAGATTGAACTGCTTGCACAGGACAACGACCAGACAAAAGAAGAGGCATATGCAACGCTCAAACGCAACTACGACGGATACCATTTCTGTTATTCCACCCACGGAATATACAACCCGTTCAGCATACTGTGGACACTGAGTGAAAAACGTTACGGCAACTACTGGTTCAACACAGGCACACCGACATACCTTGTAGAGCTGATAAAGAAAGCCGGCTTCAACATAGAAGAACTGAGCGATTACATAGCAAGCGAGGACCAGCTCAACAGCATACACATTGACGACATTGACCCAATACCTGTACTCTACCAGAGCGGATACCTCACAATTGTCAATTTTGACAATCGTTTCGGGCTATACACGCTCGACTACCCAAACGAAGAGGTAAAGGCCGGGTTCATAAACTTCCTGCTTCCATTCTACACAAGAACAAAGGAGAAGCAGTCACAAGCACTGATAAGCAAGTTTGTGAGAGACTTTGAGACCGGCAAGGCACAGGAGTTCATGCAACAGCTGCAAAGCCTTATGGCAGGCACGCCATACGAGCTTATTAAAGACCTGGAAAGCCATTACCAGAACGTCATATACATAATTACAAAGCTCATGGGGCTATATGTACAGGCCGAATACCGCACCATAAACGGGCGCATAGACCTGCTCATAGGAACAAAAGAATACCTATACATAATAGAGCTGAAGTTTGGAGGAAGCGCACAGCAAGCAATGCAGCAGATTGAAGACAAAGACTACTCCCTGCCGTTTGAGCAACAAGGAAGAAGAATAATAAAGATAGGAGCAAACGTCTCAAAAGAGACACGGAACATAGAAGACTGGATAATTAAAGAATAAACA
>CAZAIM010000166.1:0-1645 GCA_964485215.1 uncultured Bacteroidaceae bacterium | reverse complement strand
GACTGAGGAGTAGGAATGTACCTAAGATTTCTTATATCGAATTCACGTTAAATACCTTAAAAGTTCCTCCGGGTTCTTTTTTTACTCATTAAACAATGTATATTGCATAAAATATCTACTTTTTATGCAGTAAGCGTTGTTAATTGAATTAATTTTTATGTTAGGCAATATCCAGCGTGTTACTCCAGCATCGTTACATTCATCACCACATCGGTTTTGGGACGGTCGCCCATTGAGGTCTCTACGTTCTGTATTGCCTCAACAACATCCAGCCCCTCTTCTACCTCGCCGAACACTGTATATCCGCCATCGAGGAATGGAGTGCCGCCCTGTGTGGTATAAGCCTCAACCTGTTCAGGAGTAAAAGCGGAGGCTCCAAGTTCTTTGCTCTTCTCCAACGCCATTTTAGCCAGTTTGTCCTGCAGTGCTATCAGGCCATCGCGGTCACGGTTGCGGCGAAGATTCATAATCTCCTCGCGATGCTCCATTGCAAGGGTATTGAATATGTTCTGCTCCTGCTGCATCTTCATTTGGTGCTCAAGCTGTTTAAGCTCGGCAGCCTTATAAACCTTTCCCCAAACGATATAGAACTGACTACCGCTACTCTCTTTCGCAGGGTTCACCTCATCGCCAAGGCGCGCAGCACTCAAGGCACCTCGCTTGTGAAAGAGCATTGCAGGCTGAATTTCAGCAGGCACGTTGTAGCCCGGGCCTCCACTGCCCAGACTCTTTCCGGCAGGAGCCCCTTTGCTCTCGGGGTCACCGCCCTGAATCATAAACTCCTTTATCACCCGGTGGAACAAGGTACCGTTGAAAAATCCCTCTGATGCGAGCTTTATGAAATTATCGCGGTGGAGGGGTGTCTCATCATAAAGGCGTACCATAATGTCGCCCATTGTTGTTGAAATCTTAACTTTCGCCATTGTATATTATAGTATATTAAACATTTATTTGCCCACAACCTGTTCCATGCCGTCGTGTTTGCAGCCCGGTGGCATCGAGACAAGAAACACAGCGGAGAACACATCCACTATAACGGTTATCAAAGATACAGCTATTATCTGAAACGTGAACAACTATAGCGTAAAGAAAAACCACATTCAGCGTATATCGACTATCCCGAGAAAAGGTTGACACTTTTTAGAGCGGTTAAGAAATAGAGTTTACATTAGAACCGCAAACGGTTTGCATCTGTCTTCTTGGTTTTCGGCGTTTTTTGCGTACAAATCTACCGTTCCGGCACGTAGCAGAGGAATCCTATAATTTCCGATAATATCGGACAGAATTTTCCGCATATCTTTTATTTGCCTAACTCTCAACACTTTGTAGAAATATAATAACAACAAAATGTTTGAGGGGAATTTTCAAACATATATTTTTGTAGAATCAAACAGGAAACAGCAAATCACAAAAACATAAAGCAGGTCATTTGGCAGGCAGCTGTTCAACATGCCTGCTTTAACCAATATAACCGTTAAACCACATTATGATTCATATTGGTAGCATTATAAAAAAGAAGTTTGAGGAACGGGGATTGTCGGCATCCTGGTTTGCAAAGGAGTTGTGTTGCGACAGGACAAACGTCTACAGCATATTCAAGCGCGAAAGCATTGACACAGCACTGCTCGAAAAGATTTCAATCATT
>CAZAIM010000165.1:0-1830 GCA_964485215.1 uncultured Bacteroidaceae bacterium | reverse complement strand
CTACCGCTTCCTTCATCTGAGCATCAGACAAAACGGGAGTTAAAATGAAAACGGTCTCGTATTGATTCATTTTTAATTAATAAATAGGTTAAACAATCGTTTTTACTAAACGCGGGTGCAAAGATAGGCATAAAATTCCAAATACCAAAGTTTTGCCACCGTTTTTTCAAGAGCCCCTCTTACAAAACAGCATAGGGCAGGCATTGAACAGGCACATAAATTCCAGCCAGCCAGCAATTCCCTGCAAAAAACATTCAAAATCACAGGCTCCGGATTTTTTTTATGAAAAAAATTTCGTTCTGTAAATATTTATATGTTTCTTTGCAGATGGAAAATAATAAAAAATAAAATATATTGCAATATGAAAAATTATGTCAAGTATTTAGGATTATTTCTAGTAGTCGCAGGCGCAGCCTTGCTTGTATTCGGCCAAGTAAATGAAATGAGCACCAACAACCTACTAAATCTTGGTTCTGTAGGAATTATGATAGGAGGAGTGATTGCATACATTTGCGCCGGCAAATACATGAAGTAAAAACCATACCGGAAAAACAAAAAAAAATAAACGAGCGAATCGATTCGCTCGTTTATTTTTGTCCCTCCCATGCCGGAATCAAGCCTCAGCATCCGGAGCTATCAATTTATATCCCTTTCCGTGGATATTGATAATTTCAATAGAGTCATCGGCCTTCAAGTGCTTGCGAAGTTTTGTAATGTAGACATCCATACTGCGCGCGTTGAAGTAGTTATCATCGGTCCACACCGTCTTAAGCGCAAAGTCACGCTGAAGAATCTCATTCTGATGTGCACAGAGAAGGCTCAGCAGTTCAGACTCTTTCGTTGTAAGCTTCGTCTGCTGGTCACCGATAGCGAGAATCTGTTTCTGCGTGTCAAACTGAAAACGTCCAATCTTGTATAAGGTATTCTCCTTATTCTTCTTGCCGCACACACGGCGCAGGATTGTCTCTATACGTACAACAAGTACCTCCATACTGAACGGTTTCGTAATATAATCGTCGGCACCAATCTTGAATCCTTCAAGAATATCCTCATTAAGCGTCTTTGCAGTCAGAAAGATAATAGGCACATCGGGATTCACGGCACGTATCTCCTGAGCCAGCGTAAAGCCATCCTTGACAGGCATCATAACATCGAGCACACATATATCGAACTTACCTTTAACGAACGCCTTGTAACCGGCATCGCCATCGGGGCACAATTCCGCATAATAGCCCTTTGCCTGAAGGTATTCACGCAACAGCATACCCAAGTTCTCGTCATCCTCGCAAAGCAAGATTCTCTGTTTTTCTTCCATAATTCTTTATTTTAAAGGTAATACAATTACAAATGTTGTCCCGACACCGGGTTCACTCTCGGCACGTATCGTACCACGGTGCGCCTGCACAATCTGCTTCACATACGCAAGCCCGAGCCCAAAGCCCTTCACATCGTGCACATTGCCGGTCTGCACCCTGTAGAACTTATCAAATATCTTTTTAAGGTTATCCCTCTTTATTCCAATTCCATTATCCTTCACCGAAAGCATAAACTTGCCGCCAGAATTCCAGGTACGCACCTCTAGCGAAAGGGGCGCATCGGAACGCTTATATTTAACCGCATTGTCCATCAGATTAAAGACCACATTGGTAAAATGCATCTCGTCTACATATATGTATGGGTCATCGGCATCCAGTTTTGACGTTATAGTTCCGCCATTCTGCCCCACCTTTACGGCAAAAGTATTCACAATACCCGAAATAAGTTCATTCGCATCGAGTTCCTTCATCTTCAGCGAAGCAGTCTTTCTGTCCTCGAACATAGACATCTGCA
>CAZAIM010000164.1:0-1866 GCA_964485215.1 uncultured Bacteroidaceae bacterium | reverse complement strand
TGAACTTTGCTTTTTATTCACCCTCCGACAAAAAGAGGATGACTTTTGGGTCACCCTCTTCTTATATGAATTGTCGAGTTCGATTACTTCTTCAAAGTTTTGCTGTAACGGCTCATGAACTTGTCCACACGACCAGCGGTGTCGACCAACTTTGCCTTACCTGTGTAGAATGGGTGAGAGGTGTTGGAGATTTCAAGCTTTACCAATGGGTAAGTCTCACCTTCGAATTCGATAGTCTCTTTTGTGTTGCAGGTAGACTGCGAAAGGAAGCAGTCGCCATTTGACATGTCCTTGAATACAACCGGACGATAAGCTGCGGGATGAATGTCTTTTTTCATTATTGTAAATTTTAAATTGATTTGCGTGTAACAAAAAACGCGTATTTGCTTTTCGAAGTGCAAAGGTAGTAAATCTTTTTGTTGTGGCAAAATGTTTGTAGATAAAAAGTTTCAGCAAGCCTGTTTTTGTTGCAATTTGTTCACTTGATGTTCGGGAGCCGCGGTTTCTTGACAGCATTAGAATGTTCCCTGTTTCCTGAATTTCTGTGGCGATATGCCTGCTACGCGCTTGAAGTAGCGTCCGAAAAGCGACTGTTCGGAGAAGTTGAACTCAGTTGCTATTTCCTTAATGCTTATTTCGCGGCAGACAAGCATTCTTTTGGCTTCACCTATAACTGAGAGATTTATCCACTCGGTTGGTGTGCGCCCCGATGTCTCGCGTATAACGGTGGAGAAATGCCTGGGAGAAAGATTCTGCAACTGTGCATAATACCTTACATCGCGGTGTCTTCTTGAATTCCTGAAGAGGTTCTGCAGGAACTGGTGCAGTATTTTGTCCTTGCGTCCCGGTATGGTTGGCACAATGCTTGCTCCCGACATGTATGCATCGAGAATCTCAAGGCATATGGTTTGGGATAGTGCCGACAGAATGTGCTCCTTGAAATGGCTTTTTCCCTCGTCAAGGTGCTGTGTTACAATATTGAGCAGCTCCTCTATACGTTGCCGTTGCCCGTTGGACAGTGTTACGCAAGGCCTGCTCCTGATGTCTATGTGTTGCTGAGCATTGGAGACTGATGAAATGGTCGACAGCACAAGCTCAAAGTCGGCACTACCTATTACTCCCAGCATATCTTCGCTTACCTCTTTTATATATGTCTGCGAAAATGGCGGGTATATGTACAGGTCGCCGGCTGTTACAAGGAATATATTATCGTCAAGCGACAGCTTTACCCATCCCTGCCGGCACAGGAAGAAGCCGTTCTTGTCGCTGTATACTACTGTACCGCTTTTGTCGACAAACTCTTTTGTAACTTCTACGACATTTATATTGTGTTTCATATTGGAACTTAGGGCTGCATGCGGCAAAAATAACCATTTATGCCAATAAATTACTTTTTTTAAGATAATAATCGAACATATTGCACAATATTGCGCTTAATTTGTTATATGTTCTGTGTGTCATCTGCATTAATTTTGCGCAAAACCTTGAGTATGCAGAAGTTTATCGTTTATTTGGTGCTTGCCGGCATTTCGCTCACGTTTGCCGGCTGTGGAGAAAAAGTACCTGAAAGCAAGAAGGCTGTGTGGGTGAAGACCTGTACGGTAAAGAACAGTGCCGGGCAGGAGGTCCTGCAGTTTCCATCAAGAGTGAAGGCGGCTCGTGAGGTTCATCTTGCCTTCAAGGTTGGTGGTACCCTTGAGAGTGTACTTGTCAGTGAGGGACAAGCGGTGAAGAAAGGTCAGCTTATAGCGCAGCTCTCTTCTCGCGATTATGAACTGCAACTGCAGGCTGTTGAGGCTGAGTATATGAGTATAAAGGCTGAGGCCGAACGTGTAATGGCTCTTTACAGGGACAGCGTTGCAACAC
>CAZAIM010000163.1:0-1940 GCA_964485215.1 uncultured Bacteroidaceae bacterium | reverse complement strand
AGCCTCATTGACATCGGCCGGCAATGTAACCTCGCTCATCTTTGCAGCTTTCGGAAAGAATCTGGACGAAAAGGACAAGAACATCCTCGGCAACCCCTATGCACAGTTCGTCAAAGCAACGGCCGAAATACGTGAACTGTGGAAAATAAACAATAGCCACAGCATAGCAGCAAGGCTGATGGTGGGAGCAATACACAGCTACGGCAATGCCGAATATGCCCCCTACAGCGAACAGTTCTACATTGGCGGAGCAAACAGCCTGCGCGCATTTACCGTGCGTTCCGTAGGCCCGGGAAGCTACCGCCCAAGCAGCGACAACCGCTATTCATACCTCGACGAGACCGGTACCCTTAAACTTGAAATGAATGCCGAGTACCGTTTCAGGCTCGTATCGGACCTTTATGGCGCGCTGTTCGTGGATGCAGGCAATATCTGGCTTATGAAGAAAGACCCCGAACGCCCCGGAGGAGAATTCAAACTGAGCACTTTCCCCGAACAGCTTGCACTGAACACAGGCTTTGGAGTGAGATACGACCTGGAATTCCTTGTCCTGCGCGTAGATTTCGGCCTTGGCCTTCACGCCCCCTACAAGACCAAGCGCAACGGCTACTTCAACCTAAACCCCTTCAAGGACGGCTTTGCATGGCACTTTGCCATTGGGTACCCGTTCTAAGGCAACCAAGATTGCTATGGTGGCTAAGACAACTAAGATAACCAGGATTACTACGTAGCTACCATAAACATCCTAACCACCATAGCCCCTTTTTATTTTTTTATAAAAAAATATCATAAAACTTGTGTTATTTAATAAATAAGCACTACCTTTGAAAGTGGTGCATTTTTCTGCACCGGCACATGAAGAAAGAACGACAATAATTAACCCTAAAAACAATAAAAAAATGAAACCTACACTTTTTGTATTGGCTGCCGGCATGGGCAGCCGTTATGGCGGTTTGAAGCAGTTGGACGGTCTTGGCCCTAACGGCGAGACAATCATGGACTACTCTATCTACGATGCCATCCGTGGCGGCTTCGGCAAGCTCGTATTCGTTATCCGCAAGGATTTCGAGCAGGACTTCCGCGACAAGGTACTTAGCAAGTACGAAGGCCACATTCCTACAGAGCTGGTATTCCAGGCAATCGACAACCTCCCCGAGGGCTTCACTGTTCCCGAGGAGCGCACAAAGCCTTGGGGCACAAACCACGCAGTACTTATGGGCAAGGATGCCATCAAGGAACCGTTTGCAGTAATCAATGCCGACGACTTCTACGGACGCGACGCATTTGCAGTTATGGGCAAGTGGCTCAGCGACCTTCCCGAGGGCAGCGAAGGCAAGTACTCAATGGTAGGTTTCCGCATCTGCAACACCCTTAGCGAGAACGGCAGCGTTGCACGCGGTGTATGCGAGAAGAACGACCAGAACATGCTCACCGGCGTTGTAGAGCGCACCGAGATTATGCGTGTAGACGGTCCCATCTGCTACAAGGACGAAGAGGGCGCATGGCAGCCCGTTGGCGAGGAGACACCCGTTTCAATGAACTTCTGGGGCTTCACCCCCGACTACTTCAAGCACTCAGAGGAGCAGTTCGTAGACTTCCTCAAGGAGAATGTCGACAAGCCCAAGGCAGAATACTTCATCCCACTGGTAGTAAACAACCTCACCACAACAGGCAAGGCAAGCTGCGAGGTACTCGACACCACAGCAAAATGGTTCGGCGTTACATATGCAGCCGACCGTCCGGGCACTGTAGAGAAGATTCAGTCACTCGTTGACGCAGGCGAATATCCCGAGAAGCTATTCTAAGGAACATTGCTTTAAAGCCAAAAACGTGCACTCGCAAGGTGCACGTTTTTTTGTTGGGCAAAAGAAACAAGGTAACTAAGGTGAGTTCGATATAATTTTACTCCTCCACCGCAAGCGGTCCCCCTCCTCTATAAA
>CAZAIM010000162.1:0-2251 GCA_964485215.1 uncultured Bacteroidaceae bacterium | reverse complement strand
TGTAGCAATCTCAAAAATACTTGGTCTTTTCATACAAATAAAATTTAAAGTTAATGTCACCGCAAAATTATTGTATGGTTACTCAATAAAGGTTGCTAACTTGCCACTTTGAAGCAAATATACAAAACGGAGATGTTGTTGTCAATAGTTATCAAAAAAATCTCCCTTCTTTTTTCACTTGATTTAACAAAAAAGGGAAACAAGTTTGTCTTTACTTGCTTCCCTGTTGATTATCAGTTGTTTACAAACTGCTTTACTTTTAATACTCCTCTTCATCAAAGAAGAAGTCCTCTTTGCTTGGGTAATCGGGCCAGATGTCTTCAATGCTTTCGTAAACGTCGCCCTCGTCTTCTATTTCCTGTAGGTTCTCTATAACTTCCAATGGCGCACCTGAGCGGACTGCGTAGTCAATGAGTTCGTCCTTGGTTGCTGGCCATGGTGCGTCTTCAAGTTTTGATGCTAATTCCAGTGTCCAATACATATCTTATTTCCGTTATTTTTGTTAAGTGCGTGCAAAAGTAAACTAATTTTGTTTATTTACAAGGCTTTTCCCACTTTTTTTCTTCTCCTTCAGTGAGTTGTCTCTGCAGCAGGAAAAAATAGTCGGATAAGCGGTTTATGTATGCCATAACTGTCTGTTCTATGTGAACCTCCTTCTGCAGTGTTGTCAGGCGTCTTTCGGCACGTCTGCATATGGTTCGGCATACATTGGCACGTGCTGCGGCTTCGTTGCCGGGGGGGGGCAGGAACGAGCGTATTGCAGGCAGCGTTGCCTGCACTGTGTCAATTGCTTGTTCTATGCTGGCAATGCTCTCTGCTGTTACCGGGCACTGGCTTTTGCCTTTTGCAGCAATGTGGCATCCTATGGAGAATATGCTGTTCTCTATGCAGGCAAGCATCTCTCTTGTCTTGGAAATGTCAACTGCTGCCTCCAGCAGGCCGATATGTGCATTAAGTTCATCGAGCGTTCCGTATGATTCTACCAGCAGACAATCCTTTGCCACTCTTGTGCCGTCGGCAAGTGATGTTGTGCCGCTGTCTCCGGTTCCGGTGTATATTGTAGCCTTTTCCATCGCTTCTCATCTTTTTAACTTGTAGTGCTGCTTGTGGCGTTCTTTGTTGAAGAAAACCATACCGTAGCTATAGAGGTCGTATGTTATTACGGTTTCATTGCTTTCTACCACTCCCTGCCACCAGTCGTATGTTGCTTTCTCCTTGTGTATGCCTTCAACAACTATTACGCTGTTGTTGTTTGTGTGTGGGGCAACTGCGCGGTAAATGGCATCGCGTTCGGCTGTGTCGCCAATATATAGCATTCCAAGCGGGCCGCTCTTCGTCAGCAGTGTTTCGAGGCACGCGGCTATGTTTCCACGGGTGTGCAGGCAACCGTTCTTTTCGAGCAGTGCCGTAGCATTTGCTGTTACTATGCTTTCACTGGTTATAAGATGCTGTTCGGCCCGTGGACGTGCGCTTGCCATTGAACAGGCTGCCAAGGGCGATTCAGCAGCAATGCAGTTTGCCGGCTTCAGGTAGTTGGTTATGCGGAACAGTTCCTTTGCATCCTTCAGCCCTGTCTGGCGGTATTCCCTTGCTATCTTTTCAATGTCATCGTATGAGTAGTATGGCAACCGCTCCTTCAGCACTTGTGTGATGAAGAAAAAGGCAGAGGGAGATTGTATGCCAAACCCCCTATTGTGCCTTTTTCGGTTTATCCAGTCGCCCAATCCCATTGTATCAGAGTGCGAAAGTCTTCTTTACCTTCTCTACATAGTCGAGTTTCTCCCAGGTGAAGAGCTCTACTTCCATTACCTTTGTGTCGAGGTAACGCGACTCGAAACGCTTGGTCACAGTCTGGGGCTTGCGGCCCATGTGCCCGTAGGATGCCGTTTCGCTGTAGATAGGGTTACGCAATTTCAGACGCTCCTCGATGGCCTTAGGGCGCAGGTCGAACAGTTCTGAAACCTTCTTGGCAATTTCACCGTCGGTCATTGCCACCTTTGCTGTGCCGTATGTGTTCACGAACACGCTCACCGGTTCGGCAACGCCAATGGCGTAGGAGAGCTGTATGAGTGCCTCGTCGGCAACGCCTGCTGCAACAAGGTTCTTTGCAATGTGGCGTGCTGCATATGCCGCGCTGCGGTCTACCTTACTGGGGTCCTTGCCGCTGAATGCGCCGCCACCGTGCGCTCCCTTGCCTCCGTATGTGTCAACGATAATCTTGCGTCCGGTGAGACCTGTGTCTCCGTGAGGG
>CAZAIM010000161.1:0-2267 GCA_964485215.1 uncultured Bacteroidaceae bacterium | reverse complement strand
AAACGTTACGAAGATGCCTTGGCTGTTGATGGCTGCGTAGGCATTGTGATAGGCACACGCCCCGACTGTATGCCTTCAGAACTGCTCGATTATCTGCAACGGTTGCAGCAACGCACGTTCGTGCTTGTAGAGTATGGCATTGAGAGTGTGAACGACAATACATTGCTTCGCATTAACCGTGGTCACGACTACGCTTGTGCAGCCGATGCGGTAGAGCGCACCGCTGCGCGCGGAATACCTGTCGGCGCACACATAATACTGGGGCTTCCGGGTGAGGGGCGCGAGGAACTGATGCACCAGGCATCGGAACTCTCCAAATTGCCGCTGACCACACTGAAACTGCACCAGTTGCAACTGATACGCGGCACCCGAATGGCAAGTGAGTATGCCGCACAGCCGGGTGATTTCTCGCTCTTCGAGCTTGAGGATTATATAGAGACGGTAGTCGATTATGTAGAACGTCTGCGTCCCGATATTGTTCTTGAACGCTTTGCTTCACAATCGCCCAAGGAGTTGCTCATAGCACCCGATTGGGGGCTGAAGAATTATGAGCTTGTAGAAAGGATTAAGCGTCGTATGCGTGAGCGTGCCACCTGGCAGGGGCGGCTCTACAGTTAATCGCCGGGCTGCTCGACCTCTTACCTCTCGATAGTGTCGTTTGTAATCCATATACTGTTCTTTATAAGCTCATTGGCAGTGAACTTATAGAGATAGTTCCTTTGTCTTCCCTCAATTACCAGCGGCAGGCACACATATATGGTCTTGGAACGCCTGCCGTCATTCCCTTTTACTATGTATCTTGTTTCGGCGGGCATTACAAAGTCACCATACAGCTCCTTGCGGCGAACCTCCCGGAGCGGTTGCCATTGGCTGGCTCTGATGTTACGCACTCCGTTGTGGGCAACCCTTGACCTGGTGCCGTCGGAGCAGGAGATGAATGCTCGGTTCCAGTTTATGAGTATGCTTTTTTGTGTAAAGTTTATTATTGTGAATTCCATCAGTATGTTCGATGGGGTCCAGGTTATCTCGAAATATTCGTTGCAGTAGCTCTTCTTCATCCTGTCGCCCTCAAGCGATGTCGTGCACTTGACCATTATGTCACTCTCCGTGTTGTGCCGTTCCGGTCTCTCGAACCGTCTCAAGTCCCAGAAGAAGATGAGCAGGAAGGCAAATATTATAAATAGAGCAATTATATTCATTGTGCATCTGCATTTTTGGTTGCATCAAATCTGCCCTAACCACAAAAGAAAGCGCAGACCTCTCCAACGCTCTCGGGCTCACCACAAGCCGAATATACAATGGTTCAGTCTGCACCTTATGGTACAAACACAACTGTATATTCATTTGCTCGCTTCATTTCGAGGTGGTGATTCGAGAGCGGTTGAGCATTTGATTCTAATATGTCCTGTGCCCGTCTGCTTTCGGGTACGTTGCGAAGATAGTGCAAACTCTATAAAAAACGAAACGAACCGCAAAGTTTTTCACTTCGCAGCCCGTTTTGCATTTATGTGTCAAGGAGTAACAGTGCAATCACTCCTCACCGGGAAGTCGTAACCTGTTTTGAAACTGTTTGATTCTTGACCGGCTTATTGCTTGTGCAGATATTTTTCGGCCGCGGCAACAATTTTCGAGAATCCCATAATCAACGGGAAAGATATACAAACATATATAATGGTTGAAATGCTTTCAGCGATGACTGTGTCGTAATTAGGGCTGTAACTCTTTGCTGTAGCAATGCCAAATATACCAAATGCAACACCAGCTATCAGGCATATGAATGCAGTAATCTCAATGGTCTTGCTCCATTTAGTCTTTGGCAATTCCATTTTGACATTCTCTGTTGTCGGAGAGGAATATTTCAGAATCTCCTCATACTCCTCGTCGGTAACCTCAATTGCAGCCGGTACTTCTGTCTTTATGTAATACTTCCCCTTCTTATCGTCCCATTGGCATTCTTTGCTGCCGTTCCAGTTATCAAGATATTTTATACCACAAGTGCTTCTGCTTTCGTCAACCAGTCCAAGAGAAATGAGGTGTTCATCCCTCTTTTTCAACTCACTTGCTTTCTTTTCTTCTTTCTTCCGGTCAATGAATTCCTGTATTTTAATATTCATAACTGCTGTCTTTTTTCTAGTTTGCCAATTTTGTTATCAGTGTTTTAACGCTGTTTTTTACCTCTTGGAACGGCAACCGGTGTCAAGAACTGGTGTCGAAAGTTATTTGATTGCCTCTACTACATATCCTTGTGCAATAGCAAAATCGATGAT
>CAZAIM010000160.1:0-2489 GCA_964485215.1 uncultured Bacteroidaceae bacterium | reverse complement strand
GTCTCAAAAGAGACACGGAACATAGAAGACTGGATAATTAAAGAATAAACAAAACTGCATACTGGCCCAGACAAGTTACAATCAAAGGAATAGCAAAGAATTACAAAAAGAACAAATTCCTCCCAAATGAAACGGATAAGAATATTTATAAGCAGTGTACAAAGTGAATTTGCTGAAGAAAGAGCTATGCTTTGTCATTATATCCGAACAGATGTTCTGTTAGGTAAATTCTTCGAGCCATTTATCTTTGAAGAAGTTCCGGCAAATGACAACCCAACAAGCAAAGTTTATTTAAAAGAGGTAGAACTTTGTGATATATACTTAGGACTATACGGTAATCTTTATGGATACGAGGATGAAGAAGGCGTTTCGCCAACAGAACGAGAATATGATTTAGCAGCATCACTTCATAAAAGCCGTTTAATCTACATCAGAAGTATTGGAGAAGAGAGCAGACACCCAAAAGAAACAGCATTCATAAGAAAGGTCGAACGCGACATCGTACGCAAAACATTTGTCGACATTGACGGATTACGAACATCTGTCTACGCTTCATTAATACGTTATTTAGAAGAGAAGGAATACATCCGTTGGCGACCATTCGATGCCTCCAACGACAATGGAGCAACATTGGAAGACTTGGATGAGAACAAGATGAAGAACTTCATCCACATGGCACGCGCAAAGCGTAATTTTCCTCTTCCTGTTGAAATATCGCCAATCTCATTGCTTACACATCTTGACTTGATAGATGACAAGGGCAGACTGGCAAATGCTGCAGTATTGCTGTTTGGCAAGAAGCCACAAAAATACTTCATAACATCAGAGGTTAAATGTGTTCAGTTCTATGGCAATGTTATTGAAAAGCCAATGCCGGCATATCAGATTTACCGAGGCGATGTTTTTGAACTTGTTGACCAAGCCACAAGTTTTGTAATGAGCCGCATCAACAATTGGATAGGCACACGCGCCGAAGGAGAGAAAGCCGATATACCCACACGCCCCGAATTGCCTATTGATGCAGTTAAGGAAGCCATTGTAAATGCAATATGCCATAGAGACTACACCAGCAATGCAAGTGTTCAGATAATGCTATTCCGCAACAGACTCGAAATCTGGAATCCCGGAACATTACCATACGGATTGACCGTACAGAAACTACATGGTCCTCACAAATCTTTACCCGCCAATCCTCTACTTGCCGACCCAATGTACTGGAATGGTTATATTGAGAAAGTCGGTACAGGTACAGAAGACATTATTAAGAAATGTCGCGAATACGGTCTGAAAACTCCAGAATTCTATCAAGAAGAAGATTTCAGAATTGTTATTTGGAGAGACAAAGAAAATGAGCACGTGCCAGAAGCGAGCCAGAGCGTGCCAGAAGCGTGCCAGGGCGTGCCAGAAAAAGCGAAAGAATTACTTAGCCTAATAGAAGAGAATCCGAACATCTCAAGAGCAAAACTCTCCGAAAGACTAAACATAAGCGTACGCCAAGTCAGGAACATCATTGAAAACCTTAGAGGTTGTGGTATATTAACTCGCCAAGGAGGAGATTCCGGCAGATGGATTATAAACACTCAAAAATATAGAACCGAAGAACCATAATACCAACCACAGAAAAAAGATAGGAGTAAACGTCTCAAAAGAGACACGGAACATAGAAGACTGGATAATTAAAGAATAAACAAAACTGCATACCAGCCCAGGCAAATACCGACATTATGGAGAAATATTTCAACATACGATATGAATTTGATGTACAAACAGTTCACCATTGCATCGAAGAGCAGATAAAAGCCGGCACACCTGGCTACATCTGTGTAGCCGACGGCAACATACTCACAATGGTACACAATGATGATGCATACCGCAACATCATCGATGGCAGCATGTTCTCCATTTGCGACAGCAGTTGGGTTCCGGTATTCATAAAACGCATCTACGGCTACAGGCGCAACCAATATTGTGGCAGCGACATCTTCATTCACATTGTACGCCAACGCAAGTACCGCATGATATTTCTTGGCACAAAGCAAACCATATTGGACGCCCTGCAGAATAGCCTGCAGAAAGAAAACCCCGATGTTGCAGACATGACCTTCAAGGAACTCCCCTTCTGCAACACCGACGAGTTCGACTACAAGGCTATAGCCGATATGATTGAACAGGACGGAGCCGACATCATTTGGGTTGCTCTTGGTGCTCCAAAGCAGGAGATATTTATGAACCGTCTGCAGCCACACCTCAAGCGCGGCGTGCAGATAGCCGTTGGCGCAGTCTTCAACTTCTACAGCGGAATTGCCAATGCCCCCAAACGATGCCCCAAATGGATGCACAAGATGCACCTGGAATTCCTGCACCGCATAATAATGGAACCCAAGAAACAAATAAAGCGTTGCTGGCACATAATAGTAACCCGGCCTGCAATACTCCGCAGAGAGAAACGAAGAAAAAAGAGCATTAAGAAACCAACAGCCATTATAAAA
>CAZAIM010000159.1:0-2495 GCA_964485215.1 uncultured Bacteroidaceae bacterium | reverse complement strand
CAAGGACAATCCCGAAATTTATGACTACGACATTCCTCAATCCCTACGCGAGATATACAAGACAAAGGGGTATGGCCAATGGGGAATAGAGATAAACGGCAGGAAGAGCGTTCCGGTATGTTTCCTGGCATCGAACCATACCACCGGAGGAAACTCCGGCTCGCCTGTACTCAACGGCAAGGGAGAACTTGTCGGCATAAACTTCGACCGCACCTGGCGTTCCACGATGAGCGATATTGAGTTCGACCCTGCCATATGCCGCAATATTTCGGTAGATATAAGATATGTGCTCTTTGTAATGGACCGCATTGGCGGTGCAGGCTATCTGCTCGAAGAGATTGGTATAAAATAACAGCGACAGGGGAGAATGGAGTACCTGAGAGCACTTTTTGTTGAGCATTCAGCATTGCAGGCAATTGTTGTGCTGTCACTCATATCCGCCATTGGACTTATGTTCGGCAGGATAAGAATAGGCGGCATATCTTTAGGAATAACCTTTGTCTTCTTTGTTGGAATCATTGCCGGCCATTTTGGGTTCAGCATTGACGGAGAGATGCTTTTCTATGCCGAGACTTTCGGGCTTGTACTGTTCGTATACGCGCTTGGCCTGCAAGTGGGTCCCGGCTTCTTCAGTTCGATGCGGACAGAAGGAACAAAATTCATACTCCCTGCATTAGGAGTAGTTGTAACAGGCACGCTCCTTGCCATAGCCTTGAGCAGGCTGTGCGGAGTTGCTATGTCCGATATGTCGGGCATCCTTTGCGGAGCCACCACAAACACTCCAGCACTGGCCGCAGCACAGCAGACACTGGAACACATGAACATTGACGGTAACGGAGCAGCACTCGGGTGCGCACTCACCTACCCGTTAGGAGTTGTCGGTGTAATACTGGCAATAATAGTATTGCGCAAGTTCTTTGTAAAACCCGGTGATATGCCACAGCCCGACAGCGTACACAAGAAGAGCGTATTCATTGCAAGCTACAAGGTAACGAACCCCGAAATTTTCGGTAAGACAATTGGTGAGATTGCAGGCAAACGGCACAACCATTTTGTAATATCACGCATATGGCATAATGGGCACGTCATCATTCCAATGTCGGACAGAGAGTTGCTCGAAGGAGATATTCTTCTTGTCATTACCAGACCCGAAGAGACAGAAGAGCTGCGTCTCATATTCGGCGAACAGGAACAGAAAGACTGGAACAGCAAGGAGATTGACTGGAACAAGATTGACAGCGAGCTTATATCGCAACGCATTCTGGTAACCCGTCCCGGAATCAATGGCAAGAAGCTATCATCGTTGAAACTCAGAAACAACTACGGCATAAACATAAGCCGCGTATACCGTTCAGGCGTGCAGCTGCTTGCTACCCCCGACCTTGTGCTTCAGCTTGGCGACAGACTGACCGTAGTAGGCGAAGCGGCCGACATAAAACGCGTTGAGAGCATCCTTGGCAATGCTGTAAAAAGTCTCAACGAGCCCAATCTGGTTTCGGTATTCATTGGAATGATACTGGGACTTATGGTAGGTTCCATTCCCCTTTCCATTCCCGGAATATCACTGCCGGTTAAGCTTGGCCTTGCCGGAGGACCGATAATAGTAGGCATACTTATAGGTACATTCGGTCCGCGGCTGCACATGGTAACATACACCACGCAAAGTGCAAATATGATGCTCAGGGCACTTGGACTGAACCTGTACCTCGCCTGCTTGGGGCTTGATGCCGGCAAGCACTTTTTCGAGACCGTGATGCGCCCCGAAGGTGCTTTATGGCTTGGGCTTGGAATAGCGATAACATTCATTCCCGTAATTATTGCCGGGCTTTTTGCAATGCGGAAAATGAAGCTCGACTTCGGTTCCGTCAGCGGCATACTCTGCGGTTCCATGGCCAACCCCATGGCACTCAACTATGCCAACGATACAATAGAGGGCGACAACCCATCGGTAGCATACGCTACAGTATACCCTGTGTGCATGTTCCTGAGAGTGATAATAATACAACTTGTAATAATGTTCTTTGTATAGGTATGGCATTTGTAAAAAGGACAGCAATAGCCGGAGGCTACTTTATTGAACTTGGCAGCAGGGATGTTGAAATATACCGGATTGCAACAGACGGAAGCGGAACCTTGAAGCGTGTAGACGACATACAGGGAACCATCAGGACATTGACAGAGCAGACCGGCATTGAGCGGGATTACAACCAAAGTTTCAGACAACACATTGCAAGACTTATACAACACATCAACAACGAAGAAAACAAAACCAGACAGATATGAAAAAAGCAGGTACACTAATCGTTTTTTTGCTATGCGCGCTAAGCATTCAAGCGCAGAATGACTACATCAATGGCCTTTCGGTATGGTTCGACCAGCCAACGACCCTAAAGGGCCGCAGTGTATGGTACGGCGGACGCCCCGACCTGTGGGTAGGCCGCGACAAGCCAGAATGGGCAGGAGAGGGAGCATATAACCCCGACCAGGAATGGGAG
>CAZAIM010000158.1:0-2540 GCA_964485215.1 uncultured Bacteroidaceae bacterium | reverse complement strand
TCTTTATATTCGGTGCATAGTTCCCGTGCATTCCAATCATTCCTGCATATAACGGGTGTCCGGTGGGGAGTGCCGACAGACCCATAAGGGTAGATGCAGCCGGTATTCCGCTCTTCTCGAGAAATGCCTTCAGTTCCTCTTCGGCCTTTCCCAGTATTACCCCTTGGCCTACAAGAGCCATTGGCTTGCGCGCAAGGTTTATGAGACGTGCAGCCTCAACTATGCTCTCGTTGTCAATCTCTTTGTAGGGCAGGTAGCTGCGTATGAACTTTGTTCTGTTGTATTCGAAGTTGAGTGTCCCGTTCTGGGCATCTTTGGTAATGTCTACCACCACGGGACCCGGCCGCCCGCTCGATGCAACGTAGAATGCACGGGCAATGGCCTCGGGTATATCCTCTGCACGTTTTACCTGGCAGTTCCATTTGGTTACCGAATTTGTGATTTCTATGAAGTTAATCTCCTGAAAAGCATCGGTTCCAAGGATTGATGAATTTACTTGCCCACTTATGAGAACTACAGGGGTGGAGTCGAGCATAGCATCGGCAAGACCGGTCACTGTGTTTGTTGCACCGGGACCCGAAGTGACGATGCACACTCCGGTGCGGCCTGTTGCCCGTGCATAGCCTTGTGCGGCGTGCACGGCGCACTGCTCGTGCCTAACCAGTATGTGGTTAATCCTGTCACGATAGTCGTAAAGCGCATCGTATACCGGTGTTATCGCTCCTCCCGGATAACCAAAGATGGTTTCGACTCCTTCGGCCAGAAAGGATCTGATAACAGCCTCGGAACCGCTTATGCATGGCAGTTCCTTCTTTGTGTTCGGTTCTGTATCGTCTGAAAAACCAGATATAGCCATTTTCTCAGTCTGTTTGTTTCTTGTAATTAAAAAACCTCTCTCCTCTGGAGAAAGGCTTATACATAAATGCACATATATGTATATACAACCTTTCTCACGTTATCTGCGCAAGACCACGAGTCGCAGGTTGTAGATGTTGTACAAATTAGCGTGCATATGTTTTTATAATGTTCAGAAACTGTTTATAAAAAATATTCTTCTTTTATGAGCCGAATATTCCGCCATTATTGAAATAAAAAATGGCGTTATAGATTCAGCCGGTTTCTTGCCTTGCGAAAGTAATAGTAAAATTGTTAAAAACAAAGAAAAATGATATTTTTTCTGTGAAAATGTTGCAGTTTTGTGCTAATTGTGAGAAATTTTACTCAAAACGCTACTGTTCGGTGTCTAAAAATAAAACAATGACTTGCGTTGGAGAGTTCCGTGACAATTATCTAATATATTATAAGGTATAATGGTCTCCTTTGCCAATATTTCTATTTTGGTGGAATAATTGTTCTCTCTTTGTGTAGTATGAAAATAAATTTTATTAATTTTACACAGTTGATTGGAACCTGTATAGGATTTGAAAAAAGAAGATACGATGAGAAGAAACAGTTTTTTGCTGGCAGCATTTACTTTGTTCGTCTTTCTCTTCTCTGCTTCGGCACAGGAGAAGAAGTACGAGGTTTACAGTGTGGGATTCTATAACCTTGAGAATCTGTTCGATACCATTCACGACTATGGTAAGAACGATTACGAGTATTTGCCCGATGGCACTAACAAGTGGGGAACGTTGAAGTATACCAACAAACTGAAGAATATGGCAACCGTGCTTAACGAAATGGGAACCGACGTGCTTCCTATGGGTATGGCGGCCGTAGGAGTCTCTGAGGTTGAGAATAGCCGTGTGCTGCGTGACCTTGTGGAACATGAGGTTTTAGCACCGCGAGGTTGGGATTTTGTACACATTGAAGGACCCGACAAGCGTGGCGTTGACTGTGCCTTGCTTTACAATCCTAAGCTTTTCAAGCCTTCGAGTTCGTATCTTGCACCTTATATAACTGAAGATAACGATACCACATACAAAACCCGCGGTTTTCTTATTGTGAGTGGTGAGATGGGAGGTGAGACAGTACATATGATTGTCAACCACTGGCCTTCACGCTATGCAAAATCTCCTGCCCGCGAGCGTGCCGGTGTACTTGTGCGCCAGCTGACAGATTCGTTGCTCGCAGCAATGCCGGAGTCGAAGGTGTTTGTCATGGGCGACATGAACGATGACCCTGACGACAAGAGTATGAAGACTTGCCTTGGGGCTGTGCGTGAGAAGAAGGATGTCAAGTCAGGCAAGGATCTCTATAATCCGTGGTGGAATATTCTTCGAAAGAAGGGACAAGGGACGCTCAAGTACAAAGGCAAGTGGAACCTTTTTGACCAGATAGTGCTTAGCGGCAATCTTGTCGGCGATGACCGCTCGACCCTGAAACTATATAAAACCGAGATTTTCTCACGCAATTATATGTTCCAGCAAGAGGGTCGTTACAAAGGCAATACCTTGCGTACTCACGCAGGCGGAGTGTGGCTTAATGGATATAGCGACCACTTGCCTGTGATAGTGTATCTGTTGAAGGAGGTAAAGTGAAAACGTAAAATAAACACAAAAGAAAAAAGCGAAATATTGCAATAAGAGGAAAGTATCCTG
>CAZAIM010000157.1:0-2630 GCA_964485215.1 uncultured Bacteroidaceae bacterium | reverse complement strand
GGAGGACTGAAAAAATGATAGCTTTAATTTAAAAAAAACAGTGCTCCTCATGCGAGGAGCTGTCACATAGTGACTGAGGAGTAGGAATGTACCTAAGATTTCTTATATCGAACTCACGTTAATATATTTACAACAGCGGACAGGACTGTCAAAGCATACCAAGCCTCTCCTTTGCCTTGCGTTTAAGTTTACGTTTGATGCGGCTTTTTATCCTGTGGAACAGGAAGATAAACACCGAGTACTCAACATCTGCACCCTTGCGTGCGCAATAATAGACTGCAAGCTTGTACATTCCCTCAACAGAGACACCGAACTGTTCAAAAGAACGCATCACGCTGCTTGTAGTAGGAACCTTCCCAAACCGCATACGGTTTATGTCGGTAATAGCAAAACGATAGTTACCGCACTCCTCATCATAATGGTAGAAGATATTGCCTGAATTGAAATCCATTGGAAGAATTTTCTTTTCGTGCATAGAGAGCGTAAAGTCAATAAAATCCATTGTAAACTTCTGTTTCTTGCTGTCCGGAAGATTACCGCCATAGGCTTCCCTTATAAGATTATACGGCATATACAAGGAAAAGAAATAGCCTGTAGAGAAGATTCCGCCTTTAAAAAGCTCGACATAGGCCACCGGGTAAGGGGTATCGATACCATTCTCAAGCAGACGCCTCGCATATTCATAGGCACGGCGAGCCTTTGACCTTCGGAAGCAGGAATAGGCCACTCTATTGAAGAGGTTGGGACGTTTATATTTCTTGACCACGAGTTCCACTCCTTGCAATGTCACCTTCTCCACAATATTCCTGTTGTTGCAAAAAACATTGTCGGCAACATAATTACCGGCAACAACTTCAAGAATAGCAGACCTCAGATTCTCGTATTTCGGGTTTATTTGTATTTTCATAGATGTACCCCACAGATGAGTTTTCTATGCAAATATATTAACTTTCAATAACCTAATAAACAGGAAACAGTTAAAACCGGAGGTTTGTTTCGAAATGGGACATAGCGGAGCTAAAAAAGGAAAATAGAGGCATAGAATTACTCTATACACCTGCTGCACACAACAAGAACCCTTTCGCTGCTGCGAAGTGTAGTTGCGAAAATATAAAGTTCACCACCATCGGCAAGTTTGAGCCGTTTGCGTAGTTGTTGCACGCTCTCGGGGAAGTTACGCACTGTGATATTGGCACGCCCAAGTTCTTGTACCCGTTTCAGTTCGGCCTTTGAGAAACCGCAGAACCACTCCACCTTGAATCTGCGCCCCGGGAAAGAGGGGTGGCAGGTATCCGATGTGTACAGCTGGCTGTTCGGATGAAGCTTGCCCACACCGAAAGCCGCAGAGAGCGAACGGTAACAGCCACCCTTCTGTATTGCCGCATGAGGCTCATATAGATATTTGCCCACAGCATCGCTGTACTTTGCTTCGGCAGCAGCTTCGCCCTCTGCTGTAAATGTAAAGCGTTGCTCACTGCCGGCAACAAGATTTACACAATGTATCGGCACGGAGCTGCCGGTACCGCCCAATACAAGAAGCAGTTCCTTGCATTCACCGTTAACGGCGACAATATGTACTTCGGAAACACTTTCAAGCCGGCGCATTGCAGCCGTAACATCGAGCATCGGAGAACACTTGACCATCACCTTACCACTCTGCCGCAACAGCAGATGCTCTAAAGCCACTACATTCGGCTCGCACTCCTCAAGTGCCACGACCTTGCGCCCGACGGTATCGCGCCTTGCCGGGTCAATGAATATCCAGTCCTGCTTAGGCAATGCAGCAAGACAATCCTCGCTATTGCCATTCAGCACACGTATGTGCTTCAGGCCCAGCAACGCAAAATTCTCCTTTGCAATATCGCAAAGCCGTTCATTGCGTTCAATGTATGTTGCCTCGGCAAAGCCGCGTGACATATAACTGCAATCTATTCCAAAACCTCCGGTGAGGTCGGCAATTCTTTCACCGCACACAAGCGAAGCCTTGTAGAGGGCGGTCACTTCGCTCGAACATTGTTCCATAGAGATTCGCGGCGGATATATTATCCCCTCCACGGCAGCCCATGCAGGAAGTTTATCCTTTGCAGCCTGCCAGCCTTCGATTTGCGTCACAGCCTCGCGCATATCCACAGCAGGATAACGTTTCGCCTGCAAGGCAAGCGCGCGTGGGTCTTCGTTACGGTGTGCGGTTATAAAATCTTTTGTCTCGCGGTCAAGCATAGCAGTTTCATATTGATGCTGCAAATATACTTGTTTTTACATAAACAGCCCCACTCTTTATAAACAAAAAGCGTCTGCCCCGGAAGGAGCAGACGCTGTATTCAGGTTTAGAGCTTCATTAGAGCTTTGGACCTGCAGCAACAAGTGCCTTGCCGGCTTCGTTGCCAGTATACTTTGTAAAGTTCTTGATGAAGCGGCCAGCCAAATCAAGTGCCTTCTCCTCCCACTGTGAAGCGTCAGCATATGTGTCGCGTGGGTCAAGGATAGCCGGGTCAACACCTGGCAACGCTGTAGGAACAACGAAGTCGAAGTGTGGGATAACCTTTGTAGGAGCTGTATCGATAGAGCCATCGAGGATAGCGTCGATGATACCGCGTGTATCCTTGATAGAGATACGCTTGCCTGTACCG
>CAZAIM010000156.1:0-2733 GCA_964485215.1 uncultured Bacteroidaceae bacterium | reverse complement strand
CAAGAACTGCCAAGAGAAGAACTCACGATAAGGCAGTAGCTCCTACATTGGCAATATGCCCTAACTGTGGCGAGTGGCACGTGTACCACACCGTATGCGGTGCGTGCGGTTATTACAGAGGCAAGCTTGCTGTAGAGAAAGCTGCAACAGCCTAAATAATCATTCTACCGCAGATGCCGAACGCATGTGCGGGTAGTTTTTTGTCTAAGACAAGGACGCACCTATGCAGTATTGGTAGGTGCGTTTTTTAGCATTATTGAGATATTGATATGCACAAGGCCGGTTTTGTAAACATCGTAGGAAATCCCAACGTGGGCAAGTCGACACTTATGAACTTGCTTGTTGGGGAGAGAATATCAATTGCGACATTCAAGGCGCAGACTACACGTCACCGCATTATGGGTATACTGAATACTGAGGATGCGCAGATTGTGTTTTCGGACACACCGGGCGTACTCAAGCCCAACTACAAGCTGCAGGAGGCAATGCTTCGTTTTTCGCGCTCGGCTCTTCGCGATGCCGATGTGCTCCTTTATGTCACTGATATGGTGGAGACACCGGAGAAGAACAGCGACTTCATTGAAGAGGTGCGCAAACTCGATGTGCCCATACTGGTGCTGATAAACAAGATTGACCTCAGCAACCAGACCGAACTGGTGAAGAAAGTTGAGCAGTGGCACGAGATTATTCCCGAGGCTGAGATTCTGCCAATATCGGCAATCGCAAAGTTTAATGTCGACACTGTTATGCGTCGCATCATGGAGCTGTTGCCCGAGTCGCCGCCTTACTTCGAGAAGGATGCGCTCACCGACAAGCCGGCACGTTTCTTCGTGACGGAGATAATACGTGAGAAGATTCTCCTGCACTACGACAAGGAGATTCCTTATGTGTGTGAGGCTGCTGTGGAGTATTTCAAGGAGAAGGAGGGGAGTATATATATAAAGGCTCTTATATTCGTGGAGCGCGAGTCCCAGAAGGGCATAATAATTGGCCATGAGGGCACAGCCCTGAAGCGTGTGGCTACTGATGCGCGCCGCGAACTTGAAAAGTTCTTCGGCAAGAGAATATTCCTTGAGATTTATGTGAAGGTCGACAAGGACTGGCGCAACAGCGACAAGCAGCTGCGCCGCTTCGGCTACGACCAGAAAGATTAGAAGCCAATTGATACTATGTATGCCGCAGCGTTGCGAATGCCGGCTTATTGATTGCAGCTTCCGGTACAGGAAAAATTTATTTTAGAAATATAAACAGCTTCTAAACAGCTTCTTGATTATATGGGAAATTTGGTAGCAATAGTGGGTCGCCCCAATGTGGGCAAGTCAACCCTTTTCAATCGCTTGACAGAGACTAAGCAGGCGATAATTTCGGATGAGGCAGGCACTACACGCGACCGCCAGTATGGCCGTTGTCTGTGGTGTGGCAAGGAGTTCTCTTTGGTCGACACCGGCGGCTGGGTGCGCAATTCGGACGATGTGTTCGAGGAGGCAATATGCGACCAGGTGACGCTTGCACTGGAAGAGGCCGATGTGATTCTCTTTGTGGTGGATGCCATTAATGGTCTGACCGACCTTGATATGGAGATGGCATCGATGCTGAGACGCTCGAAGAAGCCTGTGCTTGTTGTTGCCAACAAGGTTGATACATACGAAATGCAGTATGCTACAGCCGAGTTCTATAGCCTCGGCCTTGGCGATATGTACTCAATCTCGGCTGCGAATGGCAGCGGAACGGGTGATTTGCTCGATGAGATAATATCAAAGTTTACGAAAGATGCCGAGGAGCAACCCGAGGATAATATTCCGCGTTTTGCTGTCGTTGGCCGTCCTAATGCCGGCAAGAGCTCTATTATCAATGTCTTTCTTGGCGAGGAGAGGAATATCGTTACGAACATCGCAGGGACAACACGCGATTCAATTCTTACAAGATATACGAAGTTCGGTTTTGACTTCTATCTTGTCGATACGGCCGGAATACGCAAGAAGGGCAAGGTGAGCGAGGATATTGAGTACTATTCGGTGCTGCGCTCGATAAGGGCAATAGAGAACAGCGATGTGTGCATACTTATGATTGATGCTACACGTGGCATTGAGTCGCAGGACTTGAACATTTTCTCAATAATACAGCGTAACCAGAAGAGCCTTGTCGTTGTTGTCAACAAGTGGGACCTGGTTGAGGACAGGAGCGAGAAGGTGCAGAAGTTCTTCGAGAATGCCATACGCGAACGTGTTGCTCCATTTGTCGATTTCCCTATTATATTTACTTCGGCAGTAACGAAACAGCGTGTATTCAAGGTTCTTGAAACTGCAAAAGAGGTGTACTTGAACTCCAGAACCAAGATTTCGACTGCCAAGTTCAACGAGGAGATGCTTCCGCTTATCGAGGCTTATCCGCCACCATCAATAAAGGGCAAGTATATAAAGATAAAATACTGTATGCAGCTGCATGAGACGCGAGTTCCGTCGTTCCTCTTCTTTGCGAACCTTCCGCAGTATGTAAAGGAGCCATACAAGCGTTTCCTTGAAAATAAAATCCGTGCCAAGTGGAATTTCCATGGGGTGCCGATGAATATATTTATCCGTCAGAAATAAATATATTCTCGGAAATGGGCCGTAACGTCAGTTTAGGCCAATTTCCCCATCCCGAATATATTTATCCGTCAGAAATAAATAACGTGAATTGATATAAGAAATCTTAGGTACATTCCTACTCCTCAGTCACTACGTGACAGCTCCT
>CAZAIM010000155.1:0-2766 GCA_964485215.1 uncultured Bacteroidaceae bacterium | reverse complement strand
TGCTTTTATTCTTGATTAGAGGCATGCCAACCGGGAATATCCGCTGACCCAAAATTTAGCTAGTCTAAAGAAGAAAAACTTTAAATCCGTTACTCCCCTAAGCTGTGCTCTGAATGCTTTGATTTTTGCATTGAAACTTTCTGCTGCGACATTATTTTCATAATGCATATATAATTTTCGCAACCTTTGCAAACACTGTAAACCCACTTCTCTCAACCCTGTCATACCATCTTGCAAGCATTGTGTATGTGATTTCGCTTGGTGATATACCAGTCCCAAGCCCATATTATCGTAGAATAATTTGCATTTTTTCTTACAGATTATAAGCAGGATAAATTTTAGCAAAAAAACACAAGGAGGATAACCCGTTTTACATAGGTTATCCTCCTTGTGTTCAGCAGGAATCTATTTTAGGCTATTAATCAGGCTGCATTATTCTTTCCTGCCGGTATGAATGTCATTACAAACTGTGCGACAAGGAAGACTATGAACAGATACATTCCGGCTTCCCAGTCACCATTCTCATCACTGTTGATAATTATAAGAATGACAGAAAAGAGCAATGCTAATGAAGAAGCAACACAGTTAAGCCACTTCTTGGGTTTTACGAAGCTTTGCAGAAGGTTAATCATTTGCGGAATCATAGCAAAGCCATACAACATCATGGTTCCGATAGCACCAAAATTGTAGTTTCCCATAATTTCTACAAGGCTTATGTTGCCATACGCATTGTCCCAGTTACTGAACATTGGCAAGAAAAAGGAGACATACTGTGCAACGACGAACACACGAACAAGAATCCACACAACAGAGTCACATTCCGTACCGTTCTTTATCTTTTTGCTCAAGGTAGAAGAACAGAGCGAAATCAAATAGATGCTAATTGCTATACCACACAAGGCCGCCATATTATTTGTGCCATCAGCAGTATTCCACCAGTAACCGTCCACTCCCTCGGTGAGTATTACAACATAGTACATTACACCGAAAGCCCAATTCAACGAAAGAGCAGCCACAACTGCATTACGCAACTGCCTGCACGCACCAACCCCCGAGTAACACATATACGTGCCGCCAACAGCCAGAGCCATACATATAACATCGATTATAAGATTAGTTACAGAATACGATGTAATATCACCGAACTCTATGCTTAAACTTCCATCGTAATATTCCAGATTAGCGACAAGGAGAATAAGTTCGGAGATGGCGAGCAACACTGCACCGCGTTTTGCAACCGCAGATTTCAGCACAAATATAAGCACTACAGCAAACGACAGCATCACCGGCATTTCAATACAATACAACTCCGATATTGGGCCGTCAAACAGATAAAAAGTCATTTTTAGAGCCAAAAAAGACATACTGGTAATGAAGAATGCATTAAGCACACGCAGCCAGGAATTAGAAGGTTCCTTTACACACTCCACGGCAGGTGCAGCATAGCCGCCGCTCTCTGCCTCACTGACATTGGCTGTGGTTGCTTCATCGTTTTCATTGGAAAAGGCTATTGTCTCCTCGGATACCTCCGGCATCTTATCATTTTTTTTCGGCACGACGACCTCTACATCACTCTCGAGGAGTGCAAGGAATTCCGCAATGCTCTGCGGGCGCATATTGACTATCGGCTGCATGGCAGAAACCACCGCTGCACTTGTTGCAGCCGATATATTGGCAGGCAGTGCCGGCAAACCTTCGTTAAGCAAGTCACTTGCTTCGGGAGGAGTCACGCCTGTGAGCATCTTGTAGAGCGTAGCTCCCAAGGAATATATATCGGTTGCAGGAGAGAATGTGCTCACTCCACCACGCTTGTACTGCTCCATAGGTGCATAGCCATGGCTTATACCAACAGGTGTTGTACTAGTCTGCTGCCCGGCATTGTCGTATTGCTTGGAAAGGCCGAAGTCTATGAGTACGGCATTACCGTCACTGTCGAGCAGAATGTTTGCAGGCTTGACATCGAGGTGCATCATCTTCAGCTTGTGAACATATTCGAGTGCAGAGGCAACCTGTCTGATATAACGCAGAGCCTCACTCTCGGAGAATACACCTTTCTTCAGTCTCTCATTGAGTGTGCCTCCGGATATGTAGTCCATAACATAGTAGGCCGTGCCGTTCTCCTCGAACACATCGATGACAGAGACGATATAAGGACACTTGAACAGTGCAATGTTACGTGCCTCTTTGATGAATTTATTCCTAAAACGGTCGACAAGTCCGCGACTTCCAGTAGAGGGAACCGACACGAAAGAATTTTCCTTGTCACGTTCACACAAATCCTTCATAAAGAACTCTTTCACTGCCACCTTACGGTTGAGCGAAACCTGTACAGCCTCATAAGTAATGCCAAAACCACCCTGCCCGAGCACGCTTTCAATCCGGTAACGTCCATTCTGGAGCAAGGTTCCATTTTTAAGTTCCATATTGTATATATTGTTTAAATCGTACTAATGTATAGTTCGGAAAGAAGCGGCCTCCCTGCTACTTGCCCGACATAATCATAAAAACAGTGAAACTGAAAATCGAATTATAGGAATTTAATGCTACAAATTCAAACAGTTTCCAAATTTGCAAATTTACTTCATTTACAACAATTAACAAAATTTCAAAAATGAAAACATAGAAAATATTCAAGAATAGGTTCAGAAGTTCAAAACGGCCGGCAAGAAGAACAAATTAGAACAAAGTTGATTTGTATTCTCTCTCTCCTTTTCGTATATTTGATGTAGTTTGATTAAGATTCTTTGAGTATCAAACCATTAAGAA
>CAZAIM010000154.1:0-2792 GCA_964485215.1 uncultured Bacteroidaceae bacterium | reverse complement strand
GTGCTCCTCATGCGAAGAGGAGCTGTCACGTAGTGACTGAGGAGTAGGAATGTGTCTAAGATTTCTTATATCGAATTCACGTTAATTTACAGAATTAAGAAGTTGTTTAAATTTCAAGAACATAAATTTAAACAACTTCCAGTTATTAAACCAGATATTACCATGAGACAATCAAGCAAACAGAGCGCAAGCAATCCGGAGGAGGATATTATTCTGAAAACCGCTATCGTGGCAAATAGATATGGCAGGCAGCCGTTTTTTCCGCCAACCTTCATCGGTTTCATGCAGCAGGCAATTCAGCAGTTCGCCTTGGACGGCAAAGTGCGCACAAAAGAGACATATATTTCAGCAATGAACAGTTTCCTCGAGTTTAATCGGGGAGAAGACCTGAGCCTGAAAAGTATTACGGCCGAATTGATGGCAAGCTATGAATCCTATCTTCACAACATACGCGGCATAAGCCGCAACAGCAGTTCATTCTATATGCGCATTCTCCGTGCCCTCTACAACCGCGCTGTGGCAAACGGCATGGTAAAGGATAGCTCGCCTTTTAAATATGTATACACAGGTGTTGACAAGACCAAGAAACGTGCACTCTCTTTGAAGGCAATGAAGAAGATTGTCTCTCTCGACCTTGCCGGCCGGCCTCGAATGGAATTTGCGCGCGACCTCTTTATGTTCTCTTTTTACACCCGTGGAATGTCGTTCGTAGATATGAGCTACCTGAAAAAAAGCGACCTCAAGAACGGTATGCTTTCCTATCGCCGTCTAAAGACCGGGCAGCAGCTGTACATAAAGTGGGAGAAGTGCATGCAGTCCTTTATCGATAAATGGGGTACCGGCACCGGAAACTATCTGTTGCCAATAATAACGGAAGCCGGCAAGAACGAGCGCGTGCAGTACCAAAGTGCGTTGAGCGTGACGAATGCCTTGCTGAAGAGGATTGGAGAGGAATGCTCTCTCTCCGTGCCTCTTACTACATACGTTGCCCGCCACTCCTGGGCAAGCATTGCAAAGTGCAAGAATGTGCCGTTATCCATTATAAGCGAAGGTATGGGGCACGACAGTGAAAAGACCACGCAGATATACCTGGCATCGCTGGAAACATCTGTTGTAGACAAAGCCAACAGCTTGGTACTCAAGGCTCTGCTCGGCTGATGCCGCTACGTCTCTTGCTGAGAGACGGATAATAGCCCTACAGGTACTTGCAGAGCATTCTTATTTGTTCTAACTTATTATTGTTTTTTTTGTTTTTTTATAAAAAGGCTTGCAGAATGAAATAATTCTGTATATTTGCATAATATCCGTCTCTCAGCAAGAGATGGTTAGTGAAACAGTTCCTTAATTATATTTGAAATGAGCAGTAGATGGCGATAAGGTGTATGTGCATTAGAAACTTTTCCGCAATTAGCATACGATGCTTTGGTGCAGGGGGATGCTTCATGTAAACAAAAAAACAGAACTGACAACGCCGTCAGTTCTGTTTTTTTTTGTGGAGCTAGAGGGAGTCGAACCCTCGTCCAAACAGGGAAACCATATGCTTTCTACACGCTTAGTCATCGGTGGGGTTTTCGAGCACAGGCAAGACCGCGACCGCCAACCTGCGCCTTATCCTCTAAAATGTCGCCATTGCATCGAGGCCTGCAACGGTTAGTCCCGATTTGCCTGCACCACCATTTCGGATTACTTCGGAACAACAGTGTCCGGGTGATGTCTTGTCCCGGCACCTGGTGCCGGGATTAAGCTAATCTACTGTACTTCGATTAAGCAGCAAGAGCGTAGTTATTGTTGCCAGATAATTGTTTGCGGGCTCAGATTATAGTGCGAACCAACGAGGCACTGCGTGCTTACATACCTTTTCTGCCCGCTGTCAAATCCAGATAGCCCCAGGTATATATTATTGGAAGACGGTAACTTCCGGGTCGCGAAGATACTTCCATTTTTTTATTCATGCAACAGCTTTTGCTTTTTTTATGCTTTTATATGTACGTAGCTGCAAATATTGAAGTTTCTCTATGTGCTGTTTGCCGAAAATGGAGTACCTTTGAATGTTTTTATATTCTCCCTATGACACATCTCGAAGTTTGGTTTATGGCTATGGCTCTCGCAATGGATTGCTTTGCGGTGTCGATGGCAAGCGGCATTATATTCAAGAGGGTGATGCCCAGACAGATGATTGCAATGGTGCTGCTTTTTGGGCTTTTCCAGGCACTGAACCCGTTGCTCGGCTGGTTGGGTGCCGAGCTTTTCCGTTCACTCATTGAGAGTGTTGACCATTGGATAGCCTTTGCAATACTTGGCTTTCTGGGTGTGCGTATGATTCTGGACTCGTTCAAGGAGGAAGAGAAAAAGAGTTTTAACCCCCGTCGCATGAAGGTAATATTCACATTGGCTATAGCAACAAGCATTGATGCTTTGGCGGTTGGGATTTCTTTCTCTTGTATGGGGTATTGTTCAATGCGTTCGCTTCTCTATCCGTTGGTAGCTATCGGGCTGGTATCGTCGTTGATGACTGCCTTAGGGCTTTGCATTGGATTGAAACTTGGGAAGGCTTTTGCTGCGCGCTTGCGTGCTGAATTGTGGGGTGGGCTTATCCTTATTGCCATTGGCATTAAGGTGCTGGCAGAACATATGGCTGTTTGAGTGTTTGCTGCATGGCTGTGTTATAATTAACTCAGAATTCTTACAGACCCCCGACAAGAAGAGGATGACTTTTGGGTCATCCTCATTCATTAAATAACGTGAGTTCGATATAATTTTACTCCTCCACCGCAAGCGGTCCCCCTCCTCTA
>CAZAIM010000153.1:0-3070 GCA_964485215.1 uncultured Bacteroidaceae bacterium | reverse complement strand
GCTGATGATTGTGCTCTTGGTGTTCTTGCCAAGGTGTATCATTTTGGTGCCGGTGTCGGCCTGCTGAAAGTTGTTGGTCAGTGCTACGGAATAGAACTCTCCTTGCGAGTTGTCGCCCCGCAGTATGCAGCTTGGGTATTTCCAGGTTATTGCCGAACCTGTCTCTACTTGTGTCCAGGATAGTTTGCTCCCTTCTCCGCGGCAGTCGCCACGTTTGGTGACGAAGTTGTATACACCTCCCTTGCCTTCGGCATCACCGGGGTACCAGTTCTGTACGGTACTGTATTTTACTTCGGCGTTGGTGTTGACCACAATCTCTACGATGGCTGCATGCAGCTGGTTTTCGTCGCGCATTGGTGCCGTGCAGCCTTCGAGATACGAAACGTAGCTGTCATCGTCGGCAACTATGAGCGTGCGCTCGAACTGGCCGGTGTTGGCTGCGTTTATGCGAAAGTAGGTCGACAGTTCTCTTGGACAACGTACGCCTTTGGGAATGTAGACGAATGAACCGTCGCTGAAGACTGCCGAATTGAGTGCGGCAAAGAAGTTATCGCGGTAATTTACGACTGTTCCAAGGTATTTGCGCACCAGTTCGGGGTGTTCCTGAATGGCTTCGCCCATTGAGCAGAAGATTATTCCTTTCTCCTTGAGCTCTTCCTTGAACGTGGTTTTTACCGACACTGAGTCCATGACGGCATCCACTGCCGTGCCGCTAAGGGCCAGACGTTCCTCGAGGGGGATACCCAGTTTCTCGAATGTCTTCATCAGCTCGGGGGCTATCTCCTTGTTCTTGTTCTCCTTGCTTTTCTTCAAAGGGTCGGCATAGTACGAGATAGCCTGGTAGTCAATGGCCGGTATGTCGAGGTGTGCCCACTTGGGCATCTCCATAGCGAGCCAGTGCCTGTATGCTTGCAGGCGGAACTCGAGCATCCACTCAGGCTCATTCTTCTTTTGTGAAATCAGCCTGACGGTGTTCTCGTTGAGTCCGCTCTCAATTATGTCTGTCTTTATCTTGCTGACAAACCCGAATTCGTATGCCTTGTTTGCCAGTTTCTTGAGTATGCTGTTGCTTTTTTTCATCTCTCCTTAATCACCTCTTCAATGACAGAGAAGGTTGTGCCTACAATCTTCTTGTATAACACCGAATCCTCCTGCGATGTTTCTCCCGTTACCGGGTTGTGCGGGTCAATTCTTCCTGTTATGTCCACAATGGCAGCCATTGTAGTCATGGAGAAGTATATTGCGAAGATTGTACCAAGAATCCTGTCGGCCATCCCTAAGCAGATGATTCTGATTATCTTCGAGAATACTACTCCCAGCAGATAAACAATGGATGTTATTGCCAATAGTATGAGAATGAAACCTGCCGTGTAGCAGGCACCCTCTTCCCATCCTGTGGCATCGTTGACCCATTTGCCCACATCGGGGTATGAGTGAATCGCCTGGAACAGGCCTATTGCCAGGCCTGCCCCAAACGATAATTGTTTAACTAATCCTAACCGGTATCCGACAATGCCTCCGATGGCTACTGCCGCAATAAGGATTATGTCGAGAAGGTTCATCGTCTATGTGTTAAAGTTTCTGTTTAACCTCTACTTCAACGAATGTCTCAATGATATCGCCTACCTTTATGTCGTCCTGCGATGCGAGGCTTATACCGCACTCGAAGTTCGTTGCAACTTCCTTTACATCCTCCTTGTAACGCTTGAGCGCAGCAAGTGAGCCTGTGTGGATAACGATACCGTCGCGAATGAGGCGTGCGCGGTCTGTGCGCTTGACCTTACCCTCGCGTACCATACAGCCGGCAACAGTTCCAACCTTGCTGATGTGGAATGTCTCGCGCACCTCGATGGTTGCTGTAATCTCTTCCTTTACAATTGGGGCAAGCATACCTTCCATGGCTGCCTTGACCTCTTCTATGGCATCGTATATGATAGAGTAGATGCGTATATCGACACCTTCGCTCTCGGCAACCTTGCGTGCTGTCACGGAGGGGCGTACCTGGAATCCAACAATGATGGCATCCGATGCTGCGGCAAGGCTTACGTCGCTTTCCGAAATCTGGCCTACGGCCTTGTGTATGACATTCACCTGGATTGTCTCGGTCGACAGCTTGATGAGCGAGTCGCTGAGTGCTTCGATAGAACCGTCCACGTCGCCCTTCACAATGATGTTGAGGGTCTGGAAGTTTCCGAGTGCAATGCGGCGGCCTACCTCATCGAGTGTGAGCATCTTCTGGGTGCGCAATCCCTGTTCGCGCTGCAGCTGTTCGCGCTTGCCTGTGATTTCACGTGCTTCGCGCTCGCTCTCCACAACGTTGAATGTGTCGCCCGCAGTCGGAGCACCGTTCAGACCAAGAATAAGTGCAGGCTCTGCCGGCCTTATGTCGGTGATGCGCTGGTTGCGCTCGTTGAAGATTGCCTTTACCTTGCCCCACTGTGTTCCGGCAACAACTATGTCGCCTACCTTCAGTGTTCCGTTCTGCACAAGGACTGTCGCTACATAGCCGCGACCCTTGTCGAGTGTTGACTCTATGACGGAACCTGTAGCCTTGCGGTTGGGGTTTGCCTTGAGGTCGAGAAGTTCTGCTTCGAGAAGCACCTTCTCCATCAGCTCCTCAACGCCCATTCCCTTTTTCGCCGAAATCTCCTGTGACTGGTACTTGCCGCCCCAGTCCTCTACAAGCATATTGAGGTTTGCAAGTTCCTCCTTGATGCGGTTGGGGTCTGCTGTGGGCTTGTCGCACTTGTTTATGGCAAATACAATGGGAACGCCGGCTGCCATAGCGTGGTTGATGGCCTCCTTGGTCTGTGGCATCACGTTGTCATCGGCAGCTATTATAATGATTACGATGTCGGTAATCTTTGCACCGCGGGCACGCATGGCGGTGAAGGCTTCGTGACCCGGAGTATCGAGGAAGGTGATGCGCTTGCCGCTCTCCATCTTCACGTTGTAGGCACCGATATGCTGGGTAATGCCGCCGGCCTCACCGGCAATTACGTTGGCCTTGCGTATGTAGTCGAGCAGAGAGGTCTTTCCGTGGTCTACGTGACCCATCACGGTGATGATT
>CAZAIM010000152.1:0-3080 GCA_964485215.1 uncultured Bacteroidaceae bacterium | reverse complement strand
TGCATTCTTTGTCAAGACACCGTTGGGCGGCAATGCCATCACGTCATACGAATACTGGCTGAATGACTGCGACAGTGTAATGAGTGTCAAGAAATTTGATACGCCCGTAAATCCCATGAAGCTCATAACACTCATGCCAGTGGAGAGCATACCTCTGAGGTCATCATCGTTCCATTTCGAGGTGAAGGATGGCAAGCCTATGATATATGCAAAGAATACGCTTAATATGCGTTTCTTTGACAAGAGTGCAAGGTTTACCGACTTCTCGCGCGACTACATCGACTACAACGTATCGCAAAAGGTAACGGACATCACACCCATTGCCCGCGATGAAAAGAGCAAGGTATTTGATGCTCCCGGTGAAAATGAAATAAAATGGTTCTCGTTCGAAGCATTTGAGGGCGATACGTTGGCCTACAAAAGCAGCCAAGCGACATCTATACAGTTATTCTCGCCAAGTGGAAAAGAGATATTCACGACAAATGGCGCAGAATCGACACGAATGAGTGGCTGCCACACTTGGGAAAACGGTAAGCACTACCTTGCTGTTCACGATGTCACAGGAAGTAATAATAATATGATACTTGACATATTGCATATGGACAAGTATGATATTGTTGACCAAGACGTAAGAAATGTTGGAGACGAAGGAGCCAGCACTATTACATACAAGGGAAATGGATTCAAGGCTCTGTGTGAAGTAAGGTTCATCAATTCGCAGAGTGACACTATTGTTGCCGAGTATATTGAGCGTACAAGCGATGCCGAGGTAGGCATAATTGCAGACTTCAATACGACTGCACATGGTGACTATGATGCCATGTTCATATTCAGTGGGGATGAATACAAGATTGTAAAGAACAGTGTTACGGTTGAAGAAGCTACTGAAATAAACCTTGAGACAGAGGTAAAATTTGCAAGTTCTTTCTTGCGTGGAACTGCAAACACATATAGTATTAATATTACCAATACTGGTAATATGACAGCATATTATGTACCTCTGGAGTTGAAATTGATAACAAGTTCATTTGACAATATTATATCTGTTGATTTTGGTAATGAACTTATTTCAATAACGAATTATAACAATTATAAACATATAGACTTCGGTGACGAAGAAGAAAAAAATGAAGTTTTTAAAATTATAAACAAAGCCAATGATATTATTCAATTCATAGTATTAAGAGACAGCATTGAACAATGTGACTACGGTGTTGCTAATTTCTTTATTTCAATTCCGCCCAAAACTACAAAAAATTATAAAATAAACATCTTAAGTTCCGAGACTATAGAATTCTATGCTTACACAAGCAAAGCATGGTTTCCAATGACAAACAAGGTCAGACCTCTAAAAAGCAAAAGTAAGAAATCAAACATTTCAAAGAACATGTGTTGCTATAAGGAAAAAATAACATGTGTTGCAGATTTAATTGGTTATATACCAGCTTTAGGATGTGGGGCATCGTTTTTAACAACAGCATTCAGTATGGCTATTGAGACATATTGTAGTGAAGGCAATACGGCTGGTGAGAAATGGAGTAATTACATAGAAGCAAATAAGAATTCATTAATTTCAAGTGTGATAGAAAATGCTATCGGGTGTGTCGTTGGTAAATATGCAAGTCGGTTAAAGGATTTAAAAGATTCAAGAGAATTAGCCTTTAAGATGGGAAGCAGTACAGAAGTTAAGTATTACAATAATTTAATACGACAATGCCAAAAAGCACGCGAAGCAGAATTAAACCTTATTGTAGCTGGTGCTGTGGAAACAATTATTAGTGATGATTGCCAAAAAGCAATTAAAGAAAGAATACCTAACTGTCCTCCCGATCCTGATGGTGGCGGTGGTAAATCCAACCCTGTAACCTCGTTCGATCCCAACGACATTATCGGTTTCACAGCCGAGAGCGGAAGCAAATATGTACCAAGCAACTTTGAGAATACATTCTACACAATACGTTGCGAGAATGACCCCGAATTTGCTACGGCTGCCGCACACACTGTTGTTGTGACGGATACTCTTGACGGCAACAAACTCGACCTTTCTACATTTGCTGCACGCAGTGTAAAGATTGGCGACAAGGTAATGGAGCTTAATGGCGAAAAAACATTCGTAAAGACAATGGACCTGCGCACTGAAATTGATGTGATAGCCGAGGTGTCACTCGACTTTGACAAACAGACAGGCATTGCCGTGTGGACTATCAAGTCGCTCGACCCGATGACTATGGAATCGACCGATGACCCGATGCAGGGTGTACTGCCCGTAAACAACGGCGGTAACGGAGAGGCTGAATTCAGTTTTGACATCAAGCTGAAACAAGGACTTGCGAACGGTGAAAAGATTGACAACATCGCCTCTATTGTGTTCGACAGCGAGAATGCCATACAAACGCCTGTTTGGAGCAATATCATTGATGACATAAAGCCTGTATCGGCAATAACCGGCATTGAGGAGGTAAGCGATTCAACGATTCGTGTCACCTGGGAAGGTAGCGATGAAGGTTCCGGAATATACAGATATCAGCTGTATGTTCAGGCAGGCGAAGATGCCGAATGGAAACCGCTGCTTGGCGATACCCTTAAGACATCGAGCAAACTGAAATATTCACGCGACATCGATTTTGGATTCTGTGTTCTTGCAACAGACTCGGCCGGCAATGTAGAAGCAAAGGAACTGGCACGCGAATTCGAGTTCGGCCGCAGTTATATACCTGGCGATGCCGACAAGAGCGGAAATGTCGATATTCTTGACATAAATGCGACACTGAACCATATTCTTGGCTACGAGGTGACAGGCTGTGACATACTGCAGATGGACTCATACAGTGATGGCAAGATAGACCTGCTTGACATCAATGCTACTCTTGAGATTATTCTGAATGGCAGCACTGCTTCACAATCGAGCGAGCGAAGAAAGAGCAATGTTATCAGAATATTGAATAAACCAACCTTATAGTCTAACAGGCCGGCCAGTTGCATAGGCTTTTGGCCGGTCTCATAAACGATATAATATGATAAGAACACATTAGTGTCCCATAAAAATTAGGGACGAGTTAAACATTAAATAAATTTGGTCC
>CAZAIM010000151.1:0-3094 GCA_964485215.1 uncultured Bacteroidaceae bacterium | reverse complement strand
TCGCTAATCACCAAATTTTCAGCTAATTATATTTCATCGAACTCACGTTAACTTATATTAAAGGAACAACTATAAATAGCAGTATAAACTAAAAATAAAAACACTTACCGCTCCTCATGCGAAGAGGAGCTCCCCGAAGGGGTGAGGAGTAGAAATAGGAGTTTCTAAACCTGTAGAACGGTGTGAATACCGCCAAGAAGACGGTACAAATTATGGCAGAGCCTTCCTATAAAGTACCAGCACTGCCACAACCGTCCCTAAGGGAACATCATTTTACAGAGAATGCTCTCTGAAGGATAATATCTGTTTACAACACTGCTACACGTTTGTAAGCTTAGAAGGCGAGGCGCAGCCCGTTGTTCCTGTTGCTGTTGTCGGGGCTGTTGTTGTTACGATTAGCTACACGGCAGTTCTGCGCGTTGTTGTTCCAGCTACCCCCACGAAGCACGCGATTAGAGCCCTCTTTTCGACATTACCCCATTTAATCCTGTATCATTGCCACACACGCTTTTCTATAACTTCTTGATTTCGCATGCTTTGTAAAAGCAAGCAGCGATGACAGTCTCGAGGAATATTCCTCTTCGCATAGTTCTCCATTACGATACATATTGCTATATTCAAGCAATTTTGCACGAAAACGCCTTTTACTGCGCCCATTCATAAGAAGAAAACCCGGCATCACCTTATACCCAAGAAAAGATACACCCGAACAGCACTTGCCCAATTGAGGCTGCTTTATCTCAAGCTGCAATTCATTTAAAGCGTAATCCTTAAAAACTTTCACATAATTGCACAGGCTGTACCTATCTTTACAGCATATAAGCACATCGTCCATATATCTTATATACATCGGAACGGAAAGTTTCTCCTTCATATAATGATCCAATCCCGACATATAGATATTTGCAAAATACTGGCTTGTCAGATTTCCTATCGGGATGCCCTTTCCGGTTGAGACGGAATAGCTGTCGACAATCCGTTCTAGAAGCCCAAGCAACCATTTATCCTTGAACATCCTGCGCAACATACTCTTCAAAACTCCGTGGTCAATGCTGTCATAATATTTTTTTACGTCTAGTTTCGCATAAAAAACATATTTCTGCATCGACGACATAGCTCTGTATAGTGCCGCATACACCCCTTTCCCCGGACGCGTTGCGTATGTATCGAAAATCAAAGCCTTGTCAAAACGGCTATGACAGACATTCATTATGGAATGATGCAATATTCTCTCTTTAAGACTTGCAGCACATATAATCCTTTCCTTAGGGTCATATATTGTAAAATAGTGATAATCACCTACTCTCACTGTTTCATTCTCAATTTCTTCCCTAAGTTCGGAAATTCTTTCACTGAAATTGCTGAGAAAATCCCGGACCTCTTTTTTACCTCTTTTTCCACGGAAGGCTTTATACGCCGCCAGTGCAACATTGTCAATGTCAACAATTTTCTCCTTCAGATTCCCTACCCTCTTCATTTGATAGTATGCTACACTTGCCTTCTGAGAGAAGGCGGCACATCTCATTTCCATACTTCTCAACCTTCCTCTTTCCAATGCCGCCAATCTTCAGCAACAAATCAGGCGTAACCTCTTCGAATCTTGCGATTTCGGAAAGTTCCGCATCGGTAAAGACAGCATACGGAGGAACGGCATCATCATCGGCAATCCGTTTCCTTATTTTGCGAAGAGCCGAAAAACGCTCAAACTCCACTTCGGAGAGAACGTTTCTGTAATCGACCTTTTCGCGACGCTCCGTTACAGGCATTTGGTGAGAGCCCATAGGAAGGTAGGTAACACAAAAAGCCCAATACTGCCCCGAAGGAGCATTTACAAAATCCTTTTTAATTTCAAGCACTCTGTTTGAGCGTAAAAAAAGATTCAGTTCTTCAACACAGTCCTTGTCGGCAAAAACCGGCAAGACGAATAATTTCACTTGCATATCTATTTTTTCGGTTTTTCTTTGTTTTGGTGCGCGCCGGGCGGGCTTGCTCCGCATTGCCCCCTGCGCTTCCATTACAAAGAAAAACATTTTTAGCTTACAAATTGTAGCTTGTGTGTAAACTTAGAAGGCGAGGCGCAGCCCGAAGGACCTGCGGCTGATGTCGGGGCTGTCGCCGCCACGAGAAGCCACACGGCAGCTCTGCGCGCGGCTGTTCCAGCTACCCCCACGAAGCACGCGAAAAGAGCCGGGATCCTTGCTTGTTACCTCTGGGTTTGTCTGGGAGGAACGAGTATATGAGCCGTAAGAATCGCTGCACCATTCCCATACGTTGCCGCTCATATCGTAAAGACCAAGTTCATTGGGGCTCTTTTTCCCTACGGGGTGGGTACTTCCGATGTTCCAATCTTCATTATACCAAGCCACTTTGTCTATATTGTCGCTGCCGCTGTATTGATGGTCATTAGAGTTTTTGCCGCCACGGGCGGCATATTCCCACTGGGCTTCGGTAGGGAGACGGAATTTGCGGCCGGCCGGCAATTGACCGGCAAGGTGATCGTTCAATTTCTTAATGAATTCCAAACAATCGTTGTAGCTTACTTGTTCTACAGGTCTTTGGTTGTCTCCCTTGAAATTCGCAGGATTGTTACCCATAACGGCCTGCCAGAGTTCCTGGGTTACTTCGGTTTCACCTATGTAATAGTCGCTGAGGGTTACACGTACGGGCTTTTCATCACTTTCACCATCGTTTGAACCCATTAGGAAGGTGCCGCCTTCAACGGCTACCATCTTGAAGCTGACACCGTTGACTGTAAAGGTGCGGGTCTTGAAAGTGTTTCGTTCGCGCTCCAAACGTTCTTGCTTAGTTTTATTTGCCACAACAATGGAATCAGTTACCGGGGGTGTGGGAACAGGTGCCTCAGCCTCTGCAACTACTGTGTCTTCGTTATCACCGCCGAGCATAAATATTGCTCCGATGCCTAAAACAACAAGACACAGCAACAGGGCTGCCACAAAAGGCAGTTTGCTCTTTTCATGAGAAACAGGATTCTCTTTTTCATTGGAAGAAGAATAAGCGGAAGAAGAACGGGCTGCATCCCGGGGTGTCTCTTTTGAGCTACCGGGTGCTATGGTTTCATCATCGGCAGCGGAAA
>CAZAIM010000150.1:0-3128 GCA_964485215.1 uncultured Bacteroidaceae bacterium | reverse complement strand
ATCCTCGTCCAAGTAAAGTTTTTTTACCAATATATTAGCTACTGTGCGAACATCCTTTCCACTGTCTCCGCGCATTATCACACGGTCACCAAGCGAATACTCTATCGGGGCGTACTTCACTGAATCGATTCTCACCCCACTCTTCCTGGATTTTACGGCCAGGGTATCCTTCTGCTTAACCGCTTTGCTCTTCCGCGCCTTGGTTCTCTTCTGTTTCTTGACAGACGAGTTATCGGGCTTGGCAGTATTACCTTTTCCATTCTTTTTTGCCTTTTTCACGGTCTTGCTCTTTCTAAGCCTTAGACTATCACTCGAGACCTTCCTGTATTCACGAGAAGTTCTCAGCCCGTCATTGCCGGAGACCGACTGCGCAACCACGAACTGCGGCAGAAGCAACAGTAGCAGCAAGCACAAAAGTTTTTGAAAAAAATTACTTTTCATTCAGGCATTTCTCGAAACAAACAGGAACAGGAGTCTCAAAACGCATATGCTTGCCTGTTACCGGATGTACAAAACAAAGCATATAGGCGTGCAGGCCAAGCCGACGCATAGGGTCACTCTGAGCACCATACTTACGGTCACCGGCAACAGGATGCCCCAAATCGGCCATATGTACACGAATTTGGTTCTTACGACCGGTCTCAAGCTCGCATTCTATCAGCGAATAGTCGCGCTTCGACTTTAAAACAGAATAATGTGTCACAGCATATTTTCCACCGTTATCAACAGGACTTGAATGAGTTATAAACCTTTTGTCTTCCGTAAGCCACGAACAGACACGCCCACGTTCGTTCTCAAACTCACCCTCAACCAAGGCAAGGTAGCGACGGTCGGTAACAAGCTGCTGCCAGCCGTTGATAAGTGACTGTTGGGTCTGCACATCCTTGGCATAAACCATAAGGCCAGAGGTGTCACGGTCGAGGCGGTGAACCAGATGCGAGGTGCAACGCCCGCCACCCTTTTCAAGATAACGGTTAAGGACAGCCTGCACAGTCTGCTGGCGCGAATTGTTGCTCATGGACAACAGACCGGGGTGCTTGTCGACAACAAGAAGATAAGCATCCTCATATATAATATCGAGTTCCTTGCTATGGAACGACATCTTGTGCTTCGAACGGTCTATCTGCACCACATCACCAGGCTTCAGTTCAAAAAGAGGATAAGTGGTAATTGCGTTATTCACAAGGACTACCCTATTGCTTATTAAAGCTTTTGCTCTGTTACGGCTGATGCCGTGCATCCTCTCCATAACAAAGGCAATCAGCTGAGTTACATCGGTAGCCCTAAATGTCAGAAGAGTATTTGTATTCTTTTTCATAAAACTAATTTTCAATTACTTATCACCCCTTCGTTCAAGCAGTACGACATTCTCTACATGATGTGTGTGAGGGAACATATCTACCGGTTGCACCGCCATTACCTTGTAATCGACATCGAGCAGCTGCAAATCACGCGCTTGGGTTGCAGGATTGCAGCTCACATACACAATACGTTTTGGAGCTGCAAACAGAATAGTGTCGACAACATCGTTATGCATACCGGCGCGGGGAGGGTCTGTAATTATGACATCCGGACGGCCGTGCTCAGCAATGAAATCACGGGTTAATATATCCTTCATATCACCGGCAAAGAAAGCAAGGTTGGCAAAACCATTTAGCCCGGCATTGACACGGGCATCCACAATGGCATCCTCAACATACTCTATGCCAACTACCTTTTTAGCACGAGCCGCCACAAAATTGGCAATGGTTCCTGTACCGGTATAAAGGTCATACACCACTTCGTCACCAGTCAACGCAGCAAAGTCACGTGCAACCTTATACAGATTATAAGCCTGTTCGCTGTTTGTCTGGTAGAAAGACTTTGGTCCAACCTTGAAACGCAACCCTTCCATCTCCTCATATATGACATCGGTACCTTTATACGTTACGACTTCAAGGTCCCCGAAGGTATCGTTGCATTTATTGTTCACAACATAGAGAAGCGAAGTAACTTCAGGGAATGAATCAGCCACATAATGTAAAACTTTTTCAAGCTGAGTCATATCGCTGTCACACTCTATGCGTGCTTGCAGAAGCAACATGACTTCCCCGGTAGTGGAGGTGCGCAGCATCATGCTCCGAAGCACCCCGGAATGTGAGCGCAAGTCATAGAATGGTATGCCCTCACTGTTGGCAAACTCACGTATTCCGTTACGAAGGCGGTTATTAAGACTTGTCATCAGCCAGCACTCTTCAATATCGAGAACCTTGTCAAAAGCACCTGGTATGTGAAAACCAAGTGCATTCATATTATCGTACTGAACATTCCCGGCAACCTCTTCCCAAGTGAGCCAACGCTTGTTGCTGAAGGTAAACTCGAGTTTATTGCGATACTCGCATATATTCTTTGAGCCAAGTATCGGCATTACAGGAGGCAACTCAACCTTTCCAATACGCGTGAGCGCATCGACAACCTGCTGCTGCTTGTACTTCAGCTGATGCTCATAGGCAAGACACTGCCACTTGCAGCCGCCACATACGCCATAGTGCTTACAGAACGGTTCGCTGCGTTCCTGTGAATACTCATGAAAATTCACCGCTTCTGCCTCGGCGTAGCTGTGCTTCTTGCGACGTACCTTTAAGTCCACGACATCGCCAGGAACTACAAAAGGCACAAAAACCACAAGGTCATTCACCCTCGCAAGTGCCTTTCCTTCAGCCGCCACCCCGGTTATTTCAATCTTCTCGAGCAACGGAAGTTCTTTCTTTTTTCTTGCCATATATTATATTTTCCAGATTTTCCAAAAACACAGACGTTCACTTTTCACCTGCGAAACGCCCGATTTACTACATACGTAAAGTAAGGCAAATTACAAAATCATCGCGAAGATACACCGAAAATCCCGATAATTCACATTTTTGACGGCTGAACTTATTTTTTTTATTTTATCATGTGATATTTTCTTGCAGAAATTTCGGGTTACAAACATTTTTCTTATATTTGCAAATTAGTTGGCAACCCCACAACCGGGTGCCGGCTAAAGCGAATCAGTTAAAACATTTTTTATTTATCAACAAACAATAAACTCAAGAATTTATGGCAGACAAAAGAGTCTATACCTTTGGTAACGGTCTTGCTGAAGGTAA
>CAZAIM010000149.1:0-3146 GCA_964485215.1 uncultured Bacteroidaceae bacterium | reverse complement strand
GCAACCGATTGAGGTCTCGCCCTCATAGTTCTCGCCGAGGTCTTGAGGATTGGGCAGCACTGCCTTGAGGAACTGCAAGGGAACAATCTTCATTCCATTGTAGTCTATCTCGTCGATTCGTGCCATACCTATGTTCTGTATCACGCGGAGGTGTGTCAGATACTCCTGACCGAATGTCATCCAGAAACGCGCACGCTTGATTGTGGGGAAGTTCTTTGTAAGCGATTCGAGTTCCTCGTGGAAGAGCAGATAGGATTCACGTGGACCGACATTGGGATATGTGATAGACTGGTGTATCTCCAGAGGGCCAGTCTCTATCCACTGTCCGTTCTCGTAGTAACGCCCGTTCTGGGTAATCTCGCGGATGTTGATTTCGGGGTTGAAGTTTGTAGCAAATGCCTTGTGGTGGTTGCCGGCATTGCAATCGACGATATCGAGATAGTGTATCTCATCGAAGTAGTGCTTTGCTGCATAGGCCGTATATACACCGCTCACACCCGGGTCGAAACCGCAGCCGAGGATTGCCGTGAGACCGGCCTCCTTGAAACGCTCGTGATAGGCCCACTGCCAGCTGTATTCGAAGTGTGCCTCGTCCTTGGGCTCGTAGTTGGCTGTGTCGAGGTAGTTGACACCGCACTGCAGGCAGGCCTCCATGATTGTGAGGTCCTGATATGGAAGAGCCACGTTTATTACGATTTCGGGCTTGAAACTGTTGAACAGAGCAACCAGCTCCTCTACACTGTCGGCATCTACCGCCGCAGTCTTTATATCGGGATTGCCTATTGCCTTCACAATAGCGTCGCACTTGGCCTTAGTGCGGCTGGCAATCATAATCTCGGTAAACACATCGCTGTTCTGAGCGACCTTAAAAGCTGCAACGGTACCTACACCACCTGCGCCAATAAGCAAAACTTTTCCCATTTTCAAAAACGATTAAAAGTTGATAAATATCTTAATTCTATTATTCAAACCGGCTGTACACTGCTGAACGGAACCTTCGTTGCAGGCTCTTCGTTTTACCCCAATGTACATTTCACAAAAGTAATATAAAAAAAGGGAAAATGCAACGAATTGTCCCTTTTATAAAAAACAGAAAGAGCTGAACACCGGGCTGACAAGGAAGAACGGGCACAGGGACATGACATTTTGTCTGCCATTTTGTCGCACAAAAACAGCAAAAACAAGACAGAGATGCAATGTGTGACAAAGTTCGGCAAGAAAAAAACCCTTTGGCACGCACTTTGTTCTATATCTTGCGTAAGGCGAACAAACAAACCGCCGGCAAAGTTGAAATAAATAATAGATAAAATTTTATATTATGGGAAAGATTATTGGTATCGATTTGGGTACAACAAACTCTTGTGTATCGGTTTTTGAGGGCAATGAGCCTGTAGTTATCACTAACAGCGAGGGCAAGCGCACCACTCCGTCAATCGTCGCTTTCGACAACAATGGTGAGCGAAAGATTGGCGACCCTGCAAAGCGTCAGGCAGTGACAAACCCGCAGCGCACAATTTTCTCAATCAAGCGTTTCATGGGCGAGAACTGGGCGCAGGTGAGCAAGGAGATTTCGCGCGTACCTTATAAAGTAGTTGAAGAGAACAATATGCCACGCGTAGACATCGACGGACGTCTATACACTCCGCAGGAGATTTCGGCAATGATTCTCCAGAAGATGAAGAAGACTGCCGAGGAGTACTTGGGACAGGAGGTTACAGAGGCTGTCATCACAGTTCCTGCATACTTCAGCGACAGCCAGCGTCAGGCAACAAAGGAGGCCGGCCAAATTGCAGGCCTCGAGGTTAAGCGAATTGTAAACGAGCCTACAGCTGCGGCACTTGCATACGGTGTCGACAAGGCCAACAAGGATATGAAGATTGCAGTATTCGACCTCGGTGGCGGTACATTCGATATCTCTATCCTTGAGTTCGGCGGCGGCGTGTTCGAGGTTCTCTCAACCAACGGTGACACACACCTTGGCGGCGATGACTTCGACCAGGTAATAATCGACTGGCTGGCAAATGAGTTCAAGGCCGAAGAGGGTGCAGACCTGAAGGCCGACCCAATGGCACTGCAGCGTCTCAAGGAGGCTGCCGAGAAGGCAAAGATTGAACTCTCGTCGACAACATCAACCGAGATTAACCTCCCCTACATCACAGCTGTAAACGGCATGCCGAAGCACCTTGTAAAGACTTTGACACGCGCAAAGTTCGAGTCATTGGCACACAACCTCATACAGGCTTGTCTTGAGCCTTGCAAGAAGGCTATGAGCGACGCAGGCCTCAACAATGCCGACATCGACGAGGTTATTCTCGTGGGTGGCTCAACACGTATCCCGGCTGTGCAGAAGGTTGTTGAAGACTTCTTCGGAAAGGCACCTTCAAAGGGTGTGAACCCCGACGAGGTAGTAGCCGTAGGTGCAGCCATCCAGGGCGCAATCCTCAACAAGGAGGGAGGCGTAGGCGACATCGTGCTGCTCGACGTTACTCCACTTTCAATGGGTATTGAGACGCTGGGCGGTGTAATGACAAAGCTCATCGACGCAAACACCACTATCCCCTGCAAGAAGAGCGAGACATTCTCTACCGCAGCCGACAACCAGACCGAGGTAACAATCCACGTCCTTCAGGGCGAGCGTCCTATGGCCAACCAGAACAAGTCTATCGGCCAGTTCAACCTCACAGGCATTGCACCGGCACGTCGCGGTGTTCCTCAGATTGAGGTTACATTCGACATCGACGCAAACGGAATCCTTAAGGTTTCGGCAAAGGACAAGGCTACAGGCAAGGAGCAGGCAATACGCATTGAGGCTTCTTCGGGCTTGAGCAAGGACGAAATAGAGCGTATGAAAGCCGAAGCTGAGGCTAACGCCGATGCCGACAAGAGAGAGCGAGAGAAGATTGACAAGCTCAACCAGGCCGACTCAATGGTGTTCCAGACAAAGAACCAGCTGAGCGAACTTGGCGACAAGATTCCTGCCGACAAGAAGGCACCGATAGAGGCAGCCGTGCAGAAGCTCGAGGAGGCACACAAGGCTCAGGACCTCGCAGGCATAGACGCAGCAACAGCAGAACTCAACAACGCATGGCAGGCTGCAAGTGCCGAGATGTATGCTCAGAGCGGTGCTCAGGGCGCACAGGGCGGCC
>CAZAIM010000148.1:0-3280 GCA_964485215.1 uncultured Bacteroidaceae bacterium | reverse complement strand
AACCGTGGCGACGAGACATATATGGTTTCTCGTGGCATCGCGCTTCACAAGATGATACGTCTTATGACTGTTGCTACTATCAACGGCGGCTATCTTAACTTTATGGGCAATGAGTTCGGTCATCCCGAATGGATTGACTTCCCGCGCGAGGGCAATGGCTGGAGCCATAAGTATGCACGTCGCCAGTGGAGCCTTGTGGATAATCCGAACTACAACTACACATTGTTGGGCGAGTTTGACAAGGCGATGATAGAACTTGTAGGCGATGTCCGCAATTTCCAGAACCGTCCGGTACAGGAGATTTGGCACAACGATGGCGACCAGGTACTCGCATTCTCACGCAAGGATTTGATATTTGTCTTCAATTTCAGCCACAACAGGTCGTTTACCGACTATGGCCTGCTTGTGCCCGAAGGCTCATACTCAATTGTTCTGAACACCGATGCCGCAAGATTTGGCGGAAATGCTCTTGTCGATGAGACGCAGACACACTTCACACAGTTTGACAGGCTGCACGCACGTCGCAAGAAAGGATGGCTCATGCTTTACCTGCCTGCACGTTCTGCCCTGGTGCTTAAAAAGAACAAAGAATGATAAATAATAAAGGTGAAAGACAGCAGCAAAGAGTGGTGGCATACGTTTGTGCCATCCTCTTTGCTGTTTTTTCCTTTCTGTTTGTTGCAAAGTACCAGTCACCGGTGCTTGAGGCATTCTACAGCCACGTTGCAACCGGCAAGCTCAACTACAGCGGTGTTGTCCTCGGGCTCTCGATGTCTCTGCCATTGACCTTGCTTTCACTATGGGTCAACAGGCTCGCAAAGTTCCGCAGGGAGTGGACCGCAATGGCCTATCTTCCTTCGGCAATGCTTCTGGCGTTATTTACCGATATTGACCGTTCTATGTACATTGGAGGCTGGTCGCTCTGGAAATGGGTACTCATTTTCCTTCTAGCAATCGCCCTCTATGCCGGAATGGCAGTGCTGCTGAGACGTCTTCCGGCCGACAAGACCAAGGATTCGGCAACTGCACCGGGACGCATTATATGGCGCAACCTTGTGATTCTGCTTGTAATGTTCCTGCTTGCAGGAACACTTTCAAGTGGCGAAGAAAATTTCAAACGCGAGGCACTTGCTGTTTCATACTATAAGAAGGGAGAGACCGGCAAAGCTCTCAAAGTGGGGTACAAGTCGCTCGATTCGTCGCGTGAACTCACTGCAATACGCTCTTTTCTCCTTGCCGGCAATGGCCTGCTTGGGGAACATCTTTTCGAGTATCCTCAGTATTATTCATCGGAAGGGCTTCTGCTTCCCGTGCAGCAGACATCACCCTTGCACCCCGATACGCTCTTTGCTCTCATTGGCGACAAGCCTTCTGAAGGCGAGAGTGCGGCCGGTTTCCTTAACAGGCTCTCCAAAAGGGATTCATTGCCGGCGGTTGTCAAGGAATACTATCTCTCTTCGCTGTTGCTCGAAAGACGCTTGCCGCTTTTTGAGACCGAACTTCGAAGGCTGCACCCATCCACGCCTGCCGACAGCCTGCCAAAGCACTACCGCGAGGCACTTGTCATATTGTCGGCACTCGACAGCAGCTATTCCGTCACTCTTCAAAGCGATACACTCTTCATGCAGTTTGATTCTCTGCGCCGCATAGAAAACCGCTATGACGATGCTCTTGTACGGAGCAACTATGTACGCAAGAGTTTTGGTCGTACATACTGGTGGTATTTCCTTTACGGGTATTGATATAATATATGTATATGGCAACAGCACTCCATAAAGAAAAACTTTTTACGCGTAGCTACATTTTCATGTGCCTCGCTAACTTCCTCACAGCCTTCTCGTTCTTTCTTCTTGTGCCAACGTTGCCTTTCTATCTCGTAGACAGGTTCGGCATCGCAACCGACGTTGTCGGTCTCGTTCTTTCGTGCTATGTGCTTGCCGTGCTTTGCATAAGGCCGTTTGCCGGTTTCATTGCCGACCGTTATCAGCGCAAGAAGGTCTATTCAATATCCTACACACTTTTTGCCCTCTCGTTTGTTGGCTATCTTTTCGTTGGTGCCGACATAACACTTTTCGTGATTCTGCGCATTCTTCACGGTTTCACATTCGGTGCCCTTAACACTACAGGAAACACGCTGGTCATTGATATTATGCCGTCGTCGCGCCGTGGCGAAGGACTTGGATATTTCGGCGTTACAAACAACCTGGCTATGGCATTCGGGCCTATGACAGGGCTTTTTCTCATAAGCGGAGGAAACTATACGTTGCTCTTTGCTGCTGCACTGCTCGTAGCCTGCATTGGGTTGCTGTTCGCATCGCTTGTCAAGGTAAAATGGCGTCAGCCGTCGGCCGAACCCGGCAGAGCCTTCTCGGTCGACAGGTTCATTCTTTTAGAGGGCATACCGGCATCGATAGCATTCTTTATGCTTGCCATACCCTACGGAATGACTTCGAGCTACATTGCAGTCTACGCATCCGAGGTGGGCATTTCAACAGGAGTAGGCCTTTTCTTTACTGTGCAAGGGGCTGGGCTTATAGTCTCAAGGCTCATTTCGGGCAAGATGGTCGACCGCGGATTCATTACGCAAACAATCTCAAGAGGCATATTCATTGCACTTGCCGGTGTTGCAGCAGAGGCATTGCTCTCCGTGGTGTGCGGTTTCAGCATCGCTGCCGGATATTGCCTTTACTTCATTTCGGCTTTTCTTATAGGCTACGGATTCGGAACAATATTCCCGGCCTTCAACACCCTGTTTATAAATATGGCTCCTAACTCACGCCGTGCAACGGCCAACGCCACCTATCTCACCGGTTGGGATGTGGGGATTGGAGCCGGAATGCTTGCCGGCGGCGCACTGTCGTCCAATAGCTACTCAGGCAGTTTCTTCTTTGGTGCTATACTTGTTCTTGCAGCCTGCATATACTTCAGGGTCTACGTAGCAGGACATTTCGAAAAGCATCGCCTGCGGTAGAAAAAGCATAGGATGTTTTGTTATGCAAATAACGGAAATTGTTGAATTAATATCATAGTTCGTGTTTTTTTGTCCTGTAAATTTTGCATAATGAAAATTTATTGGATATATTTGCAATGCTCTCAGTAAAAAAAGAGCAATGATAGTATAGTTTTTTCTTAGTTGTTTAGTAAATGTTGGAAGTATCTCTTTGTGAAAAGGGGTACTTCTTTTTAAAAAAAGAAGTACCCCTTTCGCTAACACTGCCAGCATTCAGGGGTCAGCGGATATTCCCGGTTGGCATGCCTCTAATCAAGAATAAAAGCATAT
>CAZAIM010000147.1:0-3583 GCA_964485215.1 uncultured Bacteroidaceae bacterium | reverse complement strand
AATGAATTTTATAAACCTATTTTCTCTTAATTTACTTGCAAAAACCATAATAATATAGGAGGGAGACCGCTTGCGGTGGAGGAGTAAAATTATATAGAACTCACGTTATTTAGAGAGCAGGGCTTCGAGTTTTTGAGCATCGAGGTTGAAGAGAAACCTGCCGTTGACTGCAGCCGACACGGAACCGGTTTCCTCGGAGACAACAATGGCCACAGCATCGGAAACCTCGGAAATGCCCATAGCCGAACGGTGGCGAAGACCCAGTTTCTTAGGAATACTCATATTGTGCGACACAGGCAGAATACATTGCGCGGCTGCAATGCGTCCGTCCTGAATGACCATTGCGCCATCGTGCAGCGGTGCGTTCTTGAAGAAGACTGCCTCTATGAGACGTTGGTTAACATCGGCATTTATTGCCTCTCCTGTATTTACAATCTCGTCGAGGTTGCTGCTTTTCTTAATTACGATGAGCGCGCCCACTTTCTGTTGCGCCATATTCATACAGGCCATAACCACCGGCATAACGTATGCAGCCTCCTTGGCATTGTCTTTATTGCGCGAGAAGAAGAAAGAGAGGAACCTGAAATGGCGATGCGAGCCCAGCGTCTTGAAGAAGTGGCGCACCTCGTCGTGGAAGATTACCACCAGGGCTATTGCTCCAACGCTTATCAGCTGGTCGAAGATATTGCCAAGCAGCCTCATCTGCAGCAGTTTGGAGACAAAGATCCAAAAGAGCAGGAAAATAAGGATTCCCGCAAAGACATTCAGCGACCCCGACTCCTTCATCAGTTTATAGAGGTAATACAGCAGCGAAGCCACCAATATTATATCTATCAAATCCTTTATTGTAAAATCGAAAAACATACGTTCATTTATCTATAATTACACACACTGCAAGCTTTGCCCTCGCCATCCTTTCCGCGCAGCGCGACAAACAGCCTCACCGTTTGCGCCGCCTCCTTCACATCGTGCACACGCAGTATCGACGCACCACGTTCAAGAGCCGCCATATTAAGTGCCACCGTGCCTGCGAGCGCGCCTACGGCATCAACGCCAAGCAGACGGGTAATCATCGACTTGCGCGAGAGCCCCACAAGCAGCGGAGCCTCAAGCACTTCAAACTCCTGCAACGCCGCCAGCATCTCATAATTTTCTTCCAGGCTCTTTGCAAAGCCGAACCCCGGGTCAATGATAACATCGGGCACACCGGCCTGCCTCAACTGCCACAGTTTGGCGGCGAGACGTTGCAGCACCTGAGGCAGGAAATTCTCATACTGCACCCTGTCGCCGGCAAAGCCCACCGAATGTGTAAGCACATAAGGCACCTTCAGAGCCGCCACTGCAGAGAGCATATCATCGTCCCATTCAAAGCCCGAGACATCGTTTATTATTGCCACATTATGTTCGCGCACACACTCGCGTGCCACCTGTGCACGGAAGGTATCGACCGAAACCACAGCACCCGGCAGCTCCCTGTCGAGCAGTTCCAGCACCGCATGGAGCCTCTCCAGCTCCCTCTCTACCGGCACAGGAGTGCTGCCCGGACGCGTTGAACAAGCCCCCACATCAAGGATTGAAGCCCCGTCGGCAATCATCCCCTGCGCACGCGCAAGCACCTCGGCCGGCGACGAAAGCCTCGACCCCTCGAAGAAAGAGTTATCCGTAACGTTCAATATTCCCATAACCTTAGGTTCTTCGAACGTCATAAGCCTGCCATTGAGATTTATGCTGTAGGGTATATTCATTGCACTATTAGAAATTTAAACAACTTCTTAGTTTTCTACAAATATACGAACAAACGAGCGAGAAATATCAAGCTTGCTTGAATATTTTTCAAAGCGAGTGCAGAAAATATTCGAGGTTTACCTCAAATATATGAAGTTTACTCCAATATTTTTCAAAGCAAGTGCAGAAAATATTAGAGGTTTATCCCAAATATGCCTGTAAAACGCAAAACAACCGGCACTATCGATTGATTATTCACTCCTTTTTTCCTACATTTGCACTAATGTAGCGGAGATAGCCCTTCAAACAGCGGGCACGCCCAATGCCGAAGCATCGCACTCTCCCCTACAGCCTCCTATTAGAACGCCCGGAACATTCGAGGCGCAATTTTGTTACAACAACAAACATACAAACAATGCAGAAGAGCACTTTTGCCGTTGCCGAGCACACATTTACGATTACAGCCGAAGAGAACATCCTGTCACTGCTTCCCAATCTGCAGCCATTCCTCGCCGCGGAGAGCAGCAATCCACTCTTCGAGATTGTCATAGACAACAGCATCAACCCATCGTGGCGAGGCACCAAGGTAGGCAGTTTCCCCTGCCCTTCGGCAACCTTTGAAGTATGCCGCCGCGACAGCGGTGCCTACCAGATACTTGTTCTCGAAGGCAAAATCCCCTGTGCATTCATCGAGAGCGACGCCCTCTACAAAAGATTCACCATTGCCACCCGTGGCAGCAGAAGCAACATCAGTTTTGGCATAAACAACTCCCTGATGGTAATATACACCCTGTGCACAGCCCCACACCGCACACTGCTCATGCACTCCTCCGTTGTAGAGAACAACGGCAAGGCCTATATGTTCCTGGGAGCCAGCGGCCAAGGCAAAAGCACCCACAGCGACATGTGGGTAAAGCACATCGAGGGCAGCACCCTCATCAACGACGACAACCCCGTTGTGCGCATCGCCAATGACGGCACCCCCATGCTTTACGGCTCTCCCTGGAGCGGCAAACGCCCCATATACAAGAACGTACACTACCCCATTGGCGGAATGTCAGCCATAGAACAGGATAAAGAGAACAGGATAAAGCGCGAGAGCATACCCACCTCATTCGGCATAATGCTATGCTCCTGCTCCACCCTCAAGTTCGACAAGAAGATACACATGCAGATATGCAGCACCATAAGCTCGGTGCTCGAACACATACCAGTACACACCCTCTACTGCCGCCCCGATGCAGAGGCAGCAATGGTATCAAACAACGCATTCGGGTTATGACAGCACCGGCACAACGCACCAAGAGGGTCGACAACCACCTTTTCATGCTCGAAATCAAACGTCTTTTCGAACAGGAAGGCAAGAAGAGCGTCACTTTTGTTGTTCGCGGATTCAGCATGCACCCCTTTCTCGAAAACGGCCGCGACCAGGTAGTCCTTGCCCCTCCCCGTTCCCCACGCAAAGGCGACGTAGTGCTTGCCGAGATAATGGAGAAGCGTTACGCCCTGCACCGTGTCATAGCCATAAAGGACGGCACATATACAATGCGTGGCGACGGCAACCCGTTGAGCATGAAGGAACAGTTCACCCGGGAGAAGATTGTGGGCATAGCCGACGGCTTTATAAGGAAAGGCAAGTTTGTTTCTACCGGCAGCCGCAAATGGCGTGCATACTCATTCTTTTGGGAGCTGCTCAAGCCCCTCAGGCGCATACTGCTTGCGATATACAGAAGAATGTAGCAGAGCAAAGGAGAGAAAACAACTCCTCAGTCTTGCAACAAGTTGCAAGCCAGCTCCTCTTCAAACCTTAGATTTGCGCAAGACAAAAAAGATAAAGTAGAATAATTATATTTGCCTA
>CAZAIM010000146.1:0-3739 GCA_964485215.1 uncultured Bacteroidaceae bacterium | reverse complement strand
GGAATACCATACGGCCGATACGACCGAAACCGTTAATACCAAGTTTAATCATTTTCTTAAAAATTTAATTAAAACGTTTATAATTAAAAAAAATCTCGTCTTTCTTCTATACAAAGGAAATACTCAGCCACAGTTGCAATATTCAGCACTGCGGCACGCCACAAGCAAAAATGCCATAAGCATCATCACAAACATAACCTTTGCAGTTTTCATAAATTGCTGAATTTCACTTGCTGGAACAGTGTAAATACGTGAAGCACAAAGCATTCTTTGGCATTGTGCCACATACATAACCGTTCCTAGCCAATATTTCATCTGCAAATTTAACAAAATGTTTTCACAAACAAAGCAAACGGCACACGAAAAAAGAAAAAAAGCGAAAAATATTTCATACAGGCTCTGAAGCAGTTTCAAGAAGTTGTTTCTGTGAGAGACACCTTAATAATAAAAGTGCCGGCAGAAGAAAGCCTGCGCCTGCACCGGAGAAAAATATTTTTTCAAATTCAAACAGTTTTTTAAAGAGCTTAAAGATTTTATGTTTATCTTTGCAGGCGAATTGGACGAACCGGGAGAAACGGCCCACTCAGCACTATGCACGGCACCACTCCACTCGCCAACTAAAGCAGAGAGAATATTAACCTAACTTTTATATTATGGGATTTCTTAAAGATTTCAAGGCCTTTGCTATGAAAGGCAACGTAATTGATATGGCTGTCGGTGTTATCATCGGTGGCGCGTTCGGAAAAATCGTGACATCACTGGTGAACGATATAATAATGCCACTCATCGGTACCATCATGGGCGGCATTGATTTCAAGACTGCAAAAATAGTATTGAAGGATGCCGTAATGAACGGCGAAGAGATTGTAAAGCCTGAGGTCATACTCACATACGGCAACTTCATACAGACCGTTGTTGACTTCCTCATCATTGCAATGTCAATTTTTGTAACAATCCGCGTCATCACCAAGCTCACCGAGAGAAGAAAGAAGGAAGAAGAGGTTGCTGCCGCAGCCGCTCCTGCTCCTGCTCCGGAGCCAAGTGCCGAGGAGAAGCTCCTTACCGAAATACGCGACCTCTTGAAGGAGAAGAAATAACACGCGCTTATGTGAGAGTGAAGCCTGCGGCTTCACTCTCATTTTTTACATATATTTTACTCTTTATACACAAACATTAATTACCGCCCACTTGTAGAAAAAGAGAAAAAAACGTAATTTCGCAATCAAATAAATAACTGCCAAAATTTTGAAGCTGTTTGAATTTATTTTATAGAACTTCTAAGAAACCATTAATTCATTGATAATATGAAACAAGACATGATTGTTATTCTGGATCTCGGCAGCCACGAGAACACCGTGCTGGCCAGAGCCATTCGCGCCCTTGGCGTCTACAGCGAGATTTACCCTCACGACATCACAGTAGACGAACTGAAGGCACTCCCCAATGTAAAAGGTATAATAATCAACGGTGGCCCCAACAATGTCATCGACGGCGTTGCCATTGACGTGAACCACGACATATACTCCGCAGGCTTCCCCATTATGGCAGCAGACCACGACAAGGCTCTCTGCGACATAAAGATAGCCCAGATTGGCAACGATGTAGAAGAGGTAAAGAATGCTGTCCAAGAGTTCGTGCTCGACACCTGCAAGGCCGAGAAGAACTGGAACATGACAAATTTCGTCAACGACCAGGTAGAACTCATCCGCCGTCAGGTGGGCGACAGAAAAGTACTGCTCGCTCTCTCGGGCGGTGTTGACAGCTCTGTTGTAGCAGCACTTCTGCTCAAGGCCATAGGCAATAACCTCGTATGCGTCCATGTAAACCACGGCCTCATGCGCAAAGGAGAAAGCGAAGCTGTTGTCGAGGTATTCAGCAAGCAGCTTTGCGCCAACCTTGTATATGTCGATGCAACAGACCGCTTCCTCGGCAAGCTCGAAGGCGTTGCAGACCCCGAAGAGAAGCGCAAGATTATAGGCGGCGAGTTCATCCGTGTATTCGAAGAAGAAGCACGCAAGCTCGACGGCATCGACTTCCTCGGCCAGGGCACAATCTACCCCGACATTGTCGAGAGCGGAACAAAAACAGCCAAGATGGTAAAGAGCCACCACAACGTAGGCGGCCTCCCCGAAGACCTCCAGTTCGAACTGGTAGAACCCATACGCCAGCTCTTCAAGGACGAGGTACGCGCTTGCGGCCTTGAACTAGGCCTGCCATACGACATGGTATATCGCCAGCCGTTCCCTGGACCCGGCTTGGGCGTACGCTGTCTCGGAGCAATCACACGCGACCGTCTCGAAGCACTGCGCGAAGCCGATGCTATCCTGCGCGAAGAGTTCAAGATTGCCGGTCTCGACAAGAAAGTATGGCAATACTTCACCGTTGTACCCGACTTCAAGTCGGTAGGCGTACGCAACAACGCACGTTCATACGACTGGCCGGTAATCATCCGCGCCGTCAACACCGTTGATGCCATGACAGCAACAATCGAGCAAATAGAATGGCCGATACTCATGAAGATAACCGACCGCATACTCGCCGAAGTGCCGAACGTTAACCGCGTATGCTACGACATGTCGCCAAAACCAAGCTCAACAATCGAGTGGGAATGATTTTTGCCCACAAAAAGGCAAAAATTATCGACAAGGCGAGTAGCAAAAGGTCGCACGAAGCGTGGATAAAGTTCACGCCGTGCGGGTTGCGAACAACGAGCCTTGTCAATAAAAAAGCCCTAATAATCAACAATTTACAACCGCTTCAACATCTTTTCTTGTTGAGGCGGTTGCTTTATTTTCACACCCTCCAGCACATTCTGGAGGGTATTTTAACATTATAGCTAACGAATGTGAATTGACACCAGTTTATGACACCAGTTGCCGTTCCAAGAGGCAAAAACCAACGTTAAAGTATTGATAATAAAGTTAAAATATTTAGCAATAAATTAACGGTTCTAGTCGAGTGGGAATAACAAAAAATGGAACCGAAAGGTTCCATTTTTTGTTATTCCCACCGAGGGTTTCAATGAATAAATAATAGTCGCACGTAGCATAGCAACCACTCAGTCACACTGCGGACTGCATATTATCCCCATGTCTTAGGGGAACGAGCCGTTTACGGCGCAGGAGGTATCGGCAGAGGCTGTAATGTCTTCATGTGGTTACTCTGTACGGAACACTGCTAAACTTTGATAACACCAACTTATAGATTAAATATCACTTGATTAAATGACATTAAATTAATAACTTTGTGCAACAATAAGACACCGCACAAATGAATATTTGGAACACTATTTGTAAAGACATATTAGAAAAGAGAGCAAAGCAAGCTACTGAAAGAGAATATCACGAACTTGTATATACTCATTTTAAATATTTACTTGGTTGGCACTGTGAACACATCGAGAACCAGTACCAGTTAAGGGTTGGTAGCGTTTCGACTTATTTTGCAGATATGGTTTTTTTCAAGAACAATGAACCTATATTCGTTATTGAAATGAAAGAACCAAACCATATACAAAGCAAAAAAGGACTGGAGCAGTTATATTCCTATATGAAATTGTTACCTGTGCAGTTTGGTATATACATAGGAGAACATATTGAACTTTTCTATTATGAATTTGGCAGAGAACCCATAAGTGTGTTAAAAGTAGATTTCGCCATTAATTCTGATAACGGAAAAATGTTCATTGAACTTTTCAAACAAGAAAATTTTAACGCAGAACAACTTACAAATTTTTGCA
>CAZAIM010000145.1:0-3885 GCA_964485215.1 uncultured Bacteroidaceae bacterium | reverse complement strand
CGGTCGTCATCGTTACCGAAGCATGGGAAGTCGTTCTCAATCTCGAAAGACTCTGTGAGGCCGAGCTCATTACGCTTTACTGTTACCTTGCCGTACTTGATAGCCGACAAAGAGTCGATAGCGATAGAAAGACCTGCTACACCGTATGCAAGATTGATTGAAGGATCGGTATCGATGAATGCCATCTGAGCCTTCTCATAGTAATACTTGTCGTGCATATAGTGAATAATGTTCATAGAGTCGTTGTAAACACGGGCAATCTCCATGAGCACCTTCTTATAGTTAGAAAGAACCTCCTCATAGTTCAGCAGGTCGCCTGAGAGAACGGGGATACCCTTTACTACAACTGTACCTGTATTCTCGCAACGGCCGCCGTTGATAGCAAGCAACAGAGCCTTGGCAAGGTTACAGCGTGCGCCGAAGAACTGTATCTGACGGCCGACAGCCTGATAAGATACACAGCAGGCAATACCGTAGTCATCGCACTCGCGTACCTCGCGCATCAGTGTATCGTTCTCGTACTGGATTGAAGATGTGTCGATAGACACCTTAGCGCAGAACTCCTTGAAGCCCTCGGGCAGTTCGTTGCTCCAGAGAACAGTCATGTTAGGCTCTGGTGAGGGGCCGAGGTTGTAAAGTGTCTGCAAGAAACGGAAAGAAGTCTTTGTAACCTTTGTACGGCCATCGTTGAAACGGCCACCGATTGCCTCGGTTACCCAAGTCGGGTCACCGGCAAACAGGTCGTTATAAGACTGCATACGCAGGTGACGAACCATACGCAACTTAATTACGAACTGGTCGATGAGCTCCTGAGCGAAAGTCTCGTCAATATTGCCATGATCGAGATCGTACTGGATATATACATCGAGGAAAGATGATACGTTACCGAGTGACATCGCAGCACCATCCTGCTCCTTAACAGCAGCAAGATAAGCCATATAAGTCCACTGAACAGCCTCCTGAGCAGTTGTAGCAGGACGAGAAAGGTCAAGACCATAGTACTCACCCATTACCTTAATCTCATTGAGAGCCTTAATCTGCTCGGCAACCTCCTCACGGAGACGGATTGTGTGTTCAGTCATTGGGCTGAGGAGACCTTTGAGGTCAGCCCTCTTAGCCTCGATAAGACGGTCTACACCATAGAGAGCAAGACGACGGTAGTCACCGATTATACGGCCACGCGCATAGTTGTCGGGCAGACCAGTAAGGAAGCCCAATGAACGGTACATACGAATCTCCTCTGTATAAGCATCGAACACACCGTCGTTGTGTGTCTTACGATAGTGGTAGAAGATATCCTTTACCTTCTCGTCAACCTCAACGCCATTCTCGTGACAAGCCTTCTCTACAACCTTGATGCCGCCGAAAGGCTTGATAGCACGTTTCAGCAGTTCATCTGTCTGAAGACCGACGATAAGCTCATTCTCCTTGTCAATATAACCAGCCTTGTGGGATGTTATTGTAGAAACAGTCACATTGTCGAGTGAACGTACACCATTGTTGGCACGTTCCTCTTCAAGAGCCTTGAGACAAACATTCCAAACCTTCTTTGTTCTTTCTGTTGGACCTACCAAGAAAGAAGCATCTCCTTCATAAGGAGTGATGTTCTCGTGAACGAAGTTGCCTACGTTAATCTCCTTTGTCCAGAGACCATCCTTAAAATTCAATTTAGTTTCCATAGTTATTATACCTATTAGTTATAAATACTCAAGAACACACGGGTTTCCCCATATACATTCGGGCACATGAAAAAGGGAGCACGAAGCAGCCTCATTCCGTAACCGAGTGCAAAGTTAATAAAAAATAATGTAACCGCATTATTATATTCAGGATATTATCGTTAATAAGATTTAAAATCATTTCATTTTTTAAACCACTCCATTCTATTTAAGAATCGCCACCACCCCACTGACCAGCATAACAAGGTAGGCCCCACGCCTAAATGCCGTTGCACTTATCCTATCGAAGCACATTTTACCCAAAGCCACACCAAGGAAAACCCCGGCACACCCGACAACCCAAAGCAAAGGAGTTGACGCTGAATAGCAGCCCTTACCGGCTCTGAATAAAATATAAACCGTATTAAATACAAGCCAAAAAGCCTGCATTGTAGCCATATACGCAACCTTATTGCCAATAGTATTCACTCCATACAGCACAACAGGCGGCCCGGGCATAGCAAACATAGCACCCATAACACCGCTAAGCGCACCAACCGCAGCCTTCGAAAAGAACGAACGGAAAAGCCCTTTTGCACCAATATCGAAAAAAAGGAAATAAAGCGAGACAAGAACAAGCACAGCACCCAAACAACGGCGAAGAGCATCACTGCTGAACGCATTCATGCAATTAATCACAAAGAAGGACACAAAAACATTGAAGAAGACAACTACAACCATCTTGCGCCATAAAATTTGCCTGAGATTACGGACAACAATGACCAAAGCCGTTGTTGCCGACAGTATTCCGGACAATGCAACCGCCTCGTTATACGACGGCATAATATAGGGCAGAAACATCATTATGAATATTCCGAACCCGAAACCCGACACGCGTTGCACAAAACTTGCGCACACCGACAACAGAAAAACCGGCAACAGCAAATCCATCATAGCGCGAAGGTATAAAAAAATAAGCAAAGGCACAAACCCGGGAGAGCACACATTCAGGGCGAAGCCCAATATTGAGGGCAGTCCGTAATAACACCATCGACAGGAAAACGAGGAAGCCGACTCCCATCCTTCAGCGTCCACACCTTCACCTCCTTGCCCCAACTATGAACCCGCTGCGCAAGCCCCTTGCGCAGAAAAGCTCTATGAACATTGAACGATGACACATAGCTATATTTCCGCTTCGTAAAAACGCGGAACGTACCATCGAAAATACAGGGAAAGAACGGCACTTTGAATACGAAGAGCTTTTCAAGCGGAAAAGAAACACCTAAAGCCGCAAAACGTTCAAGCACAGCATCGCTAAAGGACTGTACAGCAACCCAATCCGTTGCATCATGCTCAACAACAAGCGAAGCAACGGCACTCTCGACACCCCGTCCATCATCATCCTTGATTTCAATAAGGAGACAGCAACGCCCGGAAACAAAAGAGAGCACCTCGGCCAAAGTCGGTACCCTTTCATGCGTTGGGAGCCCCTCGGAATCAACAATACGCAAACGCTCAACATCGGCAAGAAAAAGTTCATTCACATACCCACACCCATCGGTAGTGCGGTCAACCCTGGAATCGTGCATCAGAACAACAGTTCCATCTGCAGTGAGCCTCACATCCACTTCTACAGCATCAGCTCCCACAAGAATCGCGCGTTCAATGCAAAGCAAAGTATTCTCGGGTCCAAGCGAGGAACCGCCCCGGTGCGCGACAACTGAAGGATAGACACAGTGAACACAATCGACTGCCGAGCACGATAACAACAAAGCAACAACAAGCACCACATTCGCACAAACAGGAAACTTCATCATAACCAATAACCAGCAAAACACATTATAAAACAAAAGAAAAAATAAAATTCAGGAGCTCTCACAGATAAAAACAAAAATATTTTCAACTTTTTTGCGAAAACACTTGCACAGGTCCAAAATTCATCATACTTTTGCAACGTCAAAACGGAAAGACCACATTCCTTGGCACTAAAATTTGGAGAGGTGGCAGAGTGGTCGATTGCACCGGTCTTGAAAACCGACGTACCGAGAGGTACCGGGGGTTCGAATCCCTCTCTCTCCGCAAAAAGCGATTTAACGAGTTGAAAATCAACAAGTTAAGTCGCTTTTGAGTTTTTAACTCGGACAACATACGGACAAAGGCGAAAAATAAAACCGGGTCAGCGGATATTCCCGGTTGTTATATGCCTCTAATCAAGAATAAAGAGTTG
>CAZAIM010000144.1:0-3903 GCA_964485215.1 uncultured Bacteroidaceae bacterium | reverse complement strand
AATCATCACTTAAAAGAATCAGACAGACAGAGAAGAGAAATCTTCAGAACCGTTACTACGGCAAGAATATGCGCTCTGCAGTTCGCAGCCTGCGCGCTATGACAGACAAGAATGAAGCATTGGCTAAGTTCCCCGAGGTACAGAAGATGCTCGACAGAATGGCTAAGCGCGGCTTGATCCACAGAAACAAGGCAGCAAACCTCAAGTCTGGTCTGTGTGCCAAGATTGCTAAAATGGCCTAATCTTTTTGAAACATATATTTACCTACAGGAGGCTGGATTTTCATCCAGCCTTTTCGTGTTATACCCCCAAGGCAATCATCGCCCAGTACCAATACAGACAGCCGCAAAAGAGGCATGCGAAAGAGATTTCAATCTGTAAATATTTAGCAAAAAGTACTTGTCAGATAGAACGTTTTTTATTAACTTTGTTCAGTTATTTAGGTTAGAAAAATCTGTTATGAGCGAAGATATCAACAAGAATTCGGCAGCCAGCTATTCAGCCGACAGCATTCAAGTTCTCGAAGGCCTGGAAGCGGTACGCAAACGCCCTGCAATGTACATTGGAGACATTAGCGAGAAAGGCCTCCACCACCTTGTCTATGAAGTTGTAGACAACTCTATCGACGAGGCTATGGCAGGCTTCTGCACACACATAAACGTAACAATCAACCCCGGCAACTCAATTACCGTCCAGGACAACGGACGCGGTATTCCTGTGGATATGCACGAGAAGGAAGGACGCTCGGCTCTTGAGGTTGTAATGACAGTGCTGCACGCCGGCGGAAAATTCAACAAAGACTCATACAAAGTATCCGGAGGCCTTCACGGTGTTGGCGTATCGTGCGTAAACGCACTCTCAAAGCACATGAAGACAGAAGTCTTCCGCGATGGCAAGCACTACGAGCAGAACTACTCTTGCGGCAAGCCACTTGAAGCCGTACACTGTGTAGGCGACACAACCATCAGAGGAACAAAGCAGACATTCCAGCCCGACGATTCCATTTTCGTTGTATCGGAATACCAGTACCAGATACTCGCGACACGTCTTCGCGAGCTTGCCTACCTGAATGCAGGCATTACAATCACACTTACCGATGAACGCGAAGCCGATGAAAACGGCAACTACAAGAGCGAGACTTTCTATTCTACAGAAGGACTAAAGGAGTTCGTCCGCTACATAGACTCTTCACGCACACCGCTTATCGGTGATGTAATCTACCTCAACACCGAAAAGAACAACATCCCTATTGAGGTTGCAATCATATACAACACGGGCTACAGCGAAAATGTACATACATACGTAAACAACATCAACACCATCGAGGGCGGTACGCACCTTGCAGGTTTCCGCCGCGCACTCACACGCACGCTGAAGAAATATGCCGACGACACAAAGGCTCTGGAGAAGGCTAAAGTCGAGATTTCGGGCGAAGACTTCCGCGAGGGACTTACAGCCATAGTTTCTGTAAAGGTTGCAGAGCCCCAGTTCGAGGGACAGACAAAGACCAAGCTTGGAAACAGCGAGGTAACCGGTGCCGTAGACCAGGCTGTAGGAGAAGCACTTGCATACTACCTTGAGGAACACCCCAAGGAAGCCAAGATGGTTGTCGACAAGGTTATTCTCGCAGCTACAGCACGTATTGCAGCCCGCAAGGCGCGTGAGAGCGTGCAGCGAAAGAGCCCTATGAGCGGTTGCGGAATGCCGGGCAAACTTGCCGACTGCTCCGACAAGGACCCGGCGAACTGTGAACTTTTCCTCGTCGAGGGAGACTCTGCTGGCGGTTCGGCAAAACAGGGACGCAAGAACAAGTTCCAGGCAATCCTCCCACTCCGCGGTAAGATTCTGAATGTGGAGAAAGTCATGTGGCACAAGGCATTCGAGAGCGACGAGGTAAACAACATCATACAGGCAATCGGTGTCCGTTTCGGTCTCGACCCCGAAGACAGCAAGAAAGCAAACATAGAAAAATTGCGCTATCACAAGATTATAATGATGGCCGATGCCGATGTAGACGGTGCACACATTGGGACACTCATTATGACGCTCTTCTACAGATATATGCCCGAAGTCATCGAGGGCGGGCACCTCTACAAGGCAATGCCCCCACTCTACCTATGCTCAAAAGGTAAGATAAAGAAATATTGCTACGACGACAGCGAGAAGGACAAGTTCATACAGGAATATGCCGGGGGCAATGAAAAAGACATCAACATACAGCGATACAAAGGTCTTGGAGAAATGAACCCGGAGCAGCTCTGGGACACAACAATGAACCCCGAAACACGTACACTGAAGCAAGTCACCATCCGTGATGCCCAAGAAGCCGACTACATATTCTCTATGCTTATGGGCGATGATGTAGGTCCACGCCGTGAATTCATTGAGAAGAACGCTACATACGCAAACATCGACGCGTAAGAATTATAAGGGGATGACTAAAAAGTAAATTTGGAATTCCCAGCCTTGAACTTTGCATTTTATTCACCCCCGACAAGAAGAGGATGACCACTTGGTCACCTCTTTTTTATTCACGGAGAGAAAATAAATGAAGACAACTGTTGCTATAGCACTAATTGCAATCACTTTATCCCTTGCGACCAAAGCACAGCCTCCCGTTGAAGGCTTTGTAAGGGTGCAGGACCTCGACAGTACCATTGCTGTAGACCTGATGTATGCAAAAAGCGATAATTTTGTTGGCGAAGCAATGTATAACTTCAACGAAGCCTATCTGCACCCTAAAGCCGCAGCAGCAGTGGCTGAAGCCAACAGACTGCTTAGCGAGATACATCCAGGCTGGAGCCTGTGCATATATGATGCCACACGCCCGATGAGTGTGCAGCAGAAAATGTGGAACAAGGTGAAGAGAACCCCACAGCAGAACTACGTCAGCAACCCTGCGCGCGGAGGCGGACTGCACAACTACGGTCTGGCTGTAGACGTGAGCATAATAGACGCAAAGGGTGACAGCATAGATATGGGAACCATGGTTGATGTGCTGACAAGCACAAGCCACATCGACAATGAGGAGGAACTTGTCAGACAGGGCAAGATTTCAAGAGAGGCAATGGAAAACCGCCGCCTGCTGCGCAACGTAATGACACGAGCCGGTTTCAAGACACTACGTACCGAATGGTGGCACTTCAATTTTACAACACGTGCCGACGCAAAGAAGAACTACAAGGTTGTAGAGTAGCACAGCCAAGACACGTTCACTCGCAAGAACCGATAATCAAATCATCGAGGCAAACCTTTGGCACATAGTGTACACCTTCCTTACGGTAGTATTCGTGCGGTGCGTCAGCCGGTATCTCCACAAGCTTGTGTTTCTCTGCACTCCTGCCAATAGCCAAAACCATAAGTGGCTCAAAGCGAAGAGCAAGAGTATTTCTAATGGAGTCCTTATCAAAAGAGAGGATACAAAGCCCGTTAAGCCCTATTTCCGTCGCTTGCAGCAACATGCTCTGCACAGATATCCCAAGGTCGATATAAGTGCTTGTATGCGGTTCCATCGTCGAGCAAACCACGATAAAGGCATTAGGTTCACACCCCGGCAGCGGTAAGTGCATGTCGGGAAGCCCGGCACCCATTGAAATATATGGCAGAACCTTGTGCGCCTCATCGCCAGTGACAAGACGGAAACGCAGCACCTGTCTGTTGCGTGCCGATGCCACCTTTGTATTTACAGCGACAATGCGCCTGAGCTGATCTATACGCACTGCAAAAGAGCCGTCATAGCCGCGTGTGCTCCGGTTCTTCTCAAGCAGCTGAGAAAGAGAGCCCTTGACCTTATGATTGACTGCACCGGTCGCCGCACGGTGCTGTTCCATTCGCTTTTCAAGATAATTATGGCTCAGTAGAAATTTAGTGTGGGTAAGCATATAAATTGGCAATTCTAAACAG
>CAZAIM010000143.1:0-4014 GCA_964485215.1 uncultured Bacteroidaceae bacterium | reverse complement strand
TATAGAGCAGATAATGACTTCTAAATTCTATATCAACATAAAGAAGAGGATTGATTTCACTTCGAAGTCTGCTTTTTTGTTTGCATTTTCAACAAACCTAACTTGTTGAAAAACAAACAAATCCGGGACACAAATTTGTGTCCCGGATTTGTTTGGTATCTCCTTATATTAATAATTATTCTTTTTAACTTCGAAATGTGCCTGAGGATGCAAGCAGGCCGGACACACTTCAGGAGCATCGGTTCCCTCGCACACGAAACCGCAGTTGCGGCACTGCCAGGTAACACTCTCGGCTTTCTTGAAAACAGTGCCGTTCTCAAGATTTGCAAGCAGAGCAAGATAACGCTCCTCATGTCCCTTCTCGGCAATGGCAATATTACGGTACATAACAGCAATTGCAGGGAATCCCTCTTCGTCGGCGATGTCGGCAAAACGCGGATAATCAGCAGTCCACTCCTCATTCTCGCCGGCCGCAGCAGCTCTCAAGTTCTTTGCCGTTGTAGAAATAACACCAGCCGGGTAGGATGCTGTAATTTCCACCATACCGCCCTCAAGCCACTTGAACATACGCTTTGCATGCTCTTTCTCCTGGTCGGCAGTCTCTGTGAATATTGCAGCTATCTGCTCATAACCTTCTTTCTTTGCAACACTAGCAAAGTATGTATAACGCATTCTTGCCTGTGACTCACCTGCAAAAGATGTCAACAGGTTCTTCTCTGTTCTTGTTCCTTTAACGCTCTTTTCCATAAAAATAAGATATTTAATGTAAACAAATCAGTCTTTTACCACACACAAAAATACATTTTTAATTTGTAAGATTCGCAGCAGCACACACTTTTTTTTGAAAAAATAACAGAATTGGCCATCATCATAGAATTAAACAGTTATTCGGGCAGCTTCACCTGATACGACTGTTGCAAGCAACGCAAACTATATGATACTTAAATCATTGATTCAACCATCTGTTTAGCAAAGAAACTCCAACTCTTCAGAAGAGACGTATTGTTTGCGTAAAATTAAGTAAAAAGTTAAAAATCAAAGATATTTTTCCCAAAAAAAGATGTTAACGCAACGAAAAAACGCTCTGTTTTATTTGTAAACATTTTAATCCAAGACGGGGTAACGCGTTGAAAAACAAGCGGTTTTTATCCGTTTACGTCTCTTCTGAAGAGACGAAGCAGAAAAAGAATGATTTTACAGTATGGAAACAGTTAATAACAGATATGACAATCAGTGGTTGGCTCCACCATCCGGGGGCACTCCTTTCCATTATCACAATAATACATCGCGCTATCGTGCGGCACAGCAACGTGCCCTGCGGTAGCGCGCTTTTTTTGCCTTCGGGCTTTTTACATTAGCCCTTAATAGCCTTAATAACCTTTTAAACCTTATAACTAATGAAACAAGAAATACCTACTAAACAACTTTACACCCCACCGGCAATGACGGTGGTTGAACTTGAGTGTGAAACAATGCTTGCTATGAGTGGCCAAGGAACCGATACCAATGGCAACCACGAATTTGGTGTCCGTAGTGCAAATGAACGTCGCGGGCAATGGGGAGATTTATGGAAATAAATCTCACTATCAACAATACGAGCAGTGAAAGGTCGCACGAAGAATGGATGAAATTCATTCCGTGTGGGTCACGAAAAGCGAGTGTTGTTAATTGGGGCAATTTGTGGAGTGAGTAAACGAACTACACAAATCGCGAGTTTTGCAGCAATAGGTCGCTCGCAGTGTGGAGTAGTCACACCGAGCGGGTTGCGATAGGCAAAACGAGTCAACTTTTTGGAAATAACTAAAGAAACGATAATATTATGAGAACTATTAGGAAGATATTCATATTAGCTGCTGTTGCAGGGCTATTTGCCGCTTGCCAACAAGACGACATCGAGCCCGATGTGCCCGACACCCCTACGGTCGGGCGTCATCTTCGCTTCAGCGGCAGTGCCGGCAACGACAATGCCGCCACACGTGCTTCGTGGGAGGACAGAAACAACGGCAAGCTCACCTTTGCGTGGGATTACAGTGCCTCCGATGCCACAACGTCTGAACTGAAGATGGCATTTATCAGAAATGGAGTCTGCTTGAGTACAGTCAAGGGCAATCGGGTTGCGGATATGAAGATTCTGCAACATACCGATGAAGAGAAGTCGACGAATAAGCATTGGGCAGAATTTGAGGATATAGAAGGCTTTGACCCCGAAATGCCCGACAGCGAGTATGACGGTCATACCGTGCATGCCATTACCCCTATACACGCCACCAACGGTTCGGACGTGAATGTGGATGATAACGGTACCTTCACCGCCACCCTCAACATGCCAACGACATTCACCCAGTCGGGAGAGAACAACTTGGAGCACTTAAGTGACTATCTGTATATGTATGCCGAGAGTGTTCTTGCCAATGGTACAGCATCGCTCACTTTCGACCACCTTGCAGCATACGTCCGCTTCAAGGTATATAACTGGCGAGGAGTGCCTGCCACTCTCTATGGCGTAAAGTTGGAGGTGGTAGATGCCGACGGCAATACCGACACTGCTTCGGGCGTTCAAGCTGATTACGCAGATGATGGTTTTGTCTATACCCCCGCAACAGCAGGTCAAGGCGTACAGGTGGATATTACCGATGGTAGTATAGCTACCGATGGCAGCATATTCCTTTACGCCCCCGTATTCCCTGTGGGTTCGGAGAATTCGTTTGAGGGCAAGACTCTCCGCTTCACCATTATTGCACAAGACCCGACCGGCGCGGCAGAACAGGGCAAATACGAGTATTTCACATACGAACTTAAAGGCGAGACTTTCAAGAGTGTAACAGGCTCATACGATTGGATCCCCGGCGACCTCTACACCTTCCACCTTTACCTTGACGACGTGCTGAAAGTTCCCGAAGTTACCGTCAACGACTGGATTGAAACAGATATAGACGGTGGTGTGGCGGAAGAAGTGGTGACAGAATAACTAACCATAAACAGACAGTAATATGAAAGCATATCAATATATAGCCCTCGCAGCGCTGGCACTATCCTTTGCCGCCTGCACGCAGGAGGAGGACTTCACCCCTTAGGACAATCAGAAGGACACCCCTATCACCATTGTCGCGGCAGGGGTGGCGGAGTTGGCAACCCGTAGCGGCGATACCACTCCGCTTGTGGGTACGGAAGATGATCCTGCCACCATGGGCGTCCTCGTCACCGGAGGTAACGAAGACAAGTACAATGGCACCAATGTACTGTGGACGCACGATGGTACGAGGTGGAGCGGCGCAAGCACCATGCTCTACGAAGGCACAGGTTCCCAGCAGAAGATTTACGCCTACTCGCCGTATAGTGAGACTACGGCCACAGCAGATGGTATCATCGCCGTGACAGTCAGCGACCAGACCGACTGGCTCGTGGCCACAGAAGTGCCGCTTACCTCCAACAGCGTGTCGTTCACGATGACTCACGCCCTTGCCAAGTTGGTACTTAGACCGACATATGGTAGTGAAGTGTCGGAGACAGAACAGACGATTGCCAAAGTAGAACTGGGCGGTGTGTACGCTTCGGGTAAGTTGGACATTGCTACCAACACGTGGAATGAATGTGTCACAGCGGATGCCTCCCTCACGATGATCTACAATGAGTTGTTGGTCATCCCGATGGAATCTTGCACATCGTTCCCCATCACCATTACAATGAACGATGGTCGCGTGTTCAAGACTACTATCAGCCTTAGCGAAGTAGGTAGCAAATTGGCAGCCGGTACTCAGTACAACATTGCTCTCCAAATAGGTCAGGACAAGGTGACATTGGGTGGTATTACTGCAGAGTCTTGGGCTACGATTGATGGTGGCAAACTTGAAACCGAGTAATAACATAAAACGATTATGACAATGAAAACATACAGATACATAGCCTTAGCCCTCCTGACATTGGGCTTTGCTGCCTGCTCGCAGGAAGAGGAGTTCGCACCGCAGATTGACTCTGATGCCGTGCGCATCTCTGCCACCATCGCCAACCTTGCCA
>CAZAIM010000142.1:0-4082 GCA_964485215.1 uncultured Bacteroidaceae bacterium | reverse complement strand
GTTTATTTAATTTTTAATCGTCCACAATTTTTAGTGGACAGTAGTGATATGAAATAACAAAATGAATCCGCGGATTCATTTTGTTATTATAAACATTATTCGTATTTTTGCGAACAACAAACAATTGTCTGATTATGGCAAACAAAGACTATAGTATTAAACAAGAACAGGTTGCACGCTTTGCAAAGGCGATGGGACACCCTGCCAGAATTGCAATCCTGCAATTCCTGGCGAAGCAGACGCAGTGCTATTTCGGCGACATTCACGAAGAACTGCCCATAGCAAAAGCCACAGTTTCACAACATCTGAAGGAACTGAAAAGTGCGGGACTGATACAAGGAGAGATAGAGATTCCTCGCGTAAAATATTGCATCAATCGTGAAAATTGGCGTTTGGCACAGGAATTATTCGGCATTTTTTTTGATCAATGTGCATGCAGAAAAGCGAGTTGCTGCGAATAAGCAATTGTATAATAGAATAATAGTCATATATTATGAACAAGACTCTTGTTGTCGACTGGACACTGCTCCCATGCTTTCTATTAACCGCTATAACAGGTATCGGCATGCATGTTGCAGGGCATGGCACAAACCATACCGGTTGGGAGGTTTGGGCGTGGGCTCACTCACTCTCCGGCGTTTCGTTCGCAGCCTTTGCGATATGGCATGTAAAGATGCACATTGGCTGGTACAAGTCGCTTCTTAAAGCCAAATCAAGCAAAAACAGGCATATAACAACATTGCTGACATTAACAGCCATCATCATAACCATAACAGGAATTATAATGTTCGGCATATCCGGAGCAAACTCCGGCATTGGCTTGTGGCACTATCGTATAGGCATTCTGTTTTCACTCTTTGCATTGGGGCATGTCGTTAAGCGCATACCTGTTTTGCGGAAGAGCCTAAATAAATAGCAATTCTCATGTTGCAAGAATCAAATCGCGAGAAAGAGATTTTCCGAGCAACCTGGATAGGCAGTATAGTGAATCTCATATTGCTTATCTTCAAGTTTGTTGCAGGCATTGCAGGGCATAGCGCAGCAATGATTGCCGATGCAATTCACTCCTTGTCGGATTTCGTTACTGATATCATAGTGATTCTCTTTGTCCGCATATCGGGAAAGCCCGAGGACGAGGGGCACGACTATGGTCACGGGAAGTATGAAACTTTGGCTACGGCGATTATCGGAATAATACTATTCTTTGCAGGTGTCGGGATAATGTACAATGGAACAACAAGCGTTATCAACACTATTGACGGCAAGCCATTGGCTGCTCCAAGCTTATTGGCACTTGTAGCAGCTGCCTTATCAATCCTACTCAAGGAACTTCTCTATCGCTACACCATACATAAAGCCAAGGGACTTAATTCGCAAGCCATGACAGCGAATGCCTGGCATCACCGAAGCGATGCCTTTTCGTCGATAGGAACCTTTTTGGGTATTGGCGGAGCCATTTGTTTAGGAGAACAATGGAGAATCTTAGACCCATTGGCAGCCATTGTCGTAAGTATCTTCATTATGAAGGTTGCCGTTCAATTGCTGAAACCTTGTGTCGATGAATTATTGGAACGCTCTCTACCGGCTGAAACCGAAAGCAGAATATTGGACATTATCCGCTCGTTGCCCGAAGTGAGCGAGCCTCATCATTTGCGGACCCGCCGCATTGGAAACCACATGGCTATAGAAGTGCATATACGAATGGACGGGAACACACCACTTGTCGAGGCACATTCACTGGCAAGCGAAATTGAAAAACGGCTAAAAGACGAATTTGGAAAGGAGACACACATTGGTATTCATATGGAGCCGTTGAAATAGGCTCTTTTTTTAAGAATATTGTTCGTCGTTTTGCGAACTACAAACAAAAAATAGTGGAAATATTATATAACCGTTTATTTTTAAGATTATGGAAGTAAAAGTATTGGGCCCCGGCTGTTGCAGATGCAAAACAGCCTACAATGTTGTTGAGAAAGTTGTTAAGGAGAACAACCTCGATATAACTCTCACAAAGGTCGATGACATTATGGAGATGATGAGTTACGACATCCTCTCAACGCCTGCAATTGTCGTAAATGGAGAAGTAAAAATCAAGGGGCGTGTACCGTCAGAGAGTGAAATTAAAGAACTGTTAGGCTTATGATACAGCAATTTGCAGATTGGCTGGTGTACGGCATCCTTGGCATAAATGCCGCCTCGCCACTGGGGACAGCTCTCAATTTCTTCATCTACGATACGATAAAGATTGTACTCCTGCTCTTTGCAATCAGTTTCGTTATGGGGATTATCAATGCCTATTTTCCTATTGAGCGGCTGCGTCAATATCTTACAACCCATAAGCTCTATGGCCTGGACTACTTTATGGCAGCCCTATTCGGTGGCATCACACCATTCTGCTCCTGCTCATCCGTGCCGCTGTTTATCGGTTTTGTAAAGGGCGGCATACCATTAGGCGTAACACTCACATTCCTCATCGCTTCACCATTGGTCAGCGAGGTGGCAATTGCAATGTTTCTTGGCTCATTTGGAGTAAAAGCTACGCTCATCTATGTTATTAGCGGCACGGTATTGTCGATGATTGCAGGATATATTTTGGGGCGTATGCGACTTGAACCCTATTTGAGTGATTGGGTAAAGAATGTACAAGTGCAATCTAACGCACAAAGCGTGCAGTGGGAAATGAAAAAGACACCGTTTTTTAAGCGGCTGCCGATTATCACAAAAGAGACTTGGGGGATTGTCCGGGGCGTATTGCTCTATGTTATCTTAGGAATAGGCATAGGTGCCGCAATGCACGGTTATGTTCCCGAAGGATTCTTTGAGCAATTCCTATCCTCGGGAAACTGGTGGGGCGTTCCTTTGGCTGTTATCCTTGCTGTACCGGTATATGCAAACCCTGCAAGTGTGGTGTCGGTCATTGAGGTCTTTGTAGCGAAAGGCATTCCGCTCGGAACAGGCATAGCCTTTATGATGGCCATAATCGGGTTATCCGTTCCTGAAGCAATCATGCTGAAGAAAGTGATGACCTGGCGACTGACAGCTATCTTTTTCGGGGTTGTAACATTATTGATTATAATTTCGGGCTACCTATTCAATTGGATATTATAATAGCTCTACGGGCTCGCTTGTTGCGGTTGAGCAGGCCAGTTCTCAAACATAAAAAGAGAGCGGCCATAATTATAGTAGCCATTTTCAAAAAAAATTCGACCCGCTTTAAGCGGGTAAAAAAATAAATTAAAGCGAAGTCTTCGACTTCTTTATTCTGAAACGGGGCGCACACTGTGACCGAAGTAGCGGCCGTAGTAGTTATCCCAGCCGTAGCTACCGTCGCCGAAGTACAAGTAGTACGCGCCGTAGCAATAGCCGTCGCCCAACGAACTCGACCAGTAGCAACCGTACGACCCTCTGCTGCTCAGCTCCGAACCGCCGCGGTAGCCCGCAGCAGGCAGGAAGATGCTGTTGCCATTAGGGCCGGTTACCTTGTAACCATTAACACCGTTTAGCGTTGTCCACTGCCAAGTGCATTTATCACGCAGTTCATTTATTTCATCAAACGTTGGCATACGCCAGCTGCCACCCCATTTTACGTGGGCAACGTCATCGGAAGGCTCAAGAACGGTCTTGTTATCTACAGTACCATAGCTACTTTTTGTACAATACTTGGTCATTGAATCAGAAGTGCCTTTGCACCACTTGTAGGTACTCCAATCATAATTGTTCTTTGTTGATGTCTCACCCCAAGCGTAGTAATCGCCGTACTCTTCGGGCTTGCTTGCGCCCACATTGCATGTTGCCCATTTAATGCCGCTGGGAAGGCCAAGGTCGACGTATTCATGTCCATTGATGGTGCTGATAGAAGGTTGCTCTACAGTTTCTTCACTACCACCGCCAAACATAAACATTGCTCCGATGCCTAAAACAACAAGACACAGCAACAGAGCTGCCACAAAAGGCAGCTTGCTTTTTCTCTTAGCAGAAGTTGCTTTATTCTCTTTTTCATTGGAAGAGGAAGCGGAAGAAGAACGGACTGCATCACGGGGTGTCTCTTTTGAGCTACCGGGTGCTATGGTTTCATCATCGGC
>CAZAIM010000141.1:0-4131 GCA_964485215.1 uncultured Bacteroidaceae bacterium | reverse complement strand
TACCAACCACTTATCAAATTTTGCCCTCATCCTGCCATTATTACGCAAGTTCTTCGTATCTTTGCAATACGCAGCAATGCAGCCTGCAAACCACAAAAGTATTGAATATAGAGAAGCGAATTTATGACAAAAGCATACAGATTCTTTTTACTCCTTTTGTTGCTCCTTGCCACCGGCACACGGGCGCAGATTCTAAAAGAGAAGTATGATTTTACCGGTTCGGCCGGAAGTGGAGACTTTGCACCGTTCTGGCACACCAGCAACCGCCAGGGCCTGGCAAGCTACAAAAAGAATTCGACATATGCACAACTGGGAGTTGCCGGTGAACATACGTTCAGCGACCACGACATGGGAATAGACTGGGGCTTTGACTTTGTTGTCGGCAGCAACCTCACATCGGGCCTATTCATACAGCAATGCTACATAGACCTTGCATGGAAGAAGGCAAACCTTTCTCTGGGCCAGAAGGAGCGTTGGGGAGAATTCACCAACCACCGTCTCTCTACCGGCTCATTGGTCGAAAGTGGCAATGCACGCCCTGTTCCGCAAATAAGGCTCGAGCTACCCGAGTATTGGAACATCCCGGGAACAGGTGGCTGGGCAGGCATCAAGGGACATATTGCATACGGTTGGTTCGCCGACGAGGAGTGGCAGAAGGATTTTGCAGCCGACAGCACCGCCAGAGCCGTTGGCGTACGTTACCACTCAAAGGCCGGCTATCTGCGCATCGGCAATGAGGAAAAATTCCCTCTAACTGTTGAAATAGGGCTTCAGATGGTAACCCAGTTCGGCGGAACCTGTTACAACTCGATAAATATATACGGGAACAACCACAAAAACCCTGTGCGACTGAAGGATTACTGGACAGCATTTTTCCCGAGCAGCGGCGACAGCAGCTACGATGGCAGTGACCAGGCAAACATAGTAGGCAACATGCTGGGAAGCTGGCAGGGTGCTATCGCCTGGAACGCCAACGACTGGATGCTGAGCCTATACTACGACCACGTTTTCGAGGATCATTCGCAAATGTTCTGGGAATATGGTCTGTGGACCGAACAGCTGGTCGGGGTTGAACTGCAACTGAGGAAATGCTGTTGGCTGAGAGGAATTGTTCTCGAATATTTCAACCTCAAGAACCAGAGCGGCCCTGTGTACAATGACACCACAGACGACATTCCCGACCAGATAAGTTGTCGCGACAACAATTACAACCACGGCCGCTATCCCGGTTGGTTCAACTATGGCCGGATAATAGGCACTCCGTTAGTAACATCTCCAATATATAACAAGAACCATAGACTAATCTCCTACAACAACCGTGTCGAGGCATTCCATATAGGCATTGAGGGTTCACCGTTGACATGGTTAGACTATCGTCTGCTCTATACACGCAGCAACAACTGGGGTTCTTATGAACACCCGTTCAAAGAGATGACAATAAGCCGTTCGGGGCTTATAGAATTCACATTCCGTCATAAGATACTCCACAACTGGAGCATTACGGCATCGTTCGCTTTCGACAGCGGAAAGCTTATCGGCAACAACTGCGGTGCAATGGTAACACTCACAAGAAGAAACATTTTTGACTTGAGCAAAATCCTTGACCTATGAGAAGAGTTATATACACAATAATGGCAATGGCACTGTTCACATCGTGCCAGAAGGAGGAAACGAACGGCGACCTGGGCGGCTTTTGGAAACTGATACAGATTGAAGAGACTGCTACAGGCAACATAAAGAACAGCAGAGAGGGAGATTTCTTCTGGAGCATACAACTCGACCTGCTTTCAACAACAAACAACGGAAAAGGACGTTTCCAGCACATCGGCGACTCTCTCTTCGTACAAATGATACACACTCCTTACGATGCAATGGAGGTAGGGTTATACAATCCAAAGGACGAGCGGTTCGGAGTAAGACACCTCGACCGCAATGCAATGATACTGCAATCGAAGGATGCAGTGCTTACATTCAAGAAATTCTGAAACCAAGAAACTGCCACAGACGATGAGCCTCGAATTCTTCATAGCAAAAAGACTCTACGGTACCCGCAAGGGAGAACGCCACATTTCGCGACCGGCCGTAACAATTGCCCAATGGGGAGTAGCCATAGGTGCATTGGTCATGTTCGTGTCGATATGTATAATTGTCGGATTCAAGAATCAGGTACGTGAGAAAGTCATAGGGTTCGGCGGACACATACAGATACTCAACGCCCAAAGCGACAGCGAAGGCCCAATGCCAATAACTATAGACAGCGCATTGCTCGGCAATACGCGCTCCATTGACGGAATATGCTCCGCCGAGCCATTCATACAGAAGCCAGGCATGATTGTAGCAAACGGGGAATACGAAGGCATAGTGCTCAAAGGTGTGGGAGAGAATTACAGTCTTCAATTCATAGAGGAAAACATTATCGAGGGAAAGCTTCCGGCCTTCAGCGACACCGCTTCATCCAATTCAATAATAATATCAAAGGCCATCGCCGACAAGCTGAACTGCAAGACAGGTGACAGAATAAATGTCTATTTTATGCAAAAAGGCATTAAAGCACGCAAGATGAATGTGGCAGCAGTTTACGAGACACACCTGAGCGAGCTCGACAATGTAATGGCAATAACAGATATATACACAACACGTAGGCTGTACGGTTGGGAAGCGGGAAAAGCAAGCGGAATAGAGATGCTGACAGACGACTACGGCAAACTGTATATGCAGCGCGATGCAATAAACAGCATAGCACTTAAGGCATCGGCACGGAATGACGAAATGCTATATGTACCAACAATAGAAGAGCTCTACCCTGCACTCTTCTCCTGGCTCGACATCCTAGACCAGACCGTGTGGCTCATACTTATACTTGTACTCTGCATTGCAGCATTCACAATGATTTCGGGGCTTCTTATACTCATACTCGAGAAGAGCAGTTTCATTGGAATAATGAAGGCCATAGGTGCAGGAAACATCTCAATCAGGAAAGTATTTCTCTACTACTCCTGCTTCATCATAGGCAAAGGGCTCATAATCGGCAACATTGCAGGCATTGCATTCTGCATGATACAGCAGCAGACAGGTGTTATTGCCCTTGACCCGGGAATGTATTATATGGATCGTGTCCCCATCGAGTTCAGCTGGCTGCTTGTACCTATGAATATAGCAATGTTTGTTGTTTCAGTTACTATAATGGTGGTACCGTCGATGCTCATATCAAAGATTCAGCCAACCAAGGCGATAAGGTTCGAATAACCAACAGACACATCCCGGCCGGGATGTGTCTGTTGGTTATAAGCAGCTATTTCACTTAATAATGTCTGTCGAGAACACTGCCTTTGGCAACTCGCGGCAGTTATAGCCGAATGCCATAGCCTCGCCGTATGCTCCGGCAGAACGTATGGCAAGAATGTCGCCACGCCTTGTCAATGGAATACGGCGATCCTTGCAGAAGACATCCGACGATTCGCATACAGGCCCTACTACATCGTAGACTTCATCGGGTTCCGACGAAACAAGATTCTCGACCCTGTGATAGGCATCGTATAGTGCAGGACGGACAAGGTCATTCATTCCGGCATCGAGCACAATGAACTGCTTGCAGGTTCCATGCTTTATGTATGTGGCACGTGTTATCAGTGCGCCGCACTGCGCGACTATGCTGCGACCAAGTTCGAAATGCAGCTGCTGCCCCGGGCGCAGTTTAAGATTGGCGGCATAGGTTGCGAAATAGAGGTCGAAATCGGGAATGGGGAACTTGTCGGGGGCATCGTAACGGATACCAAGACCGCCACCGACATTGATATGTGGCAGCACCAGCCCACGTGTATCCTCGAGCAACTCCTGCAATTCGTTGATTCTGCAACAAAGGGCAATGAAATCGTCCATCACGAGTATCTGGGAACCAATATGGAAATGCAGGCCAATGAGCTTTATATGAGGCTGTGCCTCAATTATGTCTATCACCTCGTCGAGCTGTTCGTAATTTATTCCGAACTTGTTTTCGGCAAGACCGGTCGTTATGTTAGCATGCGTGTGGGCACTTACATTAGGGTTCACACGCACTGCGACCTGCGCCACAGCCCCACGTTCGGCTGCGAGCCTCTCTATCGCCTCAACCTCGGGAACCGACTCTATGTT
>CAZAIM010000140.1:0-4221 GCA_964485215.1 uncultured Bacteroidaceae bacterium | reverse complement strand
ACGTAACACAGAAGAGTTGTGCAAACGAGCCAAATGCAAATTTATTTGCAATTTCCGGTGAGTGCAGCCAAGGATAGGAATTACAAATTTACTTTTTAGTCAACCCCTCTGTAAGAATTGACAAAAGAAAAGACCTTGTTTGCCAAAACCCGATTACTGCTTCTTGTCATCTATGCTACGGTGCAGTACTGAATATCTGCCGTCGACCTTCCATTCGCCTTCCACTTTAACAAGCAGCACATTGAAACGGGTTTCCTCTCCAAGAACCGTCTTGCCCACGAGCTCAACATAGGCCGTATCTGTTCCTATACTTTCTGAGACAGCGGTGTAATCGGCCTTATAACCTTTAGTACGCTCGGCAAAATCCTTCGAGTTCAGAGCCATCTCATAATATGCAAGAAACGCATCCAGTTCGGTCTCTAATTCGAAATAGATATTATTCTTCACTGTGTTGCGATCCCCTTCGGTCAGTGCATTAAACAGAGAGACTGCAACATACGAGGGTTCGGCCTGCAACGACCTCTCCAGTTCTGCCACATTGTTAAGGCGGTCAACTGAAATATTCTCTATCTTTATATCGGGTGTTGAGGAAAGGTTCTTCTCTTTCTTGTTGCCGCAGGCAGACAGCACAAATGCCAACAACGCAACCACATACAAGGTTCTTCTATACATATACATATCAATTATACTGCGAAAATAGCAATAATTTCAGTCCGAACGAAATAATAGTGCAGAAAGTTTATGTGTGAAGAAAGCCAATCATAGCGGTTATTCTCTTTTTCAGGTTCCCATCACATAAAATGAAACAAGTTGTTTTTTTAACGACTTCTAATTCGAAAACCTGGCCAAAATAAACAATATTTATTTTGTTCTCCAATTAGTTTAAACTAACTTTGCACTCTATAAGGGTCTCACTGCACACCAATGTGGCGCGAGACCGTACATGTTGCCAAACTCCCGTCGCCCGACATTGCAACAATAACAGCTACAGCCGCCCGACCCAGACATTGCCGGCAACATACACAGCCTGCGTGATAACACTCCACAGACAACAGAAGAAATCATTTACAATATTAATATTTTTAACTATGGATGTTATTAAGAATCTAATTGAGCGCGCACAACAGAACAAGCAGCGCATCGTACTACCCGAAGGAACGGAGATACGTACATTGAAGGCGGCAGACAAGGCTATTGCCGACGGCATAGCCGAGCTGGTCATCCTTGGCAACAAGACCGAAATCCTTGACATTGCCGGAAAGAACGGCCTCGCAAACATTGAGAAGGCAACAATCATCGATCCATGCAACAACCCCGATGCAGAGAAGTATGCAAACCTTCTCTTTGAGCTCCGCAAGGCCAAGGGCATGACAATGGAAGATGCACAGAAACTTGTATGCAACCCTCTCTACCTCGGTTGCCTCATCATCAAGAACGGCGATGCCGACGGCCAGGTTGCCGGCGCACTCAACACAACAGGAAACGTTCTTCGTCCTGCATTGCAGATTATCAAGACGACTCCGGGCATCACATGCGTGAGCGGTGCCATGATGCTCATCACAAATGCTAAGGAGTATGGCGAAGAGGGAGTTCTCTTCGTTGCCGACGTTGCGGTTACTCCACAGCCCGATGCGAACCAGCTCTCACAGATTGCAGTATGTACAGCACAGACAGCAAAAGCCATCGGCGGTTTTGAGGAACCACGCGTAGCTATGCTGAGCTTCTCTACAAAGGGTTCTGCAAAGCACGAAATGGTAGACAAGGTAACAGAAGCCACAAGGCTTGCACACGAACTTGACCCGGCTCTCTCGCTCGACGGTGAGCTGCAGGCCGATGCAGCACTCGTTCCTTTTGTAGGACAGAGCAAGGCTCCAGGCTCAACAGTGGCCGGCAAGGCAAATGTACTTGTATTCCCCGACCTCGGTGCAGGAAACATCGGTTACAAACTTGTACAGCGTCTGGGCAATGCCGAGGCCATCGGCCCTGTACTACAGGGTATCGCACGCCCTGTAAACGACCTTTCGCGCGGTTGCTCTGTCGAGGACGTTTACATGATGATTGCAATTACTGCAAACCAGGCTATTGCGGCAAAGAAGTAATACTATTATAAATACTAAAACAATAATACAAAATGAAAATTCTTGTATTGAACTGCGGAAGTTCATCAATCAAGTATCAGTTGATTGACATTGAGACAAAGAATGTGCTTGCAAAGGGCGGTATTGAGAAGATTGGCCTTGAGGGCTCATTCCTGAAGTTCAACCTGCCAAATGGCGAGAAGGAGACTATCTTCACTGCAATTCCAGAGCACACAATAGGCGTACGTCTTATTTTCGATGTACTCACAAGCGAGAAGTACGGTGCTGTAAAGTCTATCGAGGAGATCGATGCAGTAGGTCACCGCATGGTACATGGCGGCGAGAAGTTCAGCCAGTCTACTCTGCTCACCGACGAGGTTCTTGAAGTATTCGAGTCATGCAACGACCTTGCACCGCTCCACAACCCGGCAAACCTCAAAGGCGTAAACGCTGTGAAGGAGGTAGCCCCTGAAATTCCACAGGTAGGCGTGTTCGACACATCGTTCCACCAGACAATGCCCGACTACGCATACATGTATGCACTGCCGTACGAACTCTACGAGAAGTACGGTGTACGCCGTTACGGCTTCCACGGAACATCGCACCGCTACATCACAAAGCGTGCCTTGGAGATGCTCGGCATACCTGCTGAAGGCAGCAAGATTATCACATGCCACATTGGAAACGGCGGCTCCATTGCAGCCGTAAAGGATGGCAAGAGCGTTGACACATCAATGGGTATGACTCCGTTGGCAGGCCTTATGATGGGTACCCGAAGCGGTGATGTTGACCCGGGCGCACTACCATACATTATGGACAAGACAGGCCTTGACATACACGGTCTCTCAGACTTGCTCAACAAGAAGTCGGGAGTAGCAGGCATCTCAGGCGTCTCTTCCGACATGCGTGAGGTGAATGCAGCTGCCACCGAGGGCAACAAGCGTGCCATACTGTCAAACACAATGTACTTCTACCGCATAAAGAAGTATATCGGTGCTTATGCCGCCGCTATGGGAGGTGTAGATGTCATCATCTTCGCAGGAGGTGTTGGCGAGAACCAGGCAGACTGCCGCGAGGCTGTTCTCGAAGGCCTTGAGTTCATCGGCATAGAACTCGACAAGGAGGTAAATGCCAAGATGCGCGGTGAGGAGGCAGTACTCTCTACTCCAAGTTCACGTGTTAAGGTTCTTCTCATCCCAACCGATGAGGAACTTATGATTGCAAGTGATACATATGAAATTGTAAAAGGGATGAAGTAACCCTGCTGATACTATAAATAAATTATGGAGAGCCGCTTCGAAGCAGCTCTCCATAATTTATTTATGACTTATACATATTCGTTGCCCTTCTCCCCTGCCATCACATATGCTGCCCGGCAGCATCCGCCTCGGAAATCTCTTTGCCTTTAAGAAGAATGTCGAGCGAAACCTGAGCATCGTCGCGCAAAAGCAGGGTCTCTTCCAACGCGCACAACAGCCTGGAAAGCTCTACGGCTTTCTTAACCGCAACAGCATCTTCGCTCCGCAATGTATAGGAGAATGTTCCGTCACCTCCTGACAGTTCCACTTTAAAAGGACCGTCGGACATTGCAATGAAATCCATTATGCCGCCATCCTCGCCATGCTTGTAGTCGCAACGTTCATTCTGCACCCCATAAGAACGATAGGATTTTGAAGTAAATGGCCTGCTACACTGCACATAGCTGCCACCGGCTGTTACCTTGACTGTATTGTAGCCTATTTTCTTTCCACGATAGAACGATGCAATATAGGCTGTTCCGTCCTCATTTACGCTCGCACGCAGAAAGCAGTTGCCGGCATTCTTGGACAATGCCTGTGACGGCAGCGTAAAATAGCCCTTATCCTGGTAGCGTGAATCCTTGTTCAGAGTAAACTCCTGAGTAGCTACAGCAACCTGTTCCTGAAGACGCACCACCTCGGCATTAAAGAAGACGAGGTCGCGCTCCTTCTCCCTTATCATTGCTTCACGTCGCAGAATCTCGGCTTCACGCCGTGTCTTGTAAGCCTTGGGATATGCAATCGAGAGACTGTCAATCAACAGTCTGGAATTACTGTAATTGCCTGCATCATATTCTTGCCTTGCCTTCAGAAGCAGCTCCTTTGCAGGGTCCTCTATTTTTCCT
>CAZAIM010000139.1:0-4245 GCA_964485215.1 uncultured Bacteroidaceae bacterium | reverse complement strand
GCAACTCTTTATTCTTGATTAGAGGCATATAACAACCGGGAATATCCGCTGACCCCGGATTTGTCGTGAACTGTACATTTACCTCGCAGAGGTACAAACGCCATTTGTCGGCATCGCTGCACGCCCTGAACCCGAGGTGAATAGGTTTGCCGGCCTCGACTTCTACCATATATATATGGCTGGTGATGTTGTCCTTCAACTCCAGCACCCCGCTTACGCGTGTTGTCATGGCCTCTACATTCTGGGCATCGCCGCAGAAGAGCTCAATCTTTTCGGTGTATGAACTTCCCTTTACTTTAAAACTGATTGCTGCCATGCCCGATTCTGACGACGTGATAGCAGGCGATATCATCCAATCATCGGCAGCAGTGGTTCCGCTGTATGAATAGAATACGTGCGATGGGTCGCCCGATGTGTCGAATTTCCAAGTCGTGTCATCATTGTTTGCATTGACAACGCTCCAGGCGTTGAACTCCTCTTCGGTATTGAACGAGGTTGAGAAAATCACTTGCGCCAACATTGTCGTTGTGCACAAAACAAGTGTCATGAATGTTGTAAATAATCTTTTCATAAATTGTTTCGCAGGTTCGTTGTTATTGCCAGCCAATGAGTGAACCCTTTAAATCACAGGCTGCGTTAAAAGTATACATTTTTTTGATTCCGTATTGTTTTACTTGATATATGTTCTGCTTTTTATATAATTTTAGCAAAAATGTCTCGTTTTCTCGTTTTGGGGTATTAATTTGTTGTAATCGTGGTGTGCTTATTTAAGGGTGATGTTTCCTTTATTGAATTGCCCTCAAAGCTTAGCTAAGCTTTGAGGGCAATTCAATAAAGGGGCTTGTTTCTTTAGGGCTACATGGGTTTTACGCCTCTCTAATCTTTCTCAGTTCGCTGTTTATCTCCTTCATCCGTTTGGTTGTCAGCGGATAGATGAAGATGAACAGTGCTGAAATTGCTGCAACTATTGCCGGAATCCAGCTCATAAGCATTCTTATACCATCGATAGCCTCGGCCGACTGGAGCGTTGTTGTCTTTACGCCCGTGTCTGTCACCTGATTCTCCTTGTCAATAGTGAACTCAACCTCGCCGGTGAATACAGCACTGTCCTTCTTGCGTGTTATCTTGCCTTCCGGTATTGTAACAGTAAGTTTGCCCTCGTATTCATCGCCCTCGTCAAATCTCAGCCTCAATACCTTGCCGTCAGCCTCGGCCGTAAGCGGCACTACATATCCGTCTTTTCCGTTTGCAAACAGTCTCTCTGTCATCGTGTTGTTGTCGATGCTGCTGGCGATATCATCGGTAAAAAATACCTCTATGGCATTGTCGTCCTTGACTTGTATGTTCGATGTTGCGAATGTGTTGAAGCCGAACGCTGCAAGGAGCCATAGCACGGCTGCTGTTCCGAATGCACCTCCGAACTTCTGTGCCATTGATGAGGATGAGAATATAAGACCGGTCGATGCTGTCTTGAACTTCAGTTCGGCATAGTCCGATATGTCGGCATACATACTCCACACAAGCGGTGATATTATTCCGGTGAATATACCCATCGCTATTTGCAGGATAAGCAGCATCCAGTAGGCTGCATTACCCTCGGCCGGCGTAAAGTAGAATGCTATGCACAATGCAATAATTGCGAAAAGAGAATAGAGGAATGTGCTCTTCTTGCCTATTTTCAATGTTATCGGTGTTGCTATTGCAACACCTGCCATGTTGGCAATCTCTCCAATAGTGAAGAAAATTCCGGCATAGAAAATGAAACTGAATGAGAATAGCGAAATGGTTGCCCCTTCGGCTATCTGTGTCGAGAAGAAGTAGGGAATGACTGCATATCTTACTGCACCGAAGAAGTTAAAGAATAATACACCGCCGAGCAGAATCCACCAGGGACCGTTGCGCAACAGAGATTTCAGGTCTTTTGTGACGCTTGTCTTCTTTATGCTTGGTTTAAGCCTCTCTCTTGTCATCTTGAACGTAAGGATGAAGAGTGCAAAGCAGATTATGCCCACTACAATCATCGCGCTTTGCCAGGCTGCCGGGTCATTTGTCAGTTTGCCGCTTGTTCCTGCAAAAAAGTTGCAGAGGGGTTCCCAGAATGCCAGTACCAGGAAAGAGCCTGTGTAGGCAAAGAACATTCTGTACGATGAGAATACGGTCTTTTCATCAGTGTCATCGGTCATCACTCCAAGCATTGAACCATAGGGTACATTTATGGCAGTGTAGACTGTCATCATAAGAATATACGTTGCGAAAGCCCAAATGTTCTTTCCGCTGTCGCCACAGTCGGGCGTGGTAAAGAGCAATACTCCCGAAATTGCGAACGGAATAGAAATCCATAGCAAATAAGGGCGGTATTTTCCCCATTTTGTGCTTGTGCGGTCGGCTATTATACCCATCATGGGGTCCGACACAGCATCCCATAGTTTTGTTACAAGGAACAGAACTGCCGCAAGTTCAAGGTCGAGACCGAACACGTTAGTGTAGAATATTGGCAGATACGCGCCGAACACTTTCCAGAACATCGAAGATGCCATATCTCCGAAGCCGTAACCGATTTTTTCTTTTAAAGTCGCCATTTTATGTAGTTTTATATTTGTTCATTGCCGCTTCGTGATGCACGGTATTTGGCAAATGTACTAAAACTGCATTGCACTGCAAACACAATTGTTATGTTTTTTAACTTTGTTTTCGAAACAGAAGGGCATATTTGTATACATTCGGCGTGTTATATCCATTGTGCCTGTTTGTGGCAATGAATAAAAAAATATTCCTTTTGGTGTTTTTTATAAAAAAAAGTTTATTTTTGTGACAGATTAGAATTTTTGCGGAATTTGGCATTGCTCTCTAAGGGGTAAAACGGTCTAAATAATTACGCCCGTTTGCGCCTGTTTTGCCGTTTGCAGATATTTGTATTGGTATTAATTGAAGAACTATTTATTTATTATATAATTTAAAATCAATTCATTATGTGGTTATTTAAATCTTCTGTGGGAAGAAAGGTAGTAATGAGTGTTACAGGCGCAGCCCTTGTACTCTTCCTTCTTTTCCATATGTCAATGAACTTGGTTGCTATCATCAGCGCCGATGGTTACAACGCAATTTGTGAGTTCTTGGGAGCTAACTGGTATGCATTGGTGGGAACTGCAGGCCTTGCAGTTCTTGTAATTGTGCATTTCATCTATGCTTTCATTCTTACTTTGCAGAACAGAAAGGCACGCGGCTCGCAGCGTTACGCTGTTGCCGAAAGGCCTAAGGGTGTCTCTTGGGCATCGCAGAATATGCTTGCTCTCGGTATTGTTGTCATCCTTGGTATGGGTCTTCACTTGTTCAACTTCTGGGCGAAGATGCAGCTTCCAGAGGTTCTGCACATGATGGGTATGAATGTTGACATTGTACACGCTCAGGATGGTGTTTACCACATCATCAACACATTCAAGTGCCCTGTCTATGTAGCACTCTATGTTATTTGGCTTGCTGCTCTCTGGTTCCACCTGACACACGGCTTCTGGAGCGCAATGCAGACTTTGGGTATCAATAACAAGGTCTGGTTCTGCCGTTGGAAGAAGCTCGGCAACCTGGTCGTTACTCTCATTATTCTTGGTTTCCTTGCGGTTGTTGTAGCAGGTGCGCTCGGCGTTATCTCTCCTGCAACAGCAGAGGTTGTTAAGGATACTTGCTGTGGTGGCTGTTAATAACTATTCGTTCTAAAAACATAAAATCATTATATTATGGCTAAAATAAGTTCAGTAAAAGTGGATTCTAAAATTCCCGAAGGCCCATTGGCTGAAAAATGGACTAACTATAAGGCACACCAGAAATTGGTGAATCCAGCCAACAAACGTAAGTTGGACATCATTGTTGTGGGTACAGGTCTTGCAGGTGCTTCTGCAGCCGCATCTCTTGGTGCAATGGGTTTCAATGTCCTTAACTTCTGTATACAGGATTCTCCACGCCGTGCACACTCTATTGCTGCACAGGGTGGTATAAATGCTGCGAAGAACTATCAGAACGACGGTGACTCTGTATATCGTCTTTTCTACGATACAATCAAGGGTGGCGACTATCGTGCACGTGAGGCTAACGTACACCGTTTGGCCGAGGTGTCAGGTGCTATCATCGACCAGTGTGTAGCCCAGTGCGTTCCTTTTGCACGCGAGTATGGCGGTCTTTTGGCTAACCGTTCATTCGGTGGTGCTCAGGTATCGCGTACATTCTATGCCCGTGGCCAGACCGGTCAGCAGC
>CAZAIM010000138.1:0-4273 GCA_964485215.1 uncultured Bacteroidaceae bacterium | reverse complement strand
CACTTCCTCTCCAGTTCGCTCAGTTCCTCCATTTTCTTTGCAGCAAGGAACTCATAGACACCGCAAAGATGCTCGCGCACCTTGCCGTGGCCGAATTCATAGACCTTTGTCACAAGCCCGTCGAGGAAGTCACGGTCGTGACTCACACATACAAGCGTACCGTCGAAATCCTGCAAGGCCTGTTTGAGAATATCCTTAGTCTTCAGGTCGAGGTGGTTGGTAGGTTCATCGAGAATAAGAAGGTTCACAGGTTCAAGCAGCAGTTTCAGCAACGCCAAGCGTGTACGTTCACCACCCGACAGCACCTTAACCTTCTTTGTGCTAGCCTCTCCCCCAAACATGAAGGCACCAAGCAGGTCGCGTATCTTGTTACGTATCTCGCCCTTTGCCACATCATCTATTGTCTGGAACACCGTCAGTTCCTCGTCGAGCAGCGATGCCTGATTCTGTGCAAAGTAGCCTATCTGCACATTATGCCCAAGCTGCAGTGAGCCCTCATGCTCAAGTTCCTTCATTATACATTTCACAAGCGTCGACTTGCCCTCGCCGTTACGACCCACGAAGGCAACCTTGTCGCCACGTTCAATAGTAAGCGTAGCACCCGAAAATACCCTCTTCTCACCAAAAGCCTTGCCTACACCATCCATTATCACCGGGTACTGTCCGGCACGCGGAGAGGGCGGGAACTTCAGCCTGAGAGCCGAAGTATCCTCCTCGTCAACCTCTATTATTTCCAGTTTCTCGAGCATCTTCACACGGCTCTGCACCTGCAACGTCTTGGAATAGGTGCCCTTGAAACGCTCTATGAAATCCTTGGTCTCTTGAATCATCTTCTGCTGCTCTTCCCACTGCTTCATCTGCTGCTGACGGCGTTCGGCACGCAGTACAAGATATTGCGAGTAGTTGACCTTGTAGTCATATATGCGCCCCATAGTAACCTCGATGGTGCGCGTGGTTATGTTATCGACAAACTTGCGGTCGTGGCTTATCACAACTACAGCCTTACCGTTGCTTATGAGGAACTCCTCGAGCCAGCCGATAGACTCTATGTCGAGATGATTCGTAGGCTCGTCGAGCAGCAGAACATCGGGGTTACGCAGAAGCATCTTCGCAAGTTCAATGCGCATACGCCAGCCACCGCTGAACTCGCTTGTCTGACGACCGAAGTCCTTGCGCTCGAAGCCAAGGCCAAGGAGCGTCTTCTCTACATCCTCCTCAAAATGGGTCATGTCAATAGCATAGAACTTCTCGCTCTTTGTCGCCACCTCCTCAATCAACGACATATAATCGTCGCTCTCATAGTCGGTGCGAGTGGCAAGTTCATTGTTCAAACGGTCCAATTCCGCCTCCATTTCGTAAAGATGGGCAAACGCCTGCGAAGCCTCCTCGAAGACAGTACGGCCATCCTCCGTCATAAGATGCTGGGGCAAGTAGGCTATGACTGTATCCTTTGGAGCCGATACCGTACCACGCGAAGCCGTACGCACACCGGCAAGAATCTTCAGCAAAGTACTTTTGCCTGCGCCGTTCTTGCCCATAAGGGCAATGCGATCCTTCTCGTTTATCACAAAAGAGACATCGCTGAAAAGCGTTGTTCCTCCAAACTCAACTGCCAATCCGTCAACTGAAACCATATATCTATACCTGTTTTCCCGATTAAAGAAGCTATTCACTGCTTATGAGGACGCGAAGATAGCTATTTTTTTGCAGAACACATAATCGTGCAGCCTGCAAAGGGGAAAAAACAGGCCGAATGCGCACATTTTCTCACACAGTTCCATTGCACGAGACGTACTTTTTATATATTCGCACTACAATTGCATACTATGAAGATAAAGAAGATTATAACAGCCCTGTTGCTGGCAATTGCAACAACAGCCAATGCACAAGAGGCCGAGAAAGGAACACGCGACTATGTACAATACGTAAATCCCTTGATGGGAACACAATCCTCGTTCGAGTTGTCGGCAGGAAACACATACCCGGCAATTGCCCGACCCTGGGGAATGAACTTCTGGACACCGCGTACCGGCAGCATGGGGGACGGATGGCAGTACACATATACCTCACACAAGATATACGGGTTTGAGCAGACGCACCAGCCCAGCCCCTGGATTAACGACTACGGGCAGTTCTCCCTTATGCCGGTCACCGGCAAGCCCACGATGAACGAGGAGGAGCGCGCCAGCTGGTTCTCGCACAAAGGGGAAGAGGCACAACCGCACTACTACAAAGTATATCTTGCCGACTACGACATAACCACAGAGATTACAACCACAGAAAGAGCCGCCATGTTCCGCTTCACCTTCCCCGAAGGCGAGTCGCACATTGTCGTCGACGCCTATGACCAAGGCTCGCAGATTGAGATTATACCAGGCGAGAACAGGATTATAGGCTACACCACACGCAATAGCGGCGGCGTACCCGAGAACTTCCGCAACTACTTCGTAATAGAGTTCGACAAACCATTCGAATATACAGGCACATTCTCGGCCGACAGACCGAAGGCTTCGCCACAGCTTGCCGACAACATCCTGCAACAGAACAACTTCCACACAGGAGCAGTCATAGGATTCACCACTGCAAAAGGCGAAAAGGTGCACGCCCGTGTGGCATCATCGTTCATAAGCCCCGAACAGGCACTTTTTAATCTGCACGAACTATCGGACAAGCCGTTCGACACAATCAAGGAGGAAGGCTGTGAATGTTGGAACAAAGTTCTTGGACGCATCGATATCGATGGTGGCAGCGAAGAGCAGGTATGCACATTCTATTCCTGCCTCTACCGCTCACTGCTCTTCCCACGCAAGTTCTACGAGACTGCCCCCGACGGCACAATAGTACACTACAGCCCCTACAACGGCAAGACCATGCCGGGATACATGTACACCGACACCGGATTCTGGGACACATTCCGTGCCCTCTTCCCACTGCTCAACCTCCTCTATCCATCGGTAAATGCCGAGATACAGGAGGGGCTACTCAACGCATATCTCGAAAGCGGTTTCTTCCCCGAATGGGCCAGCCCCGGACACCGTAACTGCATGATAGGCAACAACTCCGCATCGGTACTTGCCGATGCCTTTCTGAAAGGAATCGGGAACATCGACTCAGAGAAACTGTACAAAGGCCTGCAACACGGTACGGCAGCAGTGCACCCTACCATTTCATCTACAGGACGTCTGGGACACGAACTGTACAACCGCCTTGGATACATACCCTGCGATGCCGGAATCAACGAGAATGCAGCACGCACGCTCGAGTATTCCTACAACGACTGGTGCATACTGCAAGTAGCAAAGGCTCTTGGCCGCCCGGAAAGTGAACAGCGCGAGCTTGAGAAAAGAGCGTTGAACTACCGCAACCTGTTCCGCAAGGAATACAGGCTGATGTGTGGCCGGAAAGCTGACGGAACATTCGAAGAGAACTTCTCGCCACTCAAATGGGGAGGCTGCTTCACCGAGGGAAACAGCTGGCACTACACCTGGTCGGTGTTCCACGACATTGAGGGGCTGATAGAACTTATGGGTGGCCGAAAGGAATTTACACAAATGCTCGACTCCGTATTTGCCACTCCGCCCCTTTACGACGACAGCTATTATGGATTCCCCATACACGAAATACGCGAGATGACAGTTATGGACATGGGGAACTACGCCCACGGCAACCAGCCGGCACAGCACATGATATACCTCTACAACTACGCCGGTGTACCCTGGAAAGCACAATACCATCTGAGGCAAGTGATGGAACGAATGTACTCCCCCACCCCCGACGGATATTGCGGTGACGAAGACAACGGCCAGACATCGGCTTGGTACGTCTTCTCCTCATTAGGCTTCTACCCCGTATGTCCGGGCAGCGACGAATATGTATTGGGAACACCACTCTTCAAGCAAGCGACGCTTCACCTTGAGAACGGGAACAGAGTAAACATCAGCGCACCACAAAACAGCAAAGAGAACATATATATAGGCCATATGCAGCTCAATGGCAAAAAGCACAACCGCAACTACATAAAATACGGAACACTGCAGCAAGGGGCAAATATTAAGTTCGAGATGCAAGACACACCCAACCTCAACCGAGGCACATTGCCCGAGGATGCCCCCTACTCATTCTCACGCCACACAAAACAACAACACTTCTAACACAAGAATATGCTCGTTTTCAAGTACTTACAGCGACAAAAAAAGAAAAAACGACAAACGAAAATACTCGTTTGTCGCCTTTTGTCGGAATGAGGCGACTCGAACGCCCGACCCCTACGTCC
>CAZAIM010000137.1:0-4307 GCA_964485215.1 uncultured Bacteroidaceae bacterium | reverse complement strand
ACTGCTGCTTGGCGACAAATGCGGTGCCCACACCTTCCCCTACATGGACATACACAACAACAGCGCGATAGTGGAGCACGAGGCAACCACCTCAAAAATCTCTGAGGACCAGCTGTTCTACTGCAACCAGCGCGGCATAGGCACAGAGGAGGCAATAGGCCTCATTGTAAACGGATATGCAAAAGAGGTACTCAACAAGCTCCCGATGGAATTTGCCGTCGAGGCACAGAAACTGCTAAGCGTCTCGCTCGAAGGCGCAGTCGGCTGATAAAGATAATGATTATGGAAAATCTACTCGAAATAAAGAACCTGCATGCCACTATTGATGGCAAAGAGATACTAAAAGGAATAAACCTCACCATTAAAGCCGGAGAGGTACACGCTATAATGGGCCCCAACGGCTCGGGAAAAAGCACCATGAGCAATGTTCTTGCAGGACACCCTGCATACACCGTCACCGAGGGCGAAATAATCTACAAGGGAAAGAATCTGCTCGAGCTATCACCCGAAAACAGAAGCCACGAAGGCCTTTTCCTTTCGTTCCAGTACCCGGTGGAAATACCAGGGGTAAGCATCACAAACTTTATGCGGGCTGCCATAAATGCCAAGAGACAATATCTTGGACAAGAGCCTATGAGTGCCACGGACTTTCTCAAGATGATGCGCGAGAAACGTGCTATGGTGAACCTTGACAGCAAGCTAGCAAACCGTTCTGTCAACGAAGGCTTCAGCGGTGGAGAGAAGAAGCGTAACGAAATATTCCAGATGGCAATGCTCGAACCTACACTGAGCATTCTTGACGAAACCGATTCGGGCCTCGATATCGATGCCCTCCGCATTGTTGCCGACGGAGTAAACAAGCTCAAGCGTCCCGATACGTCGAGTATCGTCATAACACACTACCAGAGGCTACTCGACTATATAAAGCCCGACATAGTACACGTTCTCTACAACGGCAGAATAGTAAAGACCGCAGGCCCGGAACTCGTAATGGAGCTCGAAGAGCGCGGTTATGACTGGATAAAAAATGAAAACCCGCAATGAGCCAGGAACAGCAGTACATAGATATATTCAACAGCAACAGAAGACTCATCGAAGAGCCTTGCGCAGACATCCTTAACAGTGAACGCGAAAAGGCATTCCAAATCTTCTGCCGGTCGGGGTTTCCCACACCGAAAGACGAGGAGTGGCTGCACACCGGCATAGCCAAGCAGTTCGACGAGAATTACGGAATGAATCTCGGGCGTGTAAATGCAGCAATCGGCAACAGCCATTTCAGCTGCGACGTACCCAACCTGAAGACATGCAAGGCATACATCGTCAACGACACCTTCGTTGCCTCGGAAAACAACAGCACAGAACTGCCGCAAGGGGTCATAATAGGCAGTCTCAACGAGATTGCTGCTCAAAACCCCTCACTCATTGAACCATACTACAACAAGCTGGCAGAGAAAGGCGACAGCATCACACAGTTCAACACAACCTTTGCGCAGGACGGTCTTCTGCTCTACATACCCAAGGAGTGCAAGCTGAAGGAGACCATACAGGTCATATCACTGTTGAGAAGCAACGTTGAGCTTATGTCGAACAGAAGAATGCTCATAGTACTTGCTCCATACAGCCATGCAAGCATACTGCTCTGCGACCACACCTCCCAGGAGAAACGTTCACTCTCGACACAGGTAACCGAGATATTCCTGGGCGAAGGTGCAGAACTCGAACTTAACGAAATTGAAGAGACCTCTGAAAGCAACACAAGAGTCTCCGCGCTCTATGTCCGGCAAAATGCACACAGCCGTTTCAGCCACAGCAACATAACCCTTACTAACGGCTTCACACGCAACACCATCGGAGTGAGCCTTGAGGGCGAAGGTGCAGAGACAAGCATCAACGGCCTTGCCATAGGCGACAAGAAACAGCACATCGACAACCACACGCTTGTAGAGCACAAGGTTGCCCACTGCACAAGCAACGAACTCTATAAATATATACTCGACGACGAGTCGACCGGTATATTTGCCGGCAAGATGCTTATTAAGCCCGGAGCACAACAGACAGTCTCGGAACAGACAAACCGTAATCTCTGCCTCACAAGCTGCGCACGGATGTATGCACAGCCACAGTTGGAGATATATGCCGACGATGTAAAGTGCAGCCACGGTTCAACTGTGGGGCAACTCGACGAGAATGCTCTTTTCTACATGCAGCAGCGAGGTATTCCGGCCGACGAGGCACGCCACCTGCTTATGTACGCATTTGCCGGCGAAGTAATTGAGAAGATAAACATAACAGCCCTGCAGGAAAGGCTGCATATGCTCGTTGAGAAACGCTTCCGCGGCGAACTCAACAAATGCAAGAGCTGCAACCTTTGCAAGTAATGCCGAATAATAATATGTTCAACCCCGAAGATATACGCAAAGAGTTCCCTATACTGGAACAGACAGTATACGGGAAACCGCTAATCTACCTCGACAATGCGGCAACAACACAAAAGCCCCAATGCGTGATAGATGAGATAGGCCGTGTATACAGCACCATAAACTCCAATGTACACCGTGGAGTACATCACCTCTCGCAAGTTGCCACAGAAGCAATGGAAAGAGCACGCCACACCGTGCAGCAATTCATAGGTGCAGCCCACAGCAACGAAATAATCTTCACCCGGGGAACAACGGAAAGCATCAACCTTGTAGCGGCATCATTCGGCAACACATTCCTCAAAAGCGGCGACGAAGTAATCATCTCGGCCATGGAACACCACAGCAACATCGTCCCCTGGCAAATGCTGCGCGACCGCATAGGAATTACTCTCCGCATAATACCGCTCACCGATGCCTGCACACTCGACCTTGATACATACAAGAGCCTCTTCAACGAAAGGACACGCCTTGTCAGCGTTACACACGTATCGAACGTACTTGGTATCACCAACCCCGTAAAAGAGATTATAGGCATAGCCCACAGCAACGGAGTTCCTGTGCTCATTGACGGAGCACAGAGTACACCTCACACCATTATCGACGTGCAGCAGCTCGATGCAGACTTCTTCGTCTTCAGCGGCCACAAAGTGTATGCCCCAACAGGAATAGGAGTGCTGTACGGCAAGGAGAAATGGCTCAACGGAATGCAACCCTACCACGGTGGAGGAGAAATGATAAAAAGCGTACGCTTCGAAAAGACCACATTCAACGAACTGCCCTACAAGTTCGAGGCCGGAACACCCGACTACACCGGTGCAATAGCACTGGGCAAGGCACTTGAATGGGTGAACAGCATAGGCCTTGAGAATATTGCAGAGCATGAGCAGAGCCTTACACGCTATGCAGTAGAACAACTCAATGGTATTCCCGGAATGCGCATCTTTGGCCAGCCCGACGGAGCTGCCGTCTCATTCCTTGTAGGCGACATACACCCGGCCGACCTTGGTACCATTCTCGACCGCCTTGGCATAGCGATACGTACCGGACACCATTGTGCACAACCGCTCATCGATACCCTGGGAATTCCCGGCACTGCGCGCGCATCATTTGCGGTGTACAACACAAAGGAAGAAGTTGACAAACTTATCACAGGCATTGAAAGAGCTGCCAAAATGTTTTCATAATGCTTAGACCCTATCAAACTGAAGGAATAATAGAAGCAGGCTGCGACGAAGCAGGACGCGGATGTCTGGCCGGTGACGTATATGCAGCCGCAGTCATACTGCCGCCCGATTTCAGCAACGGACTGCTCAACGACTCGAAACAGCTCACCGAATCGCAACGCTACCAGCTGCGTGAGATTATAGAGCGCGATGCGATAGCCTGGTCTGTAGGCATAGTAACAGCAGCCGAAATAGACAAGATTAATATCCTGCGTGCGTCAATCCTTGCAATGCACCGTGCCGTCGATGGCCTTAAGACCCGTCCGCAGCACCTCCTCATTGACGGCAACAAGTTCACCCCCTACCCCGGCATACCACACAACACTGTGGTAAAAGGCGACGCCACATTCATGAGCATTGCAGCAGCGTCGATACTTGCCAAGACCTACCGCGACGACTATATGATGCGCCTTGCTCAGGAATATCCTATGTACGACTGGCACAGCAACAAGGGCTACCCCACCGCCAAACACCGCGCAGCAATACGCGAATACGGAACAACGCCCCACCACCGTATCTCGTTCAACCTCCTTGGAGAAGAACCCAAACAGCTTGAATTCACATTTGAATAAACAGCTCCATCTACGCCTCTGCACTCAATAAGCAATGGGTTCAGTAGCAAAAAGGTGTGGGTAAATAAAAAAATATTATCTTTGTTTTTATG
>CAZAIM010000136.1:0-4437 GCA_964485215.1 uncultured Bacteroidaceae bacterium | reverse complement strand
ATTTTTGATAATACCAAACTTTTTCAAAAGAAAAATTCAAAAATCGAAGAGAAAAAATTAATTACGTGAAAAAACCACGCAATTATCATAAAAATGCACCATTTTTCTCAAAAAACCACCACTCTGCTTTCATCAACAAGCCCGATAAAGCATATCGCATTCATCAAAAGGCAGAGTGCTTGCACCGCTATTGCCTGGCTAAAATATAGATTATTTATTTAAAATAAAAATTTAGCAACTATTTTTATCAAAAGAAACGGAAAATATTTCAATTATCACAAATAGTTGCCAAATATATAAAAATATAGAGCGCGCTCTATATTTTTATATATAATAGAATATTCAATTCACCGAAACCACCTTCACCGGATTAAGCCCTGCTGCAAACTTCGAGACTAGCATACCATCCTTGTCGTACAAATAGACATCACCGTCGTTCATATAATCGGACGCAGTCACACAAACATATTTACTTGCAGCACAAACCTTATAAGGGACAGGCAAATCGTTTTCTTTTATCCAGGGAGAATCCACCACATTAGCAGCACGCCCGTATGATATATATGTGATTGTTACATTCCAATTGGCATCATACTGCGAAAGAAAACCATAAAGGACACCGGAATTGTAGCAGATTTCTGTCATCTGGCTGCACGCATCAGGCAAGTCATAAAAAAGACCGTCTGAAGATATGTACTGCAAAGCACTTGGAACATCGGCATAATTGCCGTATGAAGCAACATAAACGCCTTTGCCGTCGGAGACAACATTCGCAGGATTCAACACAACTTCTATTTTTTCGATTTCCTCAAACGAAGCAAGGTCAACGACAGAAACCGTATTGTCATAGCCAACTTCCGTATTATAATCCATTCCGCCGGAGTTCGCAACAAACAGTTTACCGTCACAGACAGCCAGCTGTTCAGGATTACGCCCCACCTTGACTTTGGCTTCAACCTCAAAGGAAGCCGTATCTATTCGCGCCACATAGCCATCGTAATATGTCGCATAAACCTTACCGTCATAAGCGGCAAGATACCGTGGCTGCGCGCCGCACTCTATCTGTTTAATCGATTTGGCATCCAAGGCTGTCACCTCAATAGTAGACTCTCCCGCTACTGCGATATACATCTTGGAGCCATACACAATAACATCATTCGCAGTGTTACCAAGACTACGCCCATTCTGAAGCTCGAAATAACCCTGAGTGACAGTACCTGTAGCCGCATCATACATTGTCAACGATGAATTATTGCTTTTCCAGTCACCCGAATTGAGCACATAATAGACATCGCCTGCCGGATTTTCCGGTCCAGAAGCCGAGTTGTCATCATCGGAACACGCGGCAAAAGAAAAGAACGCCGCCATAAGAAACAGAACCCTTACACTTGTTTTCATAATATAAATATTTTAAGGTTAGAATTTGACACCAGCCGAGACTTGCCATGAGAAACCAGGCATGGGATAATAGCGAATAACCTCATACTGCTCATTACCCACATTCATGAGTTTGCCCTGCAAATGCAGCTTTGCATTTTTCACATTAATCTCCTTGTTCAGGACAAACGAATGCTCCACATAGCCAGGCATCCTATTTTGCCTGGTATTCTGCAGCAGCATATAACGTTCGCCAACAGCAGCGAACATATATGTAACATCGACAACAGGATTCTCGAGCGTCAGAGAAAAGTTACCCGAATGAGCCGGAGTATACGGCAGCTGATGACGATAGTTCTTTGCCGACCCGTCGGTCACGTCAATTGCATGCTGCCATGAATAGGCTGCATCAGCCTGCAAGGCCAACCTCTTTGAAAGTCCCGAATGCAACGATACACTTACATCAGCACCGAAGATATCCGCCTTACCAAAGTTCATCATACGCCATATATACATGGTAGGCAGCGCAACAATCTTGTCACGTACATTATTATAATATGCATCGGCGGTAACTGTAATCCTATTTGCGATACCCGAAACATCAAAGCCGCCCAGCCAAGTCATACCAACATTATATTGCGTCGCCCTCTCGGGTTTTAAAGCCGTATTACCCATACGCAAATAGTAGAGGTCGGCGAACGTGGGAACACGATAGGAATCCTTAAACGATACACGCAGCATAAACCAGCGATACCACCACAATGGCCTTACCGAAACCGAAAGTGCAGGCGAAAGCCTCTTGAACGGAGAAGGAGCAACGCCATCGCAGACCTCATCCTTTATATATGTTGCAAGAAGAGAGCCGACAACCGTTGCCACATCCCAACGATAGCTGGCCACGAACACCGTATACGAAGACAGACGACGCGGCGATTTGCTGTTCTCGAAATTGTTCTCCAATGTAGCATACGAAACATCAGAAGCCACAGACCACCGAAAGCCTTTCAACCTATCGCCACCTATAGCCAATGAAAGATAATATTCGTCCTGGCGGTTCTCGTCAACCTGCTCGCCTGAGGCATAATTCTTGTTCACCTCCTTGTAGCGCGAATAATTGCGGTCATATTTGACAACAGCCCGCATATCAATATTGCCCGACAAAGCACGTTCATATGCAGCCTGCGCAAAGAAATTCCTGTTCCAAAGGCGTTCCCAGTTATCCTTATTATAAAGATTTACAGCACCAGGCAAGCCACGCTCCGAATCATAGTAATAGAGTTTTGCATGCAACCTCCCACCAAGCACATCCGCCCTGACATTGCCCTCGAGCATCAACGACTCAACATCGCCGCCTCTGCGTTTCTCGCGCGACGACAGAGCACCATTAACAAGAGTAAATGGGTACATTCCATCACTGCGCAGATAATTTCCGGCAAGAGAGGCCGCAAACCCACATTCACCGACATAATAGCCGCTGCGGGCCGATAATCCGGCAAGTCCGAACGAACCGCCCTGTAATTTCACAGACGAAGCAGTGCCGGACGGGAACGGCAATTCTCCATCATCCGAAGCCCACGAACTTCTCATCAACACAAGCGAAGGCAGGGAATATTCACGAGCCGTACGCAACATAAACCCGTCATCCTGACCCACAATAAGCGTTACATCAAAAATGTTATCTAACGCAAAGCGACCAAGGTCAACCATTCCGCTCTGGGCATCAGAGACCACCACTCCATCATAACTGACAGCCGTATGCTTGGCACCAAGCCCACGCACAGACACAGCCTTGAGGCCACCGACACCGCCATAATCCTGAACAAGAACACCCGGCATCAGTCTCAACGCCTCAGAAACATTCTGCTGACCATAACGAGTGACATCAAGACTATTCATTCTTTGCAACGGAACGACAGAATTTTCAGCTCCTGTCGGGCTATCCGCAACAGTCACAACTTCATCCAGAACATAACTCAACGAGTCGTTCTCCTGGGCACATAGCAGCAAAGGAGCAAAGGCAGCACCTATTGCGCACAACAAAAGGAAAAACCTGTTTTGCATAATCAAAGTCTATAAAACCCTTACCCGGGGTTTGTATAAAACATAAAGGACAAGGCAGGTTTTCTGGCTCGTTCCGCCCAAGCGTCTTCCCACCCACAAGGGGCAGTGACAACAGAATGCCTGGGTTTTTACTGGAACCTACAGCTACGGGTATAGCTCCGGATTCTGACCGGATTCCCTTTTACTAACCGCCACCGTCGGTGGCGGTTACACCATTATCCAATGCGAAGATATGCCATTTTTCAATATTATGCAAATCTGCACATCAAAATTACATATTATTGAAAAAGACAAAAGAAACAAAAAAAGAGTGACAGCACAAAGTACCGCCACTCTATACAAATCAACCAATTGCTAAATTATTCAGCCTCAGCAACAACTGTAAAGGGAACATTTGCCACCACCTCTTTGTGGAGTTTTACAGTAGCAGTGTACGAACCGAGTTCCTTTGCTGTAGCAACGATAATCTTGCGATCGATTTCAAAACCAAGCTTTGCAAGCTCCTCTGCAACCTGGATAGCACCTACAGAACCGTAGATAGCACCATTTGCGCTCACCTTAGCAGCAATTGTCAGAGAAACAGTCTCGAGTTTCTTTGCAAGCTCTTCTGCATCGGCTTTAATCTTAGCCAACTTGTGAGCACGCTGCTTCAAGTTCTCTGCAAGCACCTTCTTTGCAGACTCAGTAGCAATAACAGCCTTTCCTGTCGGAATCAAATAATTACGGCCATAACCGTCCTTTACCTTAACGATATCGTCTTTGTAACCCAAGTTGATTACATCTTCTTTCAATATAAGCTCCATAATTATTCCTCCTATTATTTCATCATATCAGTAACAAAAGGCAGCAAAGCCAAGTGACGTGCACGCTTAACAGCCTGAGCAATACGACGCTGGAACTTCAATGAAGTACCGGTGATGCGACGGGGCAGAAGCTTACCCTGCTCGTTCAAGAACTTCTTCAAGAATTCAGGATCCTTGTAATCGATATACTTGATAC
>CAZAIM010000135.1:0-4540 GCA_964485215.1 uncultured Bacteroidaceae bacterium | reverse complement strand
CAGAGAATGTTGGAGTAGGCTCAGTGATACCGCGCTCTGTACCAGCCAACTTAGCGGTGAAGCCGCTGAGGAAGTAGTACTGAGTCTGCTCTGGGTTCAGGATAGAAACCGGAGGCAATACACCGAATGCGTCAGCTGAAAGGAAGATAACCTTCTTTGCAGGAGCTGCCATTGAACCTGGCTTGATGTTGTTGATGTGGTTGATTGGGTAAGAAACACGTGTGTTCTCAGTTACGCTCTTGTCGGCGAAGTCAATCTTTCCGTTTGCATCAACAGTCACGTTCTCGAGAAGGGCATCGCGCTTGATAGCGTTGAAGATGTCCGGCTCGCTCTCTTTGTCAAGGTTGATAACCTTTGCGTAGCAACCGCCCTCGAAGTTGAATACTGAATCGTCGTCCCAGCCGTGCTCGTCGTCACCGATAAGCATGCGCTTCGGGTCTGTTGAAAGAGTAGTCTTTCCTGTACCTGACAAACCGAAGAAGATAGCTGTCTCGCCCTTCTCGTTTGTGTTTGCAGAACAGTGCATTGAAGCGATACCCTGAAGTGGCAGGTAGTAGTTCATCATTGAGAACATACCCTTCTTCATCTCACCGCCATACCATGTATTGAGGATAATCTGCTCCTTTGATGTAAGGTTGAATACGACTGCAGTCTCAGAGTTCAAGCCAAGCTCCTTGTAGTTTTCAACTGCTGCCTTAGAAGCGTTGTAAACGATGAAGTCGGGCTCACCGAATGCCTCAAGTTCCTCAGCTGTAGGACGGATGAACATATTTGTAACGAAGTGAGCCTGCCAAGCAACCTCCATGATGAAGCGTACTTTCAGACGTGTTGCAGGGTTTGCACCGCAGAATGCGTCAACAACGAAAAGTCTCTTGTTTGAAAGTTCCTTTGTAGCAATTTCCTTGAGCACGTTCCAAGCCTCTGTTGTTACAGGCTTGTTATCGTTCTTGTACTCCTCTGATGTCCACCATACTGTGTTCTCTGATGTAGCGTCCTTAACAATGAACTTGTCCTTAGGAGAACGGCCGGTGTAAACACCTGTCATTACATTGACTGCGCCAAGTTCTGTAACCTGACCAACCTCGAAACCCTCAAGACCGGGCTTTGTCTCCTCAGCAAAAAGCTGTTCGTAAGAGGGGTTGTGAAGCACCTCTACAGCACCGGTAATACCATACTTGGTAAGATCTAATGTTGCCATAATTATAAAAATAAGTTATTGATTAATATTTCTTTTTTCTATCACTTTTGAGTACTCGGAAAATTCCTTTTAGTAGAACTTGCCGAAGTTCTCCAAGTGCAAATATATATCTTTTTATTTAATCCATAAAGCCAATTAAAGAAATTTTTCTTTAATTACCGCAAAAAAGGCTGTTTTTGCCTCTTTTTAATACTTTTTCACCTTTTCAAATAAACATATTTTGACATTTTTCAACCGCAAAACCACAAAACCTGATAAAAGAAAGTCAAAAATCACTTTCAAAAATCAAGATATTCACAATCATCGTTGACAAAATGAATTTTGGGAAAATTTTCATATTTCATAGAAGATGTTTGAACTCATACTGCCAAGTTTATAACACTTGAATTTGGCGGAGCATACGACTCTTTGAAGAAAATATTTTCAAGAATTAAGAAGCTGTTCAATAAAAATATATAAAGCAACGGTTAAAATTGTTATCTTCGCGACAACAAACAGAGCTACACCAATGAAAATAATCAATCTTTCCGAGAACAACACAATCCTGAACCAGTTCATTTCAGAGATTCGCGACATTGAAGTACAGAACGACCAGATGCGTTTCCGCCGCAACATCGAGCGCATTGGCGAGATTATGGCATACGAGATAAGCAAGGAGCTCTCATATGCCAGAAAGAAGATACAGACCCCGAACAGCGAGGCCGTAGAGAATGTTCCTGCCGACGATATCGTGCTCGGCACAATACTCCGCGCCGGCCTGCCCTTGCACACAGGCTTCCACAACTACTTCGACCATTGCGAGAATGCCTTCGTTTCGGCTTACCGCAAGTACACATCGGAGAATGAGTTCGATGTAATTGTTGAATATCTTGCATCGCCACGCCTCGATGGCAAGACCCTTATCCTTACCGACCCGATGCTTGCTACAGGCATCAGTGCAAACCTGTCGCTGCGCGCGCTGCACACCAAGGGTACACCGGCAAAGACAATCTTTGCCTGCGTAATTGCCAGCCAGCAGGCAGTAGACTATGTCATTTCACACTTTCCAGAAGAGACGATACTATATTGCGCAGCCATTGACCCGATACTGAACGAGCACGCATACATTGTCCCCGGACTTGGCGACGCCGGCGACCTCTGCTTCGGCGAAAAGGAATAAGACAGATAACTGCAAATCGACAATAACGCTTAACTTTGCATCGCATTATAAAAAAGACAAAATGATAAAGAAAAGAATTCTTACACTTGCAGTACTGCTGCACATTTTCATAATCAATGCTACAGCCCAGGCTGAATATTACGAAAGCATTGACGGCACAAAGGGAGGCGCGGCTCTCAAGACTGCACTCTACAATCTCATAAAGAACCATGAGCAGATAAGCTACGGAAGCGGAAGCAGCAGCACTTGGGGCGCGTTCTACACAACCGATGCAGTTGTTGAAAACGGGCAGAGACGCGTGCTCGACATGTACTCCAGCGAGAAACGCTATTTCGGCAGTAAAGGTGAAGCTGTATCGGGAATGAACATTGAGCACAGCGTGGCAAAAAGCTGGTGGGGAGGCACAAAAAACAATGCCTACTGTGACCTGCACCACCTGAACCCTTCGGACAAGAATGCCAATAGCCACAAAAGCAACTACCCTCTGGGCGAGCTTACAAGCGTAAGCTGGGACAACGGAGTGACATTCGTAGGAAAAGCGAACATTGACGGCAGCAGCCAAAACGCATACGAGCCTTGCGACGAGTACAAGGGTGACTTCGCGCGCACATTCATGTATATGTTCACCTGTTACCAGGACCTCACATGGGAATATACATGGATGAATTACGAGAAGAGCACCTACCCCACACTCAAGCCATGGGCTGTGCAGTTGCTCCTCAAATGGCACAAGAAGGACCCTGTAAGCGAAAAAGAGGTAAACAGCAAAAATGACGTGTACTCGGTACAAGGCAACCGCAAACCTTACATCGACTATCCTCAGCTTGCCGAATACGTTTGGGGCGACTCAATAAACTACACATTCTATCTCAAAGGCGATATTGAAAACGGCACGGGAGGAGGAACAGAAGAGAATGACAGCACAGAGGTGCCCGAAGGTTACTATCTGAAGCTTTTCGAAGACTTCGAACAGGAGAATCTTAAATTCACAGCGATAAACCGCACCGGCGACTTCCCATGGATTTTCGAGTACCAGTGCGCCGAAGTAACATCTTACGACGACGATGGTGTGGCAAACAATGCCGAAAGCTGGCTCATATCACTCCCGCTCGATTTCTCCAAGGACAGCATAGCCAAGATAAGTTTCGACTATGTCATACGCTATTGCCAGGCCGACAAGGTGACCGAATACAACCAACTGGCAATCAGTTCCGACTACAACGGAAGCATCAGCGATGCCACCTGGGAAACCATCGACTTTGACGCGACACAGAACAGCACAAACTGGGACAAGACAACAACAGAGGAGATTGTAATACCGGCTGCGTACATGGGAAGGGACAACGTTGTACTTGCATACAGATACATCGGTACAAGCACGCAGGCAGGTACATTTGAGGTTGACAACGTAAAACTCATCGCTGCCGAAGGCACAAACGGCAGTGAAGGCGGCAGCACAGACGAAGGCGATGGAGGCGATTCAGGCAATGAAGGCAACGGTGGCAATTTCGCCGAGAACAGCTTTACCCTTGTAACCGACGCCGCACTGCTTACGCTTGGCGACTCAATAGTCATCGTGTACGAGAACTTCGTACTGGGCGAGCAGTACAACAACTACCGCAAGAAGACCGATGTAACCACAAGCGGCAACAAGGTCACCTACCTTGCCGATGACGCCCAGATAATTGTTCTTGAAGAAGGTGTCGTTGATGGCACATTTGCATTTAATGTAGGCAACGGCTACCTTGCCGCATCATCAAGCAGCAACAACTACCTGAATACCGTTTCCACCATAAACGAGAACGGAAGCTGGCTGATTTCCATTGGCAACGACGCGTTTGCCGTAATTGTAGCACAGGGCGAAAAGACACACAACACATTGCAGTACAACACCAGTGCACCACGTTTCTCCTGCTACACAGGCACTCAGAAAAGCGTGAAAATATATGCAAAGTCACCAACCGGCACAGCTACAGGCATTACAGCAACGGCATCCGACAGAGATTCCACAGTAAGCGTCTACTCGCTCACCGGCAACTGCCTGCGCAAAGAGGTTGAGCGCGGCAACGCAACAAACGGCCTGGAAAGGGGCATATACATAATCGAAGGGAAAAAAGTCTTTGTAAGATAACGTGAATTCGATATAAGAAATCTTAGGTACATTCCTACTCCTCAGTCACTAC
>CAZAIM010000134.1:0-4671 GCA_964485215.1 uncultured Bacteroidaceae bacterium | reverse complement strand
TTATCTTTTTTGTCTTGCGCAAATCTAAGGTTCGCATGAGGAGCACTGTTTTTTTTAAATTAAAGCTATCATTTTTTCAGTCCTCCTCTATTATTTATAGAGGAGGGGGACCGCTTGCGGTGGACAATACATTTCCTTGTTGGGCACGCCCAACAAGGAAATATATAAGAAGTACTGTAAAATAGTGTAAACAAATTTTAGGACGGGACAAGTAAAATTATATCGAACTCACGTTAAATTAGTAATTCTTAGCCTTGGCTGCACTCGCCTGAAATTGCAAATAAATTTGCATCTGGCTCGTTTGCGCAAGTCTTCTGTGTTACGTTTGACTTCAAAATCCTCATTTACGCCAAGTAAACTGCGGTTTTGAAGCCTGCACAAGCCTTGAACTTTGCTTTTTATTCACCCCCCGACAAAAAGAGGATGACTTTGGGTCACCCTCTCAATTTGAGAAACTGTTTGAATTTCAAAAAATCGTATAAAAGCAGAATGCTTTTTTATGTTCGAAAATGCCGGTTTCTTTTGCATGGTTACATAGCCTCCGCTATACGCTCCTGCTGCACGAATCTGCTATCGCTGGGGCGGTGGTAATAATTAACAAAGTGCTTGGTTGTTATAGATATTAAAGCGGTCAAAAGGCTGCTCTGCTGTTGTCTGTTTCCTAAAATATTTCTATAGAGATGCCGGCTGACATTGATTTGAACTCGGGGGCATAGTTGGTGTCGAGTATGTTTTCCGGTGAGTATTTGAAGTAGATGCCTATTCTTCTGAAGTTCATCTGTGCCTTGAGGTCAACCGTTACGGGTTTCTGCTTGATGTTGTTGCTTGTCTCCTTGAAACTCTCCTTTTCCTTTCCGCTGCCGAGGGAATATCTTGTTTTTATTGATGCGTGTGTGCTGAAATTTATTACAGGGCCTGCCTGTATTGAGATATTCTTGCCAAGGTTCTGGCGTATCATCAGTTCGAGTGTCATCGCGAATACCTTAACGCGCGAGAAGTCTATGTCGGCTCCTTCGGGGTATGGTGCAACGGTCAGTTTGTTTTCTTCCTTCAGGAATCTGTTCTCTCCCCTCATGCGATAGTTGCGCCAGTCGACACCGAAGCCTAATGTGAAGCGTGTGCTTTTCAATGGGCGGTATTCCCACTTGAATATGTTGTTGAGGAGGAATTCCCAACCGGCGTTGTCGAATCCTATGTCCATTCCCGGTGCCTGTGAGTGTGCCGAAACAAGACCCATGCCGAACTCCAGGTCGCTGAGTATGTCGAATGAGAAATAGGCCTGCCTGTTGCGCACCAGTCGCCTGTTGCTCTTCTCCATGAAGGGTATATTAAAATCCCAATTGGTATTGGTCTCCTTGTATATGGTTCTGCTGTCGCTGCTTTCTCCCTCCTGATGTATTATGAACTTGTATCCCTCATCGCCTTCTTTCTCAACAATGATGCTCTGCTTCCCGGGTTCTCTTTTGAGGGTAATTCTGTCGGCATCATTGAATGTCGCGCTTTCTTCGGTGTCGTTCCATCTGCCATCGGTTTTAATGGTGCATCTTTCGGCAGGGGTTATGATGCAGTGGGTGAGGCTTATCTTGTAGCTTTCTCCATTCTCTGTGCCTTCGATTCCGATATCGTATCCACTGTTGCTTTCTTTTATGGTTACAAGTTGTGGGGCGTCGATTTTAAGGGTTGCCGGGCTGCTGCTCTTTGCATATTCACGTGCCAGTTTCTTGATGTCTTTCTCTGCAGTGTTTTGTGCCTGCAGGGCATATGCTCCGACAAGCATCATCAGGGTTAATAATACTCTTTTCATATTTCTGTTTTTATTGTTTTGATTCTTCAGGAGAAGTGCTCTCTTAATGGCTATTTCTGGAACATTTTCTTCAGTTCGGCAAGGGTGGGGTATCCCTCCATGTATACTATTGTTACTTCGCATGGTTCGTCTTCGCGCAGCGAACTGTTGCGGTAGAACAGATAGCGGTATTTGCCATCCCTGTTGGGCTTGAACTGGTAGAAACCGTAGTAGAGCCTGCCGTTTATGTAGCCACACTCCTTGTCTATGGCTTTCTCCTCATTATTCTTTACGGTCTCTTCAAAGTGGTTGAAAAGCTTCCGGTCGCTTGTGGTGGCTGTGCTGAAGAGTGTAAGATTATAAGGCTTGAGACTGCTGCCCTCAACGCACGATGCTTCCTGGTGCCTTGTGCTCTTGCCGTTGAATATGTCTGCCGCTTCTACGGTCTGCGCTTTTGCTGCAAATGCAATCATGCAGGCTATAACGGTTGTAAGAATTCGTGTCATAATATTTTCTAATTGTTTGCTGTGTCGAACATTGCTGTCAGTTGCTCTTCTACCGCATTCCCCCGTGTGGTGTTGCCTATCATGGCCATGGTTTCGTGCATCTGCCTTAGAACGGTCTCTTCATCGGTATATCTTTTTCCGTCTATATATGCAACATACACATCGTGGCTGCTTTCTGTTGTTTGGGCTAGGATGTTCTCCTCTTCTTTGTCAGTGCCAGTGTCGCTGAATCCTATTGCTGCTGCAATTGTTATTGCCGCTGCAGCCGTTGTCCATTTAAGGCTGCTTGCCAGAGATTTTATCCTTTTTATCTTCTTTTGCGAGTTCCGCGCGACGGCAATATAGCCCATTACGGCTTTTATCTCGTCAAATTCCGGCGTGCAGCTTGCTTCTGTAGTAAGGAATGCTGCAAGAGAGTGTTCCTCTTCGGCCGTTGCTGTAGCGTTGAAATACTTATCTACAATTGCCAGCCATTTTCCTGTTTCTTTTTCTCTATTCATTCCCGACCTCCTTTCTGTAACACTCTCTGATTTTCTTTCTTGCTCTTGATAGGTTCATTCTTATTGCGTTTTCGTTTGATGATAGCCTTCTTGCAATATCCTCAATGCTGTGCCCTTGTATATCTTTAAGTTCCAGTATCTTCTGCTGCAGCGGTGTCAGTTCCTTTTCTATTATTGACTTTACTTCTCTGTATCTCTCTTCCTGTTCGTTATGTTCATACTCTTCATTTACGGTATCATGCTCTTCATCTATTGGCACTGTGTCGAGTTTCCGTTTTCTTTTCTTGTCTATGCAGATGTTGCGTAGGGTAGTGGCTGTGAGTGCTTCGGCCTCGGCTTTGCTCCCTATACCTTCCCGTTTGAGCCATAGCCGGCAGAAGGCATCCTGCAATGCGTCGGCTGCATCGTCCTCGCTTGGGAGAATGTGCATTGCGAAGCGCAGGAATTTCTTGCGCAGCGAGGTGAATGTGGATATGAGTTCCTTGTCGCTCATTGCTGTCTGTGTTCTATTATAGAAACGTAGGAATGCTTGAAATGTAACATCGGATTTGTCGTTTTTTTTTTGAAGGAAAGCAAATTTTAGCCTTTGGACTTGTGGCACTTTAACACAAAGAGGACGACCTTTTCAGTCGCCCTCTTGTGTGTACTCATTTTCCGATGTCGGTATAATTGCTTAGTCCTGTCCAGGATTCGGGGTTGTATTGTCTCTCCACAACTGTTTCTACTTTGTCGGGGATGTTGCAGAAGAAGTCTATTCCTGTGAAACTCTCGAGATAGTCGATTGAGCATATCTCGGTCTCGCTCCTGCCGTTCTGGTGCTTGAAAAGCAGACCCAATGATTTGTATGTGTTGTTCTTGAGGCAGAGCAGTGCCATGAAATAGTAATCCGGTACGGTGGGGCAGCTTCCTACGGTACGGCATTCGCCCTCTCTTATTGTGCCGCCTTTTACAACGTAGAGCGTGTCGCAGAAGTTGCTGTTGCGTCCCCATCCCTGTACTCTCTGCTCGCAGTCGTTCCAGGCACCGGTGTTGAACCTGCTGTACATTGGAGATATGTTGCTGTAGTAGAATGTCTGCTCGTTGGCATCCTTGGAGTATACTCTGTCGTATGATGCTACCACATGTCCTCGTACGAAACCGTTGTGGTTAATCTCCTCTTTTGTCATTACATAGCTCTCGGGCATTTCGGGGTTGGGCTGGAATGGGTCTCCTCTCCATTCGGTGTTGTCCCAGTTGTCCCGTTTCCACTTTATAGCCCTGTTGCTTGGGTCGAAAGTAAATGCTGTCCATCGGCAGTGCTTGCGTTCCGGGTTGTGGGCTATGCTGTATGTGATGTTCTCCTTGCCGTTTATGGTGGTGGTGTGCGATATGAAAATGTCTCCTTCTTCTCTTAATGCCGGTATCTCTATGCGAAATGCATATTTGCCTTTGTCTATGTTTGCGTTGGCATTGCCCGGTATGGTGTTTTGCAGTGTGCCGTTGTCGCTGCTGCACGAAACAGCCAGCACCAGGGCGAGAAGTGGCAATAGAAGTGCTTTCATGTCTTGGGTAGGTGTAAAACGTTATCAATTAAATATTTACGGCGGTGGTGCTGTCCGGCATAAAAAAGGGGGTGAATAAATAGTAAATTTGTAATTCCTAGCCTTGGCTGCACTCGCCGGAAATTGCAAATAATTTGCATTTTGCTCGTTTGCACAAGTCTTCTGTGTTACGTTTGCCTTCAAAATCCTAATATAACGTGAATTCGAATAAGAAATCTTGGGTACATTCCTACTCCTCAGTCACTACGTGACAGTTCCTCTTCGCATGAGGAGCACTGTTTTTTTAAAATTAAAGCTATCATTTTTTCAGTCCTCCTCTATTATTATAGAGGAGGGGGACC
>CAZAIM010000133.1:0-4794 GCA_964485215.1 uncultured Bacteroidaceae bacterium | reverse complement strand
GCTATTTTGTCGACATCCAAAGGTGTAATGACAGACAAAGAGGCTGCTGCCGAGAAGATTGGCGGTGAGGTTCTCTGCTATGTCTACTAATAAGGAGGATTGAGCAATGTCTAGAATTGGTAAATTACCCATTAGTATTCCCGCAAACGTTACAGTCGCTGTTAGCGAGGATAACGTAATCACTGTAAAAGGTCCTAAAGGTGAGCTCTCACAGAAGATAGATTCATCTATCGCTGTAGTTGTAGAGGACGGTACACTCACTGTAAAGTATGCAGACTGCGAGACTTATGCTGAGGCTACAAAGCAGCAGCACGCTTTCCACGGTCTCTACCGTGCCCTTATCAACAACATGGTTATCGGTGTTTCTGCCGGTTTCCGTAAGGAGCTTGAGCTTGTTGGTGTAGGTTATCGTGTGAACGATAAGCCAAACAATGCTATTGAGTTGCTGCTTGGTTTTACTCACCCAATCTATATGCAGTTCCCTGCAGAGGTTAAGATTGAGACTAAGTCTGAGAGAAATAAGAACCCGCTTATCATTCTTGAGTCTTGCAACAAGGAGTTGCTTGGTTTGATTTGCGCTAAGATCCGCTCATTCCGTAAGCCTGAGCCATATAAGGGTAAGGGTGTCAAGTTTGTTGGCGAGATTATCCGTCGCAAGTCTGGTAAGTCGGCAGGTGCTAAATAATTCAGTAAATCAGTAAGCATATGACAACAAAGATAGAAAGACGTACCAAGATTAAATATAGAGTGCGCAACAAGGTTTCTGGTGTTGCTGAGCGTCCTCGTATGAGCGTTTTCCGTAGCAACAAGCAGATCTATGTTCAGATAATTAATGACCAGACAGGTCGCACATTGGCTGCCGCATCTTCTCTCGGTCTTGAGGTTATGCCCAAGAAGGAGCAGGCTGCAAAGGTAGGTGAAATGATTGCAAAGAAGGCTCTCGAGGCTGGTATCACAGCTGTAGTCTTCGACCGCAACGGTTACCTCTACCACGGAAGAGTTAAGGAAGTAGCTGACGCTGCACGTAATGGAGGTCTTAAATTCTAATGAATATGGCAGTTAATAATAGAGTAAAAGTCGCAAACGACGTTGAATTGAAAGATAGATTGGTTGCTATCAACCGCGTAACCAAGGTTACAAAGGGTGGCCGTACATTCAGTTTCTCGGCAATCGTTGTTGTTGGTAACGAGAATGGTATCATCGGTTACGGTCTTGGTAAGGCCAGTGAGGTTACTGCAGCTATTGCCAAGGGTGTTGAGGCAGCAAAGAAGAACCTTGTTCGTGTACCTGTGCTGAAGGGCACTGTTCCTCATGAGCAGTCGGCTCACTTCGGTGGTGCTGAGGTATTCATCAAGCCTGCTTCACACGGTACAGGAGTTGTGGCAGGTGGTGCTATGCGTGCCGTTCTTGAGAGTGTAGGTATTACTGACGTTCTGGCTAAGTCTAAGGGTTCTTCCAACCCTCACAACTTGGTTAAGGCTACAATCGCAGCCCTGAGTGAGATGCGTGATGCACGTATGGTTGCTCAGAACAGAGGTGTAAGTTTGAGTAAAGTATTTAACGGATAAGGAGAAGAATCATGGCTACAATAAAGATTAAACAGGTAAAGAGTCGTATCGGTGCTCCTAAGACACAGAAGCTGACACTTGATGCTCTTGGTCTGACAAAGATGAATAAGGTGGTTGAGCAGCCCGACAATGCTTCTGTCCGTGGTATGATCAGAAAGGTTCAGCATTTGGTTGCCATTGTTGAAGAGTAATTAATTTAAAAATCGAATTTGACTATGAAATTAAATAATCTTAAGCCGGCCGAGGGTGCTGTAAAGGCACGCAAAAGAATTGGACGTGGTACAGGTTCGGGTAGAGGTGGTACCTCTACACGTGGTCACAAAGGTGCCAAGTCGCGTTCAGGCTATAGCAAGAAGATTGGTTTCGAGGGCGGTCAGATGCCTTTGCAACGTCGTGTACCTAAGTATGGCTTCAAAAACATCAATCGTGTAGAGTACAAAGCAATCAACTTGTCAACACTCCAGACACTTGCAGAGACCAAGTCTTTGGAGATAATCAACATTCAGACTTTGATTGCAGCAGGTTTCGTTTCGTCATCACAGTTGGTGAAGATACTTGCTAACGGTACTTTGACAGTTAAGTTGACTGTTGAGGCACACGCATTCTCTCAGAAGGCTGTTGAGGCAATCGAGGCAGTAGGTGGAACAGTAGTAAAGCTTTAAAAAATGGCAAATAAAAAATCAAACCTTAAATTTGTCCAGACCATAAAGAACATCTGGAAGGTACAGGAGCTAAGGACACGTATCGGTATCACATTGCTCTTCGTGGCAATCTACCGTTTCGGTTCGTTCGTTGTGCTTCCGGGTGTTGATACTGCTTTTTTCAACGAGGCTTGGGAGAAGCAGACTGCGGATGGTTTGATGTCGTTGCTTGATATGTTCTCCGGTGGTGCGTTCTCTAATGCATCAATCTTTGCACTCGGTATTATGCCGTATATCTCCGCTTCGATTGTAATCCAGTTGCTCGGTATTGCTGTCCCTTCATTCCAGAAGATGCAGCGCGAGGGTGAGAGCGGTCGTCGTAAGATGAACCAGTATACACGCTACTTGACCCTTGCAATTCTGATACCTCAGGCAATTGCATATATCGCAAACCTGCACGCGACACTTCCAGGAACCCAGAATGTAGATTACATCTCTTCTACAATCATTCTTGCTGCCGGAAGTATGTTCATACTTTGGCTCGGTGAGCGTATTACTGACAAGGGTATCGGCAATGGCGTTTCATTAATCATTATGATTGGTATTATCGCACGTTTGCCCGAGGCTTTCGGTAAGGAACTTGTTTCAAGACTTTCCGATGCTTCTGCCGGTGGTCTGGTTATGTTCCTTGTTGAGATTGTGTTGCTTCTGGCTGTTCTGTGCGGTGCTGTTGCTTTGCTTCGCGGTACACGCAAGATTCCGGTACAGTATGCAAAACAGTCAACAGGCGGTGCTGCGGTATCTGGTGCACGCCAGTATCTTCCACTGAAGGTCAATTCTGCAAATGTTATGCCTATCATCTTCGCTCAGGCGATAATGTTTATCCCTATGGCAATTGCAGGCTACGGCGAGACTGGCTCCATGCTCAGTGACCACACAAGCTGGCTGTACAATCTGATATTTGCCTTGCTTATCATATTGTTTACATACTTCTATACTGCAATTACCATCAACCCAATGCAGATGGCCGAGGATATGAAGCGAAACAATGGGTTTATTCCTGGTATCAAGCCTGGTAAGCCTACTGCGGAATATATCGATACCGTTATGTCCCGCATAACACTTCCGGGTTCCCTGTTCCTTGCACTCATTGCTATACTTCCTGTGCTTGCCGGCTTGCTTGGCATCAAGGACGAGTTTGCAAGTTTCTTCGGTGGTACTTCGTTGCTTATCCTTGTAGGTGTTATCCTTGACACCTTACAGCAGGTAGAGAGTCACTTGATGATGAGACACTATGATGGCTTGCTTAGTTCAGGCCGCATTAAAGGTCGTGTCGGATAAATGTTGAGCTAAGAATGATATTTCTTAAGACTTCAGATGAAATTGAACTACTTCGGCAGGCGAATCTGCTTGTTGGCAAGACACTTGCCGAAGTAGCTAAAATAATAGAACCGGGAGTTACAACGAGGCAACTCGACAAGGTTGCCGAGGAGTTTATCCGTGACAACGGTGCAGTTCCCACCTTCAAAGGGTATCCAAACCATGAAGGTGTCCCCTTTCCGGGTTCTGTATGCGCATCGGTTAACGATGTAGTTGTACATGGAATACCGAATGACGTTCCATTGAAGGAGGGTGATATTGTGTCGGTCGATTGCGGAACGTTGCTTGACGGTTTCTGTGGAGATTCCTGCTATACATTTTGTGTAGGCGAGGTTAACGAAGAGACAAGAAACTTGCTTCGGGTTACCAAGGAGTCTTTGTACAAAGGTATTGAACAGGCAATTCACGGTAGACGTCTCGGGGACATAGGCTGTGCTGTGCAGACGCATTGCGAGCAGAATGGCTTCGGTGTTGTACGTGAATTTGTGGGCCACGGTATCGGACGTAATATGCACGAGGCTCCCGAAGTCCCTAATTATGGGCGCAAGGGAAACGGTCTGCAGTTACGACAGGGAATGTGTATAGCCATTGAGCCGATGATTACTCTTGGCAAGCGTCAAATCCTTATGGAACGTGACGGTTGGACAGTGAGGACTCGCGACAGAAAGAATGCTGCACATTTTGAACATACCATTGCAGTCGGTAAAAACGGTGCCGATATACTATCATCGTTCGAATTTGTAGAAGAAGTCTTGAGAAACAAAGGATATTGATATGGCTAAACAGAACGCTATAGAACAGGACGGTACAATTGTAGAGGCGTTGTCAAACGCGATGTTCCGTGTAGAGTTGCAGAACGGTTATGAAGTGATTGCGCATCTTTCGGGTAAGATGAGAATGCACTACATAAAGATACTGCCCGGTGATAAAGTGAGGTTGGAGATGACTCCATACGATTTGACCAAAGGAAGAATTGTGTTCCGATATAAATAAAAACAATATAATATGAAAGTTAAAGCATCTATTAAGAAACGTACTCCGGATTGCAAAATCGTTCGCAGAAACGGTCGTTTGTACTTGATTAACAAGAAGAACCCCAAGTTCAAACTTCGTCAGGGGTAATTAAAGTAAGTAATTAAAAACATATTAAGTATATGGCTATAAGAATAGTTGGTGTAGATATTCCTCAGAACAAAAGAGGAGAG
>CAZAIM010000132.1:0-4821 GCA_964485215.1 uncultured Bacteroidaceae bacterium | reverse complement strand
GGGGCTAGACAAATTGCTCGACACCGTCATAGAACTGTTCGAAGGAAAGAACAAGACTATAAGGCACATACATATAAACTACGGCAACATAATAGAAGAACAGCTTTTGCCATTATCGGCCGAGCTGCACAAGGCTGAAGACCTGCCACCTCAGTTCCCGGTACGTTATTGGGCTCTCAAACTTCTTGAGAACGACAAGGAAGCTTTAGGGCAGCTGAAGGAGTGTACAGGACTGCCACTATGGAGAAAGGTTGCCGAGGTTTCGGCCAAAAGGGTTGAATCCCAGATGGGAGTTGATGTAGAAACAGCAATTAGCGGTGCAAAGTATGGCTTTGTCAATGGTGCATTGCAGGAGACCTACAAAGCAGGCAACAAGGATGCACAGAAAAAGACCCGGCGCATAGACAGGCTGGTAGCAAACCGTTGGCTTGGATTCCCTATATTCATTCTCGCAATGTGGGTGATGTTCAGTTCAGTCTTTATGCTTGGCGCATACCCACAGGAATGGATTGAAGGACTTTTTGGATGGTTCGGAGACGAGGCTGCAAGCATAATACCGGCAGGAGCTATACAAGACCTTGTTGTAAACGGTATTATAGGAGGAGTGGGAAGCGTTGCTGTTTTTGTTCCGCAGATACTTATACTCTACCTTTTCATCTCTTTTATGGAAGATTCGGGTTATATGGCAAGAGCCGCATTCATCATGGACCGTCTTATGCACAAGATGGGCCTGCACGGCAAATCGTTCATTCCAATGCTTATGGGATTCGGATGCAATGTCCCGGCCATAATGGGTACCCGCACAATAGAGAGCCGCAGCAGCAGGCTGATAACCATTCTCATCACGCCATTCATGTCGTGCAGCGCACGACTGCCGGTAATGGTGCTGTTTGCCGGAGCATTCTTCCCAGGCAACGAGGCTTCGGTGCTCATAGCACTTTACCTGTTGGGAATTGCTGTTGCCATACTGACCGCAAGGCTGCTGCGAATGACGAAGTTCAAGAAAGACGAGACACCGTTCGTAATGGAACTTCCTCCGTACCGTTGGCCGACGCTGCGTGCGACAGTGCGCCATATGTGGGAAAAATGCGCCCAATATCTGAAGAAAATAGGTACTGTGATTCTGCTGTCGACAATTGTCATATGGTTCCTGAGCTACTACCCGAGACCGGACGAGGATACAGAGAAGAGAGTACAGAGTACGGAGTACAGAGAAGAGAACAAAGAGCAAAGAGCAAAAGGCAAAGAGCAAAAAGAAGTTGGCGGGATAAACGAGAATTCATTCATTGCAATGATTGGGCATGCTGTTGAGCCGGTACTTGAACCACTTGGGCAGAACTGGCGTTCAAGCATTGCACTGATAACAAGCATACCGGCCAAGGAGCTTGTAGTGAGCACGCTTGGTGTGCTCTACAGCAGCGACTCGGAAGAAAGCATTGAACAGGACTTGCGCGAATCGGGTGATTTCACACCACGGTCGGCAGCAGCCTTCCTTGTCTTCATACTGCTCTTCTTCCCCTGTATAGCAACTATAGCCACAATAGCCAGTGAAACCGGGAGCAGGAAATGGGCATTATTCTCAGTGATATACAACACTGCTGTTGCTTGGGTTGCAGGCTTCCTTGTGTACACTTTAGGCGGATTATTCTAAAAACTTATAAAACCCACTTACTTAACAACAAAAAAAAGAAAAGAATGAGCAATAAAGAGACATTATACACAAAACGGATGAAGGTTGCCGACCTGCTGGCAAGCGATGGCAACCTGTTGTCAATTCTCCAGAGACTTGACATAAAATTAGGTTTCGGAGAGGCTACAATTGCCGACCTCTGTTCTCGCTACGGAATATCGGCCGAACTGTTCCTCATCATATGCAACATATATTCATTCCGCGAATACCGGCCACAAGTGGATTCTCTCGACAGGAATGACATAAAGAGTATTACCACCTACCTGCGTGCATCGCACAAATACTACACAACGGTATGCTTTCCGGCCATCCACAACAGCATACACGAATTGGTAAAGGAACTCGACAGCGTAAGCCGCAAGCTCATAGACAAGTTCTACGACGACTACGACAACGAGGTCAACAGCCACTTCCGTTATGAGGAGGAAGTAGTATTCCCTTATATCGACAGCATTATAAACAATACGGTTTGCAGTGACAGCAAGTACAACATAAGCCAGTTCGAACATAACCACAGCAATATTGGAGAGAAACTCAATGACCTGAAGAACATTATCACGAAATATCTCGACGAGAAATACTCTTCGCAGCTGCGTTTTGAACTGCTCAACGAGATATACAGTGTAGAGAATGACCTGCGCAAGCACTCCAACATTGAAAACAAACTGCTGGTGCCACTGGTAGAGAAACTTGAAAGGCAAAATGAACAGAGATAACAAATACAAGATAATACTTGTTGAACCATCGGAGATTGTCGCTGCCGGAATTGCAGCCATCATCAACAGGCATCCCGAATTTGTCGTGATACAGACAATCGGCAACCCGAACTACATAAGCACACACAGCGGAGATGTTGACATTATAATTATAAACCCTGCCGTAATTGACTATGACGAAAGGTTCGACATCCGCTCCTGCATTGGCATAGAAGGCTGCGCCATTGTAGCGTTGACGCACAGCAACCATGAAGAAGGCGTGCTAAGACAGTATAACGAATGTATCGGTATCTACGACAACGCATCACGCATCATACAGAAGCTGAAGAATGCCATTGAGGAAAACGAACAGAACCCAAAGAATGACATCAACGAACTTTCGGCAAGGGAACGCGATATTCTGGCATCGGTTGCAAAAGGTCTCACAAACAAGGAGATTGCCGATGAATTCAACATATCAATATACACTGTAATATCGCACCGTCGCAACATATCGCAGAAGTTAGGCATAAACAGCATTCCCGGCCTTACAGTATATGCAATCATGAACAAACTGGTCGATATATCCGACATAGGTTAACCAGGCAAACCGTATACGATGGCAGAAGAACTACAAATAGCACAAGGAAGCAAGGAGGAGAAATACAAACTGCTTTACCGACAAACAGCTGCAGTTGTAGAGGGAGAGAGCGATGCTATTGCCAATATGGCAAATGTGGCAGCAATGATACACTTCACCTTCGGGTTCTGGTGGACAGGGTTCTACCGCGTCGTTGGCGAAGAGCTTGTTTTAGGACCGTTCCAGGGGCCATTGGCGTGCAGCCGCATAGCGTTCGGGCGAGGGGTATGCGGAACGGCATGGAAAGAACAGAAGACACTGGTCGTTCCCGACGTGGACAAGTTTCCCGGACACATAGCTTGCAGCAGCGAATCGAAAAGCGAGATAGTTGTACCGATAATAAGGAGTGGCAGGGTAATAGCTGTACTTGACATCGACAGCGAACACCGTGCCACGTTCGACGATTGTGACAGCCTTTGGCTCGAAAAGATAGTTAATACATTAAAGGAATGACACGCGTGTCATTCCTTTAATGTATTATACCGTAGTATATGTATGCTGACCCCTACTGCTATGGAAATGAAAAGAACCCTCATCCACCATACACATGCCACAAACAAAGCACAATAAAGAAGCGTCAGCCAGACAAGAGTCACCGACACAACCTTCACTCTTAAAGGAATTGCTTTCTTCTCATAGAAATTCTTAATATACGGACCAAAGTGCCTATGCGACAGAAGCCAGTCGTAGAGTCTCCTGGAACTGCGCAGGTATAGTGCAGCAGTAAGAAGCAGGAATGGAGTCGTAGGCAACATTGGCAGAAAAATGCCCACAATACCCAAGACTAGAGAAACTGTACCTAAAAAAACTAATATATATTTCATCACACATTCTCTATTCGGCAACAAAATTACGAATTTTATCACAAAGAAGTAAAATCTGAAACAAGAGATAAATATTTTTTAGCAAAAAAATGCATTATTCTAAAAAAAATTGTACATTGCACACAGAAAGAAAAACTTGAGAAACTCATAATGTTCCAATTAACTTCCTATTTTAATAACCATTAAATCCTACCACTATGAAAGCCAAGCATTTTATACTACTGTTATCAGCCATTCTTCTTGGCAGTCTGGGAACAGCTAAAGCACAAGGCGAAACCGACAAAAGGGTTAAACCGCTAATAGGTCTGTGGCAATATGTCGAAGAGGTTGCCAAAACCGATGGCACCAAGGCATATATTGGAAAAAAGATATACAAGACTATTACAGAAGAAAAGACATATTTTGTGATGATTGGGGTCGACATTCCAATAAAGGAGGCGGAAAACACTGAGACACAAATAAGTACTGCAACAGTTATCACTCAGCAGGGCGATATTGAGATGACATCGGAAAGCACATATCTTGAATACATAAACAACCACTATCTCGACAAAAGACTGAACAATACCATTTCGAGCTTACGCTTCAGATTCAATGAAGAGAATCCCAACATACTCTATCTCGAATATAATCTTGGAGATTCCGAAGCCGGCAACTGGATAAGTGAAGTTTGGTTAAGAGTGCTGCCACTCGGCGCAAAGTAAAAGAAAAAACTCTAAATATGTACCGTAGGTGTTCTGCGGTACATATTTATATCTGCCTACTTATCAAAGGAATAGACAAACAGGAAATGCACATTTCAATTTCAATTGAATTTTTTACAATAAAAAACCTCAAATTATTTTGCACATTCAAAAAAAAGTCATACCTTTGCACCCGTTAAGCGAAACACACTAAAAGTTTTCAGTAAAGCGAAACGCGAAAATAGCTCAGTTGGTAGAGCACAACCTTGCCGCAGAACAAAAAAAAAGG
>CAZAIM010000131.1:0-5028 GCA_964485215.1 uncultured Bacteroidaceae bacterium | reverse complement strand
GATGATTTCGACATTCCAGCCCCAGCTGTCGGCTTCGGGCAATTCAATTCCGCAGGAAACAAGGCTTGTTGTGCCGCCACTGAGAGAAACCGATGACGCTTCACTCTCCACGCCACAGGCATTTACAGCGGTTACAGCTACTGCTATATCCTTGTGCATTGCACAACCCCAACGGAATGAGGTGCCTGAAAGCGACGATGCAACGAGGTTGTCGGTGACGGAGAGGTCGAGAGTGTCGCCTACTGCTGCATATATATTGTAGCGCACAGCCGGAAAGCCTTCCTGTGCCGTTACCCTATTCCACCGCAGGGTTATGCCTGCGCTATCCCTTACCGCGACAAGACCCGACGGTGCTACGGGTGCATTGCCCACCCACTCCATTGGCGGAACAAGAGCCGGTTTACTGTATATTTTAGAGTAGGTTTCCGCACTGCATCCAAGAAGATGGCTGGCACGGAACATTGCTGTGCCGGCTGCGCCTGCCGAACGGGATGTGGCTAGCTGGCGTTCAATCTCGACGGGGTTCCAACCGCCATACTCGGGCAACAGCCGATAGGCACCTATGCCGGGTACAAGATGACGGCCGTTTATATTCTCTTGCCAGTCGAGGACAAAGGGATAGAAGTTGTTTCCGCTGAAATAGAGCATGGGAAAGAGTATATCCATTACCCCAATGCGCATCCATTCCTGCGCCTCCTGATAGACTGCATCGTAGGCGTTCCACCCCAGCGAACTGTAGCGCGCGAGGTCGTCGTGCTTGCCAAGCGGCGCGCAACTGACACGAACCCAGGGCTTCAGTTCCTTGACGCGCCTGTAGACCTTAGATACTATGCGGGTGATGTTGCCACGCCGCCATGCAGCCAGAGAGTGCCCCTTGCCGTGCTTGCGGTGAAGGGCTCCGTCGGGATAGCCTGCAGTACGGTCGGGGTAGCGTATGTAGTCGAGGTGAAGACCATCGATTTCATAGTTTTCAACAATCTCGGACACGAGAGAGAGCAGATGGCTGTCGGTTGCAGGATTGCCGGGTTCCATATACCATTCGCCTCTGTAACGGGTGCAGAGGGAGGGGGAACGGCGCGAAAGGGCAAGCCCTCCCTGAAGACGCACATGGCTTTCCTTGCCTAACGGCATTGCTACAAGCCACGCGTGCAGCTGCATTCCACGCTTGTGACACTCCTCGATGGCAAAGGCAAGGGGGTCGTAGCCGGGCGACTTACCGGGGGTGCCGGTAAAAACCTTTGAGAACGGTTCTATGTTTGAGGGGTATATGACATCGCCACGGATTCTTGTCTGCAACAGTACGGTATTTACGTTCATTGCCTGAAGGGAGTCGAGCATAAGGGAGAGCTCGTTCTGCTGCAAAGGTATGTCGGACGGCGTGCGCACCTGAGTGCGCGGCCAGTCGAGATTCTCGATAGCAGTTACCCACACTGCACGGTACTCGTACTTGGGCGACACGGTCTGTGCCACCGAAAGCGTGCCCGAAAACAGGCATACAAGAATTATTGCTGCGTATAATTGTTTCATCATAAAAATATTTACAAATATACTCATTTTCATCGTTTTTTATAACCGAGTTACCGATTATTTTGTAACTTTGCTTGTTCGATTGTTAAACATTTGCGCACGGCTACTCCTTTTGGGGGGCGTTGAGGGTTAACGGTTGGAACAGTTCTGATTCTTATTGCGCAGTTATTGTAACTGACGGAACAGGAACCGGGGGCTTTGACGATAATACATCAATTCATAAACTTATTGCATTATGACAAAAGCAAAAAAATTCATCACTTGTGACGGAAATCAGGCGGCAGCTCACATTGCCTATATGTTTTCCGAGGTAGCAGCTATCTACCCTATCACACCATCATCAACTATGGCAGAATATGTCGATGAGTGGGCAGCACAGGGCCGCAAGAATCTCTTCGGCGAAACAGTGTCGGTACAGGAAATGCAGTCGGAAGGCGGTGCGGTTGGCGCACTTCACGGTTCTTTGCAGGCCGGTGCATTGACAAACACATTTACCGCTTCACAGGGCTTGCTGCTGATGATTCCTAACATGTACAAGATTGCCGGCGAGAAACTGCCTACAGTCTTCCACGTTTCGGCACGTTCACTGGCGGGTAACTCACTGAGTATCTTCGGCGACCATATGGACGTTATGGCTTGCCGACAGACAGGTTTCGCAATGCTCTGCGAGGGTTCGGTACAGGAGGTCATGGACCTTGCTGCCGTGGCACACCTCTCTACATTGAAGAGCCGCATACCGTTCCTGAACTTCTTTGACGGTTTCCGCACATCGCACGAGATACAGAAGATAGAGCTTATAGAGCAGGAGGAGATTGCTCCGCTGGTTGACTGGGAGAGCATACAGCAGTTCCGCGACAGAGCGTTGAGCCCATCGTCACCTGTTGTACGCGGTACTGCAGAAAACCCTGAGACTTTCTTCACTCACAAGGAGAGCGAGAACCCGTTCTACAACGCCGTTCCTGACATAGTCGCAGAGTACATGAAGGAGATTTCGGCTATTACAGGACGCAAATATGCTCCATTCACATACTACGGCGCAGAGGATGCCGACCGTGTAATCATTGTTATGGGTTCGGCTACCGAGGCTGTGAAGGAGGCTATCGACTACATGACAGAGAGAGGCGAGAAGGTGGGCTTGGTAAGCGTGCACCTCTACCGTCCGTTCTCGGTCAAATACCTTGCTGCAGTGATGCCTAAGACAGTGAAGCGCATTGCTGTGCTCGACCGCACTAAGGAGCCGGGAAGCAACGGCGAACCTCTGTACCTCGATGTTGTGGAGGCATTCAACAGCACTCCGGAACTGCAGGCAATCAACCCTATCATCGTTGGCGGCCGCTTCGGCTTGAGCTCTTGCGACACTACACCGGCTATCATCATGGGTGTATATGAGAACCTCGCTCTGCCGGAGCCTAAGAACCACTTTACTTTCGGTATCGTGGACGACGTTACATTCCTCTCACTCCCTCCAAAGGAGGAGATTGCGGTTGTTGACGGAATGTATCAGGCTAAGTTCTACGGTCTTGGTGCCGACGGTACTGTAGGCGCAAACAAGAACTCTGTAAAGATTATCGGTGACAACACAAAGAAGCATTGCCAGGCTTACTTCTCTTACGACTCAAAGAAATCGGGCGGTTTCACATGCTCACACCTGCGTTTCGGTGACAAGCCTATACGCAGTACATACCTGGTGAACACTCCTAACTTTGTTGCTTGCCACGTTCAAGCCTATCTGCGCATGTACGATGTTACCAAAGGATTGCAGAAGGGCGGCACATTCCTCTTGAACACAGTATGGGAGGGAGACGAGCTTGTAAAGAACCTGCCTAACAACGTGAAGAAGTATTTTGCCGACAACAATATCACTGTATATTACATCAACGCTACAAAGATTGCTCAGGAGATTGGTCTCGGCAACCGTACAAACACCATTCTACAGAGCGCATTCTTCCGCATAACCCAGGTTATCCCTGTTGACCTTGCAATTGAGCAGATGAAGAAGTTCATCGTGAAGTCATACGGCAAGAAGGGTCAGGATGTCGTTGACAAGAACTATGCAGCCGTTGACCGCGGCGGCGAGTACCGTCAGCTGGCTATCGACCCCAACTGGTCGAAGCTCCCTGCCGACGTTGAGGAGAAGAGGAACGAGCCTGAGTTCATTACAAAGATTGTACGCACAATCAACGCACAGAAGGGTGCGCAGCTCCCTGTTTCTGCATTCAAGGGACTCGAGGACGGTACATGGCCTGTAGGTACATCGGCTTACGAGAAGCGCGGTGTGAGCGCGTTCGTTCCACGCTGGAATGCCGAGAACTGTATCCAGTGCAACCGCTGTTCTTTCGTTTGTCCTCACGCTGCTATACGTCCGTTCGTTATGGATGAGACTGAGGCTGCCGGAATAAATGCCGACAAGATTGAGATGAAGGCTCCTGCAGCAATGAAGGGCATGCAGTTCAGAATGCAGGTTAGCGTGCTCGACTGCTTGGGATGCGGCAACTGTGTTGACATCTGTCCGGGACATCCAAAGACAGGCAAGGCTCTTGAAATGGTTCCGCTGGAGGAGGAGAGAGCCGAGGCTGCAAACTGGGAATACTGCGTGAAGAACGTGAAGAGCAAGCAGTCGCTTATAGACCCGAAGAGCAACCCGAAGAACTCACAGTTCGCTACTCCGCTCTTTGAGTTCTCTGGCGCATGTTCAGGTTGTGGTGAGACTCCATACGTGAAGCTGCTTACACAGCTCTTCGGTGAGCGTCAGGTTGTTGCCAACGCTACCGGATGTTCTTCAATCTACACAGCATCGGTTCCTTCAACACCATATACAACAAACGAGAAGGGCGAAGGCCCGGCATGGGGCAACTCACTGTTCGAGGACTTCTGCGAGTTCGGCTTGGGTATGAAGCTTGCCGAGAAGAAGATGCGTGCACGCCTTGAGAGACTGCTCGCCGAGATTCAGACTTACCGCAGCTGCCCCGAGGAGATGAAGGAACTTGCACAGAAGTGGATCGACAACAAGGAGAATGCTGATGTTACAAAGGAGATTACTCCAGCCATCATCAAGGCTTGCGAGGAGTTCGAGAGCGACACAAGCGAGCAGATTCTCGCTATCAAGCAGTACCTTGTAAAGCGTTCACAGTGGATTATCGGCGGTGACGGTGCTTCATACGACATCGGTTACGGCGGTCTCGACCACGTTATCGCTTCGGGCGAGGATGTAAATATCCTTGTTGTGGATACAGAGGTTTACTCAAACACCGGCGGTCAGTCTTCAAAGGCTACTCCTCTCGGTGCTATCGCCAAGTTCGCAGCTGCCGGCAAGCGCATAAAGAAGAAAGACCTTGGTATGATTGCCACCACATACGGCTATGTATATGTTGCACAGATTGCTATGGGCGCAAGCTACGACCAGTGCCTGAAGGCTATACGCGAGGCTGAGGCTTACCCTGGTCCGTCACTCGTGATTGCATACGCTCCATGTATCAACCACGGCATCAAGCGCGGCATGGG
>CAZAIM010000130.1:0-5101 GCA_964485215.1 uncultured Bacteroidaceae bacterium | reverse complement strand
CGAGTGCAAAGGTACTACTATTTTTGATAATACCAAACTTTTTCAAAAGAAAAATAAAATCTTTTTTAAGCTTTTTTTTAACTTCATTAATACTCAGACAGTTAGAGAATAGTATTTTTTGTATTGGATAGGTCGAGTGAATCAGAATAAATCCGGACAGCTTCTTACAAAATTCGGGTTGATTATTCCTAAAAGACTGCAAAATACTAAAACATCTTAACAAAGGAAGAAACAATAGAATATTTTGAGTAATTTTGCCGCGCAAAAAAAACAGACGTCTTGCCAAAGACGCGCCACCCAAACCACAATGAGAAACAATAGAATATACCTATTTATAATAATATTAGTTGCGGCACTTATGCCAGAAGGGCTGTTATCGCAGAACGCAACGGAAAGAATACGTATATACGGTTCTGTGACGGATGCGTCAACAAATGAGGCAATGCCCTATGTTTCGGTTAGAATAAGGAAGACGAGCAACGGCAGCAGCACCGACAACAACGGCTGTTTCTCCTTCTACGCAAGCGCGCTGCGCGATACTCTTATTGTATCAAGCATCGGATATGAGGACGAACGCGTACCCCTGTCGAACCGTACGAAGATGCCAATAAAAATAAAGCTGAAACCTACCGACTACAATCTCAACGAGGTTGTCATAAAACCAAAGAAAGAGAAGTACAGAAAAAAAGACAACCCAGCTGTAATATTGGTGAGAAACATCATTGACAGACGCGACGACAACTCGCCAAGAAGAAAAGAGTTCTATAGTCGCGAAAGGCACGAAAAGCTGAACATCGCACTGAACAACTTCAGCACCGACAAGAGCCACCATTTTGGCAACAAGTTCAAGTTTCTCGAACAGTATATCGACACCTCACTCATTTCGGGCAAGCCCATTCTGCACATTTCGGCACGCGAGTTGCTGGCAACAGACTACTATCAGAAAGACCCTGAAAAAGTACGCCAGCACGTGAAGGGACGAAAACGTAACGGTATTGATGACATGTTCTCAACCGGAGAAATAGAAGCCTTGTACGAAGAGACCTTCAAGGATGTCGATATCTTTCAGGACAACATATCATTGTTCGGAAGCAAGTTTGTAAGCCCACTTTCGAAACTTGGCCCGACATTCTACCGCTATTATATAATGGACACCATCGATGTCGACGGAGAAAAGTGCATTGACCTGGCTTTTGTTCCATTCAACACCGAATCATTCGGCTTTACAGGACACCTGTTCGTTACAAACGACTCCACATTCTTCATAAAGTCTGTGCAGATGAACGTTCCCCACGACATAAATATGAACTTCATCGAGTATATGAACATAAAGCAGGACTTCAGCCGGTTACCTGACAGTACGCGCCTGTTAGACAGAGAAATGCTTGTCGCCGAATTCAAGATTATCGATGCAGTAAATGGTTTCTATGCACACAGGGAGGTCTCATACAAGAACCACAGATTCGAGAGCGATGAGTTTGCAGAGCGCATATTCGACAACCCCTCACCGGTTATAGAGGATGACAATTCAATGAGCAAGGACGATGATTTCTGGGCTGCCAACCGCATATCGAATGTTACAGAGAAAGAGAAATCTGTGAGCAGAATGATGCAGGAACTGCGAGCCACGCCACTTTACTATTGGATAGAAAAAGGTGTCTCGTTTCTTTTCACCGGTTGGATTCCGGTACGTGAGAACAGGCCACCGGTATTCTACGGCCCTGTAAATACCAGTGTAAGCCACAACGAACTCGAAGGTTGGAGATTACGTACAGGCGCAATGACTTCAGCCTATCTGAACCCGCACCTTTTCGGCCGTTTCTTCGTTGCCTATGGACTTGGCGACCATGAATGGAAATATATGGGAGAGATTGAATACTCATTCAAGAAGAAGAAGGAACACCCCAACGAGTTCCCGATACACTCGCTCAAGCTGAAATATGAAAACGACATATTCCAATACGGACAGAATTACCTCCATACGAACAAAGACAATATATTCCTGAGCATCAAACGTAAAAGCGACAACAAGATAGGATATGTAAAGAATGCTGAATTCACATACACGCGAGAGTTCTACAACCACTTCTCGTACAATATAACGTTGCGTAACAGAATCGACATTGCAACCCATCTTATACCCTTTGAACAGACCAAGACCGTTGAAGGAACAACAGAAACCAGCTTTGTAAAAAATCTTAAACAGTCGGAGATTGAGATTGGGCTGCGATATGCACCAAATGAAAAATTCACTCAAAGCAAATGGAACAGACACTCCATCCTGCCAGAACATCCAGTTTTCACCCTGTCGCACAGAGTTGGTTTCAAGGGGGTGCTTGGCAGCGACTTCAATTACCACCACACCGAAGCCGGATTCCAAAAACGCTTCTGGTTTTCGGCGTTCGGATACACCGACTGCATAATCAAGGCCGGCAAGGTATGGAACCAGGTACCGTTCCCATTGCTGATAATGCCCAATGCAAACCTTTCCTACACAATACAGAAAGAATCGTACGCACTCATGAACGCAATGGAATTCTTCAATGACGAGTACGTATCCTGGGACCTCACATATTACGCGAACGGAATACTCTTCAACCGCTTACCGCTAATACGGAAACTGAACTGGCGAGAAGTCATCACATTCAAAGGAATGTACGGAAACCTAAGCGAAAAGAACAGACCCAACCCCGACAATACAGGCATATTATATAAATTCCCGTATGAGAACGACGAGTACCATTACCTTGGTTCAACACCCTACATGGAAGTTGGTTTTGGAATTGAGAATATATTCAGAGTACTCAGGGTCGATTATGTAAGGCGTCTTACATACCGCGACCTGCCGGGAATTGACAAGTGGGGAATAAGAATACAGTTCCACATACAATTCTAAGGATTCTTTACACGCAGTTTCAATAACAAGAGGGGAAGCATCACCAGCCGGCTGCTTCCCAACCTGCCGCCATGTACCACTCCGTGGTTCTGAAGTCTGCATTGAACTTCTCGTTGCGGCTGTTATGTTGCGGCATATACATTGAAAGAGCACCGCCAGCAGCCCTGTCGAACCTTATGAGACGCCCACAAACCGCAGAATACCATGCCGATGACGATGCAACATAAACAACTGCAGCATCATGCGCCTCACGCCAATGAATAAGTTCATCGGACGTAAGATACTTCGACATAATTGCATTCATATCGTAATACGACGGATAGACCTTGCTTCCTGTATACCTGCCGCCAGGCAAATAAGAAAAGACATCGGGGTAATCGCGATTCTTGTCCACATTGAAATATTTGAGGACATAGCTGTAAGTAACATCGGCAAGACGTTGCATCTCACAGCCACGTACAGCCGAGAGAACAGCACCCGAATACTCATTCTCATATCCGGCAATATATGCATCCATCACCAGTTCTGGGCCATCAGAACAGAAGAACGCAGGAACAACAGACGCATAGGGAGCACCGTCACCAGGAATCTCTGCGGGCGAGGCTATTATCCACTCAGCCGCATCACGCAGCGCATAGGAACTCTCCACACCCTGCATAAAACAAGCATCGAACAATATCCTGTTCACCTTTGCCGGCAATCTCTTGAGCAACGCAGCCAATTCCTCTATCTCAATCGTTTTAGTCACTGCATTGCTATATGAATTATTACCATTGTCAATTCCGATAGAACGCTGTGGCGCAGCATTCAAAGGAGCGCGCAGCCAACCGTCACCGTGCGACCACATAACAAGGTCGAGCGATTCTGTCGGGTAATCGGCAAGAATAAAGTCGAGCAGTTCGCCAAGAACAGCCGTATCGCTCGAACAGACATCATTGTCAAAAGGATGAAAGACCGAACTCCCGACACCCCCATCAGTCATTCCGAAATAATGCGTCAGGCGAGGCATCTCCTTGTCATCGACATACACAAACAGCCTGCAATCACGCGGAACCCCACCAACAGCCTCCACAATTTCATTAACGTCGAGCGTGGCATAATTAGCAAGGCTATTCTCTGCCATCATATAAACCAGAAGCGTCTTCCGCGCCATTTCACCCTTTTCTACGACATCGGGGCGCACTGCCCTTTCCTCATTGCCATTGGAACAAGAAAAGAACAACGCCGGCAAGAACAGCAGAATTCCCAAAATTGTGTTACGTCCCATTATCATCAAGGCTTAGTAAACTTAAAACGGTCACCGATATAACGCACAGTCTTGCCCTCACGTTTTGTAAGACGCTCCTTTATCTTAGCCTCTTTCTTTTCAAGTTTTGAACGTTTCTTCGAGAAGAAAATGACAGATGTTCTACCTGGCATGTTCTCGCTGAAGTTCATAAAATCCTTGAGTTCATAGGCGTAGAACTGGCGTTGTGGCAAGAAACCCGACTTGTCGAGTTTCACCCCGTCAAGTTTCTGTATCTCTGTAAAGTACACAACAGAATCCTTTAGGTTTATTGACGCGCCAAGAATATAAACACCGTCACCTTTATCATTCTTTGCCTGAACAGCAACCACCGAGATTACCGAAAGCAGAAATATTAAAAATATTTTTTTCATACCGTATCGTTTTCTTTTCAAGCTACCAACCGGCCAAAGCCACTAAACAGAAGCGCACACGCCGGAATTTAATTTGCAAATTTATGAAAATATTGGTTCCCGAAAAAGAATATTAGAACTTTTAACAAAGAAACACCCTACACTATCGCAACTGGCCCATATTAAAACACCCCTTCAGAACAGTAGCACAATTTGCAACACACCCGAGATGGAATGAGAAACTAAATAAAGAGAAGTCCAGAAAAAGCAACGGGCTGCACTACTGTGCAGCCCGGTATAAAAAAATCAATAAATTTATCCCAAATAGGATTTCAGCAACTTACTGCGCTGATTCTGTTTCAAACGGCGAATAGCCTTTTCCTTTATCTGACGTACACGTTCACGTGTAAGCCCGAAACGGTCACCAATCTCCTCGAGCGTCATCTCCTGCATACCTATACCGAAGAACATCTGTATAATCTCCTTCTCCCTGTCGGTAAGCGTCGACAAAGCGCGGTCAATCTCGCGCGACAATGACTCGTTAACAAGCAAGTTGTCAGCCATAGG
>CAZAIM010000129.1:0-5227 GCA_964485215.1 uncultured Bacteroidaceae bacterium | reverse complement strand
AAGTTACGAAAATATTTGCTTTTATACAACATTTAGATTTTACAAGATACTAGTTAAAGTAGAACCATCCATTCATATAAAATGCATATTTAAATTTATCATTATTGGCATACTGCACACTATGATATGATACACCATAGCGAGTCTTGTATGCAATATGATAATACCCATCCGCATCTACAACTAATGTAAAATCCAAATTTGTTTTTGAGAATCCACCACCATTATTGACAAAATACACAACGGGAACCCGTACATACCTGTACTTATACTGTTCTATATTCATATTTTTTGTCGTAGGACTTATTTCTATTTGAGCATTGCTATATACTGTACATAATGATATAGCACAGACTATAACAAAAAAAACTTTTTTCATTACTTAATATTTATAATTTCCCTTACTCGTTTACACGGCCTTTCTGGTAACTCCGCTGCCCCCCCCAAAAAACATAAAAATACGCACAAAAAAAGCGCGGACAGAACTCCTTGATATTTGTCTTTGAGGTCTTCGACTACCTATCCACCAAATATACGAGTAAAGCCCACGCCAATGGCGTGAGCGTCATCGCTTTACTCTTGGTGGAATTTGAAAGTGTCGAAGTTTCAAAGACAAGAATACAAGCTAAAACGCTTTTCCGATATGTCTAAAATGTGCGTATCAAGTTATACGCGATGTTTCATAGGCAAAAGATTTTAAAAGTTGATTTGCGAAAATACAAAAATTATTCAACAAAACAAATGAGTGACAGAGATTAATGCAACCAAACACCTTGCATGTGTGTTTATATCTTGCTAAAGGTAACAACATATATGATGAGGTTTTCTATTCTATCACTTCTGTTCTTTGCCGTCATTGGCAGCGCAGCGGCACAGCAAGGCAGGGAGTTTCTTGCAGAGCCGCTGCCTGAGAGGTGGAACGACGGCGAGTATTTCAACCAGACACTGCCGGCCGATGACCTGTGGTGGCTGAAATTTGATGACCCTGTACTCGACTCACTCATTGCCGTCGCTTCGAAGAACAATTACTCGGTACTTGGAGCCATGGAAAATATTAAAAAGGCACGTGCAGCCTGGCGCACCGCACAGGGAAAGATGCTGCCGTCGTTCGACCTGGGCTTTGGCTGGCAACGCGCAAAAACAAGCGGAAACATTGCACAGACGATGTACACAGAAAGTTGGGAGGGACAATTCAGCACAACAGTCTCTATGCAATGGCAAGCCGATGTATTCGGGAGCATTTACATGCGTTCAAAGGCACAGAAGATGCTTTTTATGGCAACCGAAGAGGAATATAATGCTGTAATGGTATCGCTCATAGCTAACGTTGCAAAAACATATTTTTCTCTTAGACAGTCACTTGCACAGTTGCATGTAATACGCATGAATGCCGAATCGCAGAAGGAGATTATGAACATTGTGACATCGAGATATGAAAGCGGACTTGCTTCAAAACTTGATGTTGCACAATCGCGCAGCGTGTATTACAGCACACTGGCACAGATTCCTTCAATGGAGGCCACGATAGAGAGCTACCGCAATGCAATGGCTGTGTTGCTTGGCATCTATCCGCAAGAACTGAACGGTTGGTTGGATGGGGCAAATTCCCTGCCCGACTATGTTGAGATTGTGGGTGTTGGCGTGCCTGCACAGCTAATTCGGCGCAGACCCGACGTACGTGCCGCAGAAAAGAATGTGGAAGCGAATGCCGCACTGCTTGGAGCAGCAAGGCGTGAGTGGTTTCCCGAGATATATCTCACCGGAAGCATCGGTTTTGCATCGGGGAAGCTGAAGAATCTGCCACGCGCAAAGAGCCTTACTTGGGAGATAGCCCCATCGATAAGCTGGAACATATTCAGCGGAGGCGAAACGGTCAACTCCACACGCGAGGCGCGGGCTGAGCTTGACCGCAGCATTGCAAGTTACAACGGGACAGTACTGAGCGCGGTTCAGGAGGTTGAAAACGCTATGTCGATGTACAGCTGTTCACTTGAGCAGATTGTAATGCTCAAAGAAGCCGTAAACCAGAACAGGGAGACACTCGCGCTCTCGCTCGAGCTGTACAAGCAAGGGCTTACACAATTCCAGAACGTACTCGATGCACAGCGCACCCTGCTGAGCTACCAAAACTATCTTGTACAGGCACAGGGCAGTTCGCTCATCTACCTTATACAGTTGTATGAAGCCCTTGGCGGAGGATGGTAATAACCTAAAACAAGCAATATGAGAAAAGTTATATTTGCCGTGGCACTGCTTGCAGCAACAGCATGCCACAAGAGTAAGGAGAGTGTTGCCCACACCGCACCGCTGCCCGTCGAGGTTGCAGAACCGGCTATAAGAGAGATAACCCTCACACGCGAATATCCCGGCTACCTTGATGCCGATGCTACAATAGCCATAATGGGGCGGGTAAACGGCACAATAACAAAACGTAACTTCACCGAGGGTGGAAGAGTGAAGAAAGGAGACCTGCTGTTTGTGATAGAGCCAACCCTCTATGAGGATGCTGTTTCACAGGCCGAGGCTGCCCTAAAGACTGCCGAAGCGGAACAGGCTTACGCAAAAAGCAATTATGAACGCATGCAGGCCGCAATAAGCAGCGACGCAGTGAGCCAGATAGAGCTACTGCAGTCCAAAAGCCGTGTAGAAAGCAGCAACGCTGCGGTCGACAACGCGCGCGCCGCGCTGAAAAGCGCGCGCACGAAGTTAGGGTATTGTTATGTGAAGGCTCCGGAAAGCGGTGTCATAGGACTGCCGACCAACCCCGTAGGAGCTTACATTGCCGGCGAGATGAGCCCTGTGGAGCTTTGTCGCATATACAAGGACGATGTTATGTATGCCTACTTCGAGATAAGCGACAGCCAATGGCTGATGAAGCAAAGGCGTGGCAACAGTGCAATTGACCAAAGCAACATAACATTTACGATGGATGGCGGCAAACTCTTTACATGGAAGGCCAAGATAGATTATCTGTCGCCAAGCATAAACCTGAACACAGGAACCCTGCTGGTGCGCGCCGAACTCGACAACAGCAACGGTTTCCTGAAACCGGGCAGCTACATAAGCGTACATATGCCCTACGAGAAGATTGAAAAAGGCATTCTCGTGAACGACGAATCCATTGGCACTGACCAGACCGGAAAGTTCCTTTATGTAGTAAATGACTCGAACAGGGTGGAATATCGCAGAATAACGGCCGGGGCAATTGTCGACGACACGCTTCGCCTGGTCAGTTCGGGACTGGACGCCGGAGAGCGATACGTTACCAAGGCCTTGCTGAAAGTGCGCAATGGAATGGCGGTAACACCGATTATGGACAATAAAACAGTTGAGAAATGAAATTTTCGAAATTCTTTATCGAACGCCCTATTTTTGCAACAGTACTCTCATTGCTGTTGCTTGTGGCAGGAGGAGTATCGCTCTTTGTATTGCCTATCGACCAGTACCCATCGATAACTCCACCAACGGTTCAGGTTACAGCCATCTACCCTGGAGCAAACGCCGAGACTATTGCACAGACCGTAGGAATACCCATAGAGCAACAGGTCAACGGTGTTGACGGAATGCTCTATATGAGTTCTACCTCATCCTCCTCGGGAACATACCGTCTTACTGTGACATTCGAAGTAGGCACAGACATTGACATGGCAACGGTTTTGGTACAGAACAGAGTGAACATCGCCCAGAACTCATTGCCAAGCGAGGTCATCCAGCAAGGAGTAACGGTGCAGAAACAGTCTACCAACATTGTGCTTTTCATAACTTTGACAGGAGATGAGGAATATGACCAGCTCTACCTGTCGAACTATGCACAGCTGCAGCTTGTCGACCAGCTTACTCGGACAGCCGGAGTGGGAGGTGTCGAAATTATGGGCGCAGGAAAATACTCTATGCGGGTTTGGCTCGACCCTGAGATAATGCGCATACGTGGAATATCGCCTGCTGAGGTATACCAGGCCATAAGCAAGCAGAACCTTGCCGTTTCGGCCGGATATGTAGGGCAGACGCTTGACGACAAGGCCGACAATGCTTTCCAGTACACTCTTAACGTAGAGGGAAGGTTAAGCAATGCCGAGGAGTTCGCCAATATTGTTATACGCAACGACGGAGTAAATATGCTGCGTCTGGGCGATATTGCCAGGATTGAGATTGGCAGCGAGACATACAGTTCCTCATCGAAACTGAGAGGCAAGCCAACTGCCGCCCTTGCCATATACCAGTCACCGGGCTCGAGTTCCCTGGCTGTCTCAAAAGCCGTAAAGACGAGAATGGAAGAGCTTGCAAAGGCTTTTCCTCCCGGAGTAGAATACAGCATTGCCCTGGACACTACCGATGTGGTACGCAGTTCAATACATGAGGTTCTATACACCTTCTTCGAGACCACGCTGCTGGTCATCATAGTGATATTCCTGTTCCTTCAGAACTGGCGCGCCACACTTATTCCCTGCCTCACTATACCAGTTTCGCTGATAGGTACATTGGCAGTGATGCTGCTGCTCGGGTTCTCCATAAACACCCTGACATTGTTCGGGCTCATACTTGCCATTGCTATTGTTGTGGACGACGCCATTGTTGTCGTCGAGAATGCAACACGCATAATAGATGAGGAAGGACTACCTCCGCGCGAAGCAACAGAAAAGGCGATGGATGAGATAACCGGACCTATCGTGGGAGTGGTTCTTGTAATGCTTGCAGTGTTCATTCCAACGACAATGATTGGCGGCATTTCGGGGGAGTTATATAAACAGTTCGCACTTACCATAGCCACCGCTACACTTCTGAGCGGCTTCAATTCACTGACACTTACTCCTGCTCTCAGCGCGATACTGCTAAGGCCGACAAAGAAAGGAAGTGAAAGCGGCTTCTTCCGCCGGTTCAACAAAGGGTACGATGCGCTGCAGAGACTATACGACCGTTGCGTGGGATTCCTGTTACGCAAGATATGGATAGCAGCAATCAGCTTCTGCTTGCTTGTAGCACTTGCGGTATATATGTTCAGCAGCTGGCCCACAACCTTTATCCCCGATGAAGATGACGGTTACTTCATCGTGAGTGTACAGCTGCCTCCTGCAAGCTCATTAAGCCGTACAGAAGATGTTGCCCGGCAAGTTGAGGACATCATATCGGCCTATCCCGAGGTAAAGACCAATATAAGCATCAGCGGGTTCAGCATAATGAACAACAGCAACCAGAGCAATGCCGCGAGCATCTTTGTGGTGCTGAAGGA
>CAZAIM010000128.1:0-5247 GCA_964485215.1 uncultured Bacteroidaceae bacterium | reverse complement strand
CAGCGCAAAGACCTCCTTGTCGGTCTCCTCGTTACCAAGCACAAACATTCCCTCCTTGTAGTGATCCCAGTGACCCGAAATCTTATAAAGGTCGCTCTTTGCCATAAGAGGAGTCTTGGTACGGATATAGCCCCATTCGTTGTCCTCGAGGTCCTCAATCCAACGCTGCAATGTCTGTATAATCTTGGCACCCTTAGGCATGAGCAACGGCAAGCCCTGACCAATTACATCGACAGTGGTAAAGAGTTCCATTTCGCGGCCAATCTTGTTGTGGTCTATGTTCTTTATGTGCTCGAGGTGGGCAAGATAGGCTTCGCAATCCTCCTTGGTGAAGAATGCAGTACCATAGATGCGCGACAACGACGCGTTGTTCTTGTCGCCACGCCAGTAGGCCGTAGAGGTCGAAAGCAGCTTGAAGCCCTTGATAAGACGGGTATTAAGCAAGTGAGGTCCCATGCAGAGATCCACAAAATCATCCTGAGAATATACTGTTATGCGCTCACCTTCGGGGATAGCCTCGATAAGTTCCAGCTTATATGGCTCATTCTTGGCCTTCATCATCTCGACAGCCTCCTCGCGGCTCAACACCTTGCGCTCGATACGCGGACTCTGCTTGATGATTTTCTTCATCTCCTTCTCAATAGCCTCGAGATTCTCCTTTGTGAACGGAGCACACTCGAAATCGTAGAAGAAGCCCGAATCGGTTGCCGGGCCAATTGTGAGCTTGGCATCGGGGAAAAGGTGTTTCACAGCCTCTGCCATGATATGTGTTGCAGTGTGACGCAGAACATGCAATGCCTCTTTGGAATCAACACCGACCAGCTCGACACAAGCACCGTCTGCCGGAACATCACGAAGGTCGACAACGTTTTCACCATCCTTTACAGCGACATAGCTGCTAAGCAGTTTAGGATCAACAGAAGAGATAATTTCGATGTACGATTTTCCCTCTGCTGCAAACTCGCGAACCTCACCATTGAACGAAATCTTAATCATATATTTTAATTTTAATTATACTCAATTTATCTTCATACACTTTTAAACTGCGAAGATAATGAAAAACGAGGAAGTATCAAAGTTCGAAGATGCTTTTTAAACAAGACACAAGGGAAAAGTTTAATTTAGAGAACAGAAAACAGATAAAATAGCAAAGCTGATGCAGAACAATGTATCTTATATTCTTTCCGCGATTTACCCCTAACCGGTTGTCTTGTATTCTTTTGATTGTCGTTATAACTGTACTTTCTGTGCGACAGAAAGTACCAAAGAACTCGGCACACGGGAAAAACAGTCAGGCCGGCTTTTGGTTCGCGAGTTGCTTTGCAACATCCCTCAGTCAAGCCGCCTTTGCCGATTAAACTTTCCTTTTGATTTTTGGGCGGTGCGGAATTTAACTTGTTCAATCGATAATGCTTGCAGCAATTGGTCGCGCGAATGCGCGGGTTGCGGACAGCAAGCATTATCAACTCCACATCATACCGAAATTAACTGTATTTTTGGCTTCGCCCAAGTTGCTGCCACTCGGCAGTGTGCAAGTGAACTTGCCACTGCGCTCGTTTAACCGCAACCTTCAACGGTGCCGGTTTTCTTTGACATTACCTTTTCCGTAGAAAAAGATAGAAAAGAGAAAAGAAAAATTCTGCAATTTACCGCTCCTCATGCGAAGAGGAGCTGTCACGTAGTGACTGAGGAGTAGGAATGTACCTAAGATTTCTTATATCGAATTCACGTTAAAGTAGCAAAATCTTCTAAAAAACAATCCTCAAACAATCGCAAAATAAATTTCAAACAGCTTCTAAGAAAATGTTTGAATTTCTAATAAAAGTTTTTCTTATAACGTAAGCCACTTTTTCGTTTGGTTTTTTATATTCAAGAATGTCTGTTTTCTTCTTTTTCTCGGTTACGTAACTCGCTACGCGCCCTCATGAAAATAATAAAACACCCTATTTTGCTCTATAAAAAACCAAACGAAAAAATTCAAACAACTTCTTATCTCTTGCCTGAATATTTGAAACGTTTTATCACATTATATGCCTGAAACATTCCAAGTTCGCCAGCCTTGCTCAGGTCGGCAATACCCTCGGCTGCATTGCCGGTGTAGAGCCTTGCAAGGCCACGGTTGAAATAGGCCTCGGCAAAACGGTCGTTCAATTCAATGGCCTTGCTGTAATCGACTATTGCCGACTTGAAGTCGTTGAGCCTTGCCGAGACGTTTCCCCTGTTGAAATGCGCACAGAAAAACGAGGGCTGCAGTTCCACCACTCTGTCGAGGTCGCTCTTGACAAGGCGGTAGTCTACGCCGGCAAGCAGCGTCTTCCCATCGGCATCGGGAACATCGGCAGCAAGTTTCTCTGTCTCGAGCTGTTTGTATCTTATGAATGCACGTACAAAATAGTTCTCCCAGGAAGTGCTGTCGACAGAAACAGCCTTATCAGCATCGGCCATCGCTGCATCGACATCCTGCAAAAGGTAGAAATCGAGTGCTCGGAGCAGATAACCCGACGACGAGGCCGGTGCATCGGCAATAACCCTTGAGTTATCATCGACACTCGCGAAATGACGTTCAACCTCACTCCCGGTAAGGGCACGTTCATCATTCACAAGTAACAGAGGAGCCTTTGCCCCAAGCCTCCTGTTCATATCCTCGACAGGCTTGAAGTAGTAGGCCGAACCTCCCATATCGTTACCGGCTGTATAGTATGTGAGTACGAACATTGGCTCAAGTTCCACAAAGACATTACGGTTCTGCACCTTGCCGCGGTATTCGGTTGTATACTTTTTGCCATACTCATCATCGGCAACCACCATCTTGTTATAGTTACGCACATTCTCGTCGGAGCGTTTACGGGTCTTGTCCTCATCGGCCGAATAGCTGCCGTCGTCGGCCGCCACCACCCCATTGTTATACATGTCGATGCGCCGTTTCAGGAGCCATTTCTCGTCGGCATCGGCTCCTTTCAGGTCACCAATCTTGCGACGTGCCTTCGCACGGCATTCATACGCATACTCGAACTTGGGATAGTCCTCAATCACACGGCTGTAGTCACTCACCGCACCATTGATGTCACCGATATTGTCGCGCAGAAGAGCACGGTTAAAACGCGCCATAGTGTTATCCGGGTCAATCTCAAGCACCTTGTCGAAATCCTCGATGGCGCGGTTGTCGTCGCCCACCTCCATTCGCAGCAGGCCACGGTTATAATGTGCTATAAAACTTGTAGGTTCAACGTAGAGAGCAGTGTCGTAATCATCGAGTGCACCACGCAGATTACCGAGACGATAGCGCACAAGGGCACGGTTTATGTAGCTGCCGCTTCGAGCCGGCAACAGGTCGATAGCCTTGTCGAGGTCTTTCTCGGCCGCCCCGTAATCGCCCATCGCGCTGTACACAATGGCACGGGCATCGTACACATCGGCCGAATAGCTGTCGCACTGCACCGCTTTATCCACCATCGACAAGGCCGTGAGAGTGTCGCCCATGTTCAGCGACACCTGGGTACGCATCAGGTAGCCGTTGCTGCTGCGAGGCGAAAAAAGAATAAGCGTATCAATTACCTGAGCCGCCTTTTCCCATTCCGATGCCTGCATAGCCACAGCACCAAGATTCTGCCACAGATTGACATTCTGAGGGTCATACTTTATAGCCATTCTCAAATCCTCCTCGGCAAGATAAAGACTGTCCATATTTGCACGGCAAAGCCCACGCAGCTGGTAACTGCGCGATACATAAGGATTCTTTTCTATAGCAATGTCCAGATCCTCTTCGGCACCGACAAAGTCATCGAGATAGAATTTGGCAAGACCACGAAAAAAATAGGGTTCGTGCAAGAATGGCTTTGAATCTATTACAAGGTTGAAATACTGGATAGAGAGTACATAATCCTCGAAATAGAGCGCGTTGCGCCCTATTTCCATAAGCCTGACCGTGTTGAGCTGAGCACTGCCGGCAAAGGGCAGGAACAGCGCAAGCAGAGAGATTATGACCCTGCCAAGGTTCATCGCAGCACTCTTTTTGTCTTGTAGGCACAGGCCACCTTACCCTTTGCAAGGTTGTTGAGCCTGTTCTTGTTCATCTGACGGCGAAGCGGAGATATGCGGTCTGAAAATACCTTTCCCTCGAGGTGGTCAAACTCGTGCTGCATTACCCTTGCCAGATAACCGTCGACCCACTCGTCGTGCTCCTCGAAGTTCTCGTCGAGGTACTTCACATGTATGCGCACCGGACGCGACACCTTCTCATGCACGCCGGGAAGGCTCAGACAACCCTCCTCCATAGAGTCGGTCTCTTCCGATGTCTCCACTATGTGCGCATTGATATAAACCCTGCGGAAATCCTTAAATTCGGGACTATCCTCTGAAAGCACGTCAAGGTCAACCACCACAAGGCGTATCGCAAGGCCTATCTGAGGAGCAGCAAGACCAATGCCCTCGGCATGGTGCATTGTATCGAACATATTCTCTATAAGGGTCTTCAGTTCGGGGTACTCGGGTGTTATATCCTCGGCAACCTTTCTTAGAACGGGCTGGCCGTAAAGGTAAATTGGAAGTATCATATTGTTCAGTTTTTAAGAAGCTGTTTTAATTTCTAATAAAAGTTTCCCTATCCTGGAAGCCGCAAGTTCATATAACCATAGCAGCCTATGTACATTACGAAGCCTGAGAGACTATCGCTGCTGCATACGTCGGCTCTCCATAAAGGATTGCAGAATGATTGTCGCACTTATTTCATCGACAAGTTCCTTGTTGCGGCGCGCCATCTTGCCTATTCCCGAAGCGAGTATGGCCTGATGAGCCAGCACCGAGGTAAAACGCTCATCGTGGTACTCTACCGGTATGCCGGGCAACAACTTACGCAGGCGGTTCACGAACGGTGTAATGCGGCACATATTCTCCGACGGCTCGTTGTTCATCTGCTTGGGCAGACCCACTACAATAAGTTCTACCGGTTCACGCTTCACATAGTCGAGCAGAAAATCGACAAGAGAAGCGGTAGCCACAGTTGTCAGCCCGTTGGCTATCAGCTGAAGTTCATCCGTAACAGCAAGGCCGGTACGTTTCTTGCCATAATCTATTGCCAATATTCTTGCCATAATCTGTCAGTTTCCTGCAAGCAGCCATTGCCGGCAGCTGCAATATTCTGCAAAATTAGTCATTTTACACGAAAGCTTCTAAAAAACAAACCAAAAAAACTCAGAAGCTGTTTGAATTTATATCGCCAATTTTTTATAGAGCAAAAATAGGATGTTT
>CAZAIM010000127.1:0-5303 GCA_964485215.1 uncultured Bacteroidaceae bacterium | reverse complement strand
AACTGATATTCATATTTACCCTTTTTCTTCGTTGCGAGAACTTATAGACAAGTACCGCAATGACCCTGAGCACGATTGGTCGCTTAGTGAGGATGAAAAAGAGGAGTATAGCCTTGAGTAAACAGTGAAGGTTATGATTTGCATACGCAAAGCTACATACGACGACATTCCTGAACTGATGCATATTTTTGAATGTGCGAAGAGAATTATGCGTGCCAGTGGAAACATGCACCAATGGGGTAGTGGTTACCCTTCGGTGGAGATTGTAAGTAAGGATGTAGACGCCGGGGCGTGCCATGTGGTTTGCAATGAATATGGAGAAATTGAAGCAACAATGGCACTGATACCTGGACCCGACCCTACTTATTCAGCAATAGAGGAGGGTGAGTGGCTCAATGAGGAACCCTACTATGTTATTCATCGCATTGCCGTGGCTGTTCCGGGCAATGGATATGCACGTCTTTTGCTCGACTATGCTTTCAAACATACTCGCGCGGTACGCATTGATACCCATCGTGACAATGCCATCATGCACCACGTTCTGAAAAGTTACGGGTTCCGTTATTGCGGAGTAATACGCATTGCCGACGGCAGCCCAAGAGATGCCTACCAGATGAATGTCTGATGCTTCTACAACATGTTGCAAATATAATACAACAGGCTCTTTTCCTGTTTTGCAACAGGCATCTGTTCGCAACAAAATCATTTTACGATATATTTGCAGTGTCAAAATAGTCATAAGATTATAAAAAGGCAAGCACTCGCGGTAATGTAAATAAATTCAAGCATCTTCTTAAACAGTTTCTAAATATGAAAAGGATTATTCTGCTCACTATAGCCCTGTTATCAATTACAGCAACAGCCTTCAGTGCATCGCTGCCTGAAGAAAGGGAAACCATGGAGTACGACACTCTTGTTACTAAAGGTATTCTTGAAAACGGGCTTACCTGCTACATAAGGCCGGATGATATCAATAATGGATTTTGCAATCTATACCTGATTGTGGATGTAGGCAGCCTTGACGAAGAGGCTTCGGAAAATGGCTATGCTCATTTTGTAGAACATATGTGTTTCAAAGGTACAAGCAATTTCAAGGAATGGAGTGCCGTTGAATATCTTGAGAACAAAGGCCTTGTATTTGGCTCGCACATCAACGGCTTTACCACAGCGTCATCTACAAGCTACATTATAGAGAACCTGCCTTCGGATGCTGCCACTCTGGACAGTGCTCTGCTTATCTTGAGGGATTTTGCAGGAAACGTAACCTTCGGGCAAAAGGAGGTTGAGAGAGAGGCAAAGGTTATCATTGAGGAGAAGCGTTTTCTGGATTCTCCTCAGAAAAAAATCAACGATGAATTTCTGAGCGACCTCTACAACTGTGAGACATTATTTTTACAAGACGGAATAGGTTCGGAGGAGCAACTGAGAAGTACGACATCGGCTGCTTTGGAGGCATTCTACAAGAAATGGTATGTGCCAGGAAACATGGCGGTTGTGGTTATTGGTGATGTGGAGACGGAACAGGTATATGCCAAAATAAAAGAACTCTTCTCAACCTTGACACACGGCAAAGTGCCGGCAAAGAGACCGGAAAATCGTATACCCGAGACGAACGGAGCCAAAATAGTGGTGAACAAAGAGTTGCTATATCCCTTGGGACAAATCGTATTGACATGCAAGAATAAGCCACATGACGCATCTCAGAGCCTATTGGACAATTACCAATATCCGTTATTCCTGAAACTTGTAGAAAACCGCTTTGGCAAAATGGCGTTAAAGGACAGTATTCCGCTTATATCGGTTTCAACAGTTGGCGTGCAGGAGAAGGACGCATATAGCATATTCATAGACTTCGTTGCCGAAGAGGATGGTTTCTCCGAGACCCTCGAACTATGCATGAGAGAGACAGAAAGGATTAAACGCTATGGATTCTTCAAAAATGAAATTTCCGATGCAGTATTGCGTTTAGAGCAGCAGGCATTGGAGAAGACCAATTCACGCGACAGGTTCCGGTTTGAAAACAATTTCCTCTATGGCACACCGATTGTTTCAGCCAGTCTTTTGTACCAAATAGCATCTCTATACAATGGGTTAATCAAGGATTCGGACGATGGAAGCGAATTCATAAACGATGTATTTTCTCATTTCAGCGTTCATATATACTATGCCGTTAAGGCGAAGGAGAAAAGCGAGTTCTCCTCGGAGAGAGAGATCTCAGCTCTTCTGAAGAAAGTAGAAAGCCTCACCGATGATGAACTTGGAAATAGTGAAATAGAGGAGAATACTTTTTCGGACTTTGAAAGGGAATACAGACATCTGTATGAGGAAAAGTTCGTTCCCGGTATCGAATCATCGATGACTGAATGGAAACTGGGGAACGGGATAAAGGTAGTATACATAAAAAACGGGGGAAGCGACATAGAACTGAAAATGTTTATTCCGGGTGGAATATCCGTGTTGCAGCCAAAGGAGATAAACATCATGGCTTGTCAAGGGGTTGGGCGTTCTCTGTCGGGTTTCCGGTACAATGAACTTCAAAGGGCAAACTGGGATGTCTTGCAGACAAGCAGCGAACTGCACTTCAATGCTGTTTCCCACGAATTCAAGTCGCGGAATGTATACATTGAATATGTCCTGGAGTATATAAAGAATTATTTTTCAGAACCAGTATATCTTACAGAAGATTTTATTGAAGAAAGAAGAAGGCTGAAAACGTTAATGCATATTATGGAAAACAGTATTGATTATTATAAGGAAATTAAACTTTGTGAGAACAACTATTGCAACGGTGAAAAGATAACAATGTTATGCAGCAATGATGTCGATAGAGTGACAATCGATGAAGTAATCAATCTTGACAAGGCCTTGCTGAGAAACCTTGGACAAGCAACACTCTACATCAAAGGCGGTGTTGAAGAGTATATTGTGCGCCAGTATGTTGCTGAACACATAGCATCCGTACCTACAGACAGTATTGGCCAACAGCCTGTGAAGCATGAATTTGCATATAAGGGGAAAAACAGAAACCACATTAAAGTTCCTTTTGAGAAACGGAATACTTCGTATGTGTTTCAGGACTATGATTTCAAAATATCTTCCGACAGCAGACAGATTGTGCTTCTCGATGTCGTGTCAAATATAATGAGCCGTTTTCTCTACAATGAATTGAGCAGAAAGGCGCAGTATGTCTATGGGGTAGAGTGCATGGGTGATTTTGACCCGACAGAACTGGAGGCGGGTTGTCTCTCAATCAAGTTCAAGTGCCATTCTGGAAATGCCAAAAATGCGGCGAAGGCAAGCCGCGAATGTCTTGAAATGCTGGCAAAAGGCAAGATAGACGAAGAGGCTATAGCTGTGTGCAAGAAGCAGATGCAAAATTTCGCTAAATATTATGGATACAGCGACAATGCAATCAAGGCATTGCATTTCGAGAGAGAGAACGGATGCAAGGGAAGGCTGATAGAGGATTATGAAAAAGTTCTCGACTCCATAACTTCGGAGGAGATATTCTCATTCTGCCGCAATATCTTGAAGAAAGGGGAGTTCAGTCAAAACATACTGACAGGAGAAGAGTAGCACTGGCTGCATAAGATACCATACAAGAACTATTTCACTTGAGGGGCTTGTCTGGCATCGGCATTATGGTTATCTTTGCACAGTTATGGCAGGAAGGGACGATATTGATTTCGGTACAGTAAAGGTTTCAAGGCTTTTCAGGAAAATCTTTGTTCCCACATTGCTCGGTATGGCAAGCTGGTCAATGCTTACCGTTGCCGACGGCATGTTTGTGGGGTGGGGTGTTGGCAGCCACGGAATAGCAGCCATCAACATCTGCTATCCGATATTTCTTGTGCTGTCGGGCTTTGCACTGATGACAGGAATGGGAGCATCGGTGGCAGCGTCTATCCACCTGTCACAAGGCAATGAGAAGGCCGCAAGGATAAACGCGACCCAGGCAATGCTTTTCTCGGGTTTCGTTGTTCTTGCAGTAACAGCGTTTGTTCTTGCAGTTCCTGAACGTATTTCCCTATTGCTTGGTGCATCGCCGTCGCTCCTGCCGTTTGTGTGCGACTACATGGTTTATCTGGTACCATCGATGCTTTTTATGGTTTGGTCAATCATAGGACTTTTCATTATACGTCTCGACGGTGCTCCAAGGTATGCGATGTGGTGCAATGTTGTCCCTGCATTGTTGAATATACTGCTCGACTGGCTATTTATAATTCCGTTTGAAATGGGCGTGAAGGGTGCTGCCATTGCGTCGTCTATCAGCACCTCCATTGGTGGCATTATGGCTGTTGTGTACCTGCTGCGCTATGCCGGTGCAATGAAGCCATGCCGCATCAAAACAACCATGACAAGCCTGAATTTGACCTTGCGCAATGTTGGCTATCAATGCAAGATTGGTTTCCCTGCTCTGCTTGGAGAGATAACGATGGCAATGCTCATGTTCTTGGGCAATCAAGTTTTTATGCACTATCTTGGCGATGCAGGCGTGGGTGCTTTCGGTGTGGCCTGCTACTACCTGCCATTCGTGTTCATGTTCGGCAACGCCATAGCCGAGTCGGCACAACCCATTGTCAGCTTCAATTACGGTCTCGGTCGCAAGAAACGTGTCGCCGAGGCTTTGGCAATCTCCTGCCGCACGGCAGTGATAGGCTCATTGCTCTCCATTGTGGCTTTCACACTCTTCCCCAGACAGCTTGTAGGACTCTTTATCCCCTCAACCGAAACCGCAGCACAGATAGCCGTTGATGGCTTCCCTTACTTTGCATCAGGCTTCCTCTTCTTTATATTGAATCTTGTTGCAGTGGGCTTCTTCCAGAGTATCGAACGTGTCAAGCCTGCATTGCTATTTGCCCTGCAGCGCGGAGTTGTCTTCATGCTGCCATGCTTCATATTCCTTCCGCAACTGCTGGGAGTAAAGGGGATATGGCTCGCAATGCCACTGTCGGAGACAGCTGTTACTGCGCTGATTGCACTTTACGTTTACAAAAAGCAGAAAACCTTTTTCTAATGCCTTCTAATGCACCAAGCGGCTTGCAAGAGAAATTCCCGGTTGCCGATAGCCGCCATTCGTAAAAATTTTGTTATCTTCGCAGGATATTATTAAAATAGGTATAATTTTAACTATAAAATATTTTATGGCAACAGTAGACGACAAGAAAATTATCTTTTCGATGGTTGGCCTTAGCAAGACCATCAAGCAGACTAACAAACAGGTGTTGAAGAATATCTATCTCTCGTTCTTCTATGGAGCGAAGATTGGTATCGTGGGTATGAACGGTGCGGGTAAGTCTACG
>CAZAIM010000126.1:0-5396 GCA_964485215.1 uncultured Bacteroidaceae bacterium | reverse complement strand
ATTATTCTACTTTATCTTTTTTGTCTTGCGCAAATCTAAGGTTCGCACGAGGAGCGGTAATTTTCTAAACTATAGAGTTCCGTTGTATACAAAAAAACAAGTGGTGGTCTGTTGACCCCACTTGGATAAGAACCTGTGACTCGCTTGGGGCTCGAACCCAAGACCCCATCCTTAAAAGGGATGTGCTCTACCTGCTGAGCTAGCGAGTCTACCTAAGTGCCGTTAAGCGAGTGCAAAGATAGACATAATTTCTGTAACAGCAAACATTTTGCCTGTTTTTTAATTAACAAAGGGTAACTTTGCGCAATAGTGCAAGTTTGTGGCACAAAAAATGCAGGTAAAGCGGCGTGGTGTATTTTACATCCGTTATGAATTACAAACGGTTACGGTAAAGAAATTTTGACTACTCGCTCTCTTCCTTTTCTTTTGCAGTCTCATCGGCCACCACTATGTTTACTGTGTCAATAGCTTCCTTCAGAATATGTTCTTCGGGGCGGTTTGAGGTGTCAGCTATTTCATGATATCGTCTTATGTAGGCAAGAATAAGCGTTGTCAACGGCAGTGCAACAATCATTCCAAGAACACCGAGCAGATGTCCCCAAATTGAAAGCGACAGCAGAATGACCGCGGGATGAAGGTTCATTCGTTTACCCATTATACGTGGTACCAGGAACATATCCTGTATAACCTGCACTACTACCAGAACTACAAGGGCCGACAACATTATAAGCCAGAAGTCACCACCCGTGTCCGATGCTTTCAGCATAGAAAGGAGAGCCATTGGAGCCAGGGATACTACTTGCAAATATGGTACAAGGTTAAGCAGGCCAATAAACATTCCAAATGCAATAGCAGCCGGAAAGTCTATGATGATGAATCCTATGGAAAAGAGTATTCCCACACATAACGCAACAAGGGCTTGCCCACGGAAATACTGATTCATTCCATACACAAGGTCGTTCCATAGCTTGGTAACTACACCTCTCCATTTTCTTGGGACATAAGGTCTCCAGGAACGCGATATGCGCTCAAAGTCCAGAAGAATAAAAAAGAGGTACAGGAACACTATGAAAAGTGTAAAGACCTGCTTGACTACGTTAAGCGTTCCAAGAATAACAATCTGCGCCCGTTCAACGAGTACCGATGCCAGGGATGCGTTGTCGGCATTCTGCAACAGTGTTGTCAGCCCATTCCTGTCCGAAAGTTCCTGAACGAAACCCACGACTGGTGCAGGAATGGAACTATTCTTTATATTCTCGCTGAGAAAGTCGGAAGTTATGTTCTTGAGTACATAAAGCTCACCGAACATTGACGGGAGCACAAGCATAACCACGGCATACAGAAGCGCGGCAATGGCAATAAAGGCCACAACTATTGAGAGCCAACGGTACCTGACACGCATCTTGAACTGTATGAAGTTAACAAACGGGTGCAGAAGATAGGCCAAGAGCCAGGCCACCGCAAATGGCAAAAGTACACTGCTCAGGCTATCGAGCACAAAATAGGATGCAGCGACTGTCACTACCAGAAGCATAATGCGCAGAAAGCGTCCAACAGTCATTTCACTATTTTTCATAACACTAAACCATTAATCTTCAACCTTCTCCTCATGCTCACCCTGTGCACCACCTACCAACAATACAAATTCTCCCCTCGGCTCATTCTTTGTAAAGTGTTCTACAAGCTCGGCAAGAGTACCACGCACACACTCCTCGTGTAGCTTAGAGATTTCTCGCACTGCAGCCGCCTGACGGTCGCCACCGAACACCTCGGCAAACTGAGTGAGACTCTTGAGTATTCTGTAGGGCGACTCATAGAAGATAATGGTACGCTGTTCAGCTTTCAGGAAGTTCAGACGTGTCTGACGGCCTTTCTTCTGTGGCAGGAAGCCTTCGAAGACAAACTTGTCGGACGGCAGTGCCGAGCTCACGAGTGCAGGCACGAAAGCCGTTGCACCTGGAAGGCACTGTACCTCCACTCCACTCTTCACCGACTCACGCACAAGCAGAAAACCAGGATCTGAAATAGCCGGTGTACCGGCATCGGAAATTAGAGCCACATGGTTAGCGCAGCCTTGAATACGTTCAACGAGTGACGCTACGGCCTTGTGCTCATTGAACTTATGGTAGGAATACATTGGCACCTGAATATCGAGATGTTTCATCAGTTTGGCCGATGTACGCGTATCCTCGGCAAGCACAAAATCGGCCTCGCGCAAAATGCGCACAGCACGCAAAGTAATATCCTCAAGGTTTCCCACCGGAGTGGGCACAATATACAACATTCCCATACTATATATATTTTAATGTGCAAAATAAATACAAAAAGAGAAACATTGCGAAAATTCACGCAACTTTTTAACAGCCGCACCCTTATAAGATGTTAATAACTTGTAGTCAATAAAAGTTTAAAATCCTGCACAATTCATTATCTTTGCGGTAGGCCACCGATATGGCAATCAAAGAGACAGAACAAAAAACAGACATACCAATGAATAGATTTTCGGAATTCAACCAAATGGAAACATCGCGCAGAGGGCGCATAGAGGTCATTTGCGGTTCTATGTTCTCGGGCAAGACCGAAGAACTGATACGCCGTCTCAAAAGAGCAAAGTTCGCACGACAGAAGGTAGAGATATTCAAGCCCGCACTCGACACACGATACTCTGAAGTAGAAGTAGTATCGCACGACAGCAACCACATAATATCTACTCCTATCGAGTCATCGGCAAGCATGCTGCTTCTGGCAACCGACTGCGATGTAGTAGGAATAGACGAAGCACAATTCTTTGACAGTGAACTGACCGACGTATGCAACGAACTTGCACGTCGCGGCATCAGAGTAATAATAGCAGGGCTCGACATGGACTTCCGTTGCCAGCCATTCGGTCCTATGCCGGCACTAATGGCTGTGGCCGACGAAGTAACCAAAGTACACGCGATATGCGTAAAATGCGGCAACCTTGCATATGTGTCACATCGCCTTGTAAGCGGCGACAAACAGGTTTTGTTAGGCGAGAAGATGGAATATGAGCCCTTGTGCCGCGAATGCTACAACGAAGCCATGCGCCTGTCAGAAGAACAGAAAGAAAGCAACGAATAGAACGCCAAGAATGCAGAAATACAAGAATCTTTTTATAGACCTCGACGACACGCTTTACGATTTTTCGGGAGCATCACGCGAATCGTTCCAAGAGACATACGACAAGCTCGGCTACGACCGTTTCTTTGAATCGTTCGAACACTACCTGTCGATATACGAGCCCTACAATCTCGAGTTGTGGCGCATATACGGCGAAGGCAAAATAACGAAAGAAGAACTCAACCGGCGCAGATACAGCCACCCGCTTGAGAGCGTAGGCATAGATAATCCCGAACTGGCAATGACATTCTGTCGCGAAGCACTCAGCCGCATTCCGACCAAGAACAAACTTATGCCCGGAGCTGTTGAACTGCTTGAATACCTACGCCCTAAATACCGTCTGTTCATTCTCTCCAACGGTTTCAAGGAACTGCAATCGCACAAGATGCGCACAGCCGGTATCAGCAACTACTTCGACGCACTAATACTGTCCGAAGACATAGGTGTAAACAAGCCCAACCGCGAACTATACGACTATGCACTTAAAAAGACCGGTTCGACACTCAATGAGAGCATAATGATAGGAGATATGTTCGACACCGACATTATAGGAGCCGCAAACGCAGGAATGAACCAGATATACTACAACCACAAGGAAAAGAGCGGACACAGTTTCACTCCCACCCACGAAGTAAAACACCTGTTGCAGATAAAAGACATACTTTAAAAATAAAACAATTATGATGAGGGAACAACAGACATCAATACTCTTGATATACACAGGTGGAACCATCGGCATGATACAGAACGCCGAAACCGGCGCACTTGAAAGTTTCGATTTTGACCACTTGCTAAGCCGCGTTCCCGAATTAAAGCAATTAAACCTCAACATCGACGCAATAACATTCGACCCGCCCATAGACTCATCCGATATGGAACCAGCCTTATGGAGCCGCATTGTAACAACAATAGATGAAAGCTACAACAGATACGATGGCTACGTCATACTGCACGGCACAGACACGATGTCCTTCACAGCATCGGCACTAAGCTTCATGCTCGAAGACCTGATGAAACCCGTTATCCTCACCGGAAGTCAGCTGCCAATAGGAGCACTGCGCACCGACGGCAAGGAAAACCTTATAACAGCCATTGAAATAGCAGCAGCCAAAAACCCCGATGGCACACCTGTAGTGCCCGAAGTATGCATCTTCTTCCACGAGAAACTGATGCGTGGCAATAGAACCACAAAAATAAACTCAGAAAGTTTCGGTGCCTTCGGCTCAAACAACTACCCCCTGCTTGCAATGGCAGGGACAGAAATACAATTCTATACCCGTAATATCAAGAAATACATCCCAGGACTCAAACTCAAAGCACATCACGAATACAACAGCAACATCATCATTTTCTCACTGTTCCCAGGCATACAGCAGGAAGTAGTAGAGAAAGTGCTCAGCGCACCCGAACTGAAAGGAGTGATTTTCCGCACCTACGGAGCAGGCAATGCGCCACAGAAAAAATGGCTCATCGACGCCCTCTCCAAAGCCACAGCCGAAGGAAAGATAATAATCAACATAACCCAGTGCGCAGGCGGCAGTGTACATATGGAACGTTACGAAACAGGCCTGCAACTTCTCGAAGCAGGTGTAACAAGCGGCAAAGACTCAACAGTTGAAGCAGCAATCACAAAACTCATGTACCTTCTTGGAAAAGACCTCCCGGCCGAAGAAGTACGCCGTCGTATGGGAATAAACTTCGCCGGTGAAATATCAGCATAATTAAGATTCGCAGTACCATCGGCTCAATGTCACACTTAGCACGGTGTAGTCGTGCCGTGCGGGTCACGGATTGCGAGTGTTGTCAAAGAGCAAAGAGCAAAGAAACAACTGTAAATTACTGTATAAACTAAGAATAAAAAACTTACTGCTCTTCATGATAAGAGGAGCTCCCCGAAGGGGTGAGGAGTAGAGGAAAGAGCAAAGAAACAACTGTAAATTAAAGTATAAACTAAAAATAAATACTTACCGCTCCTCGTGCGAAGAGGAGCTCCCCGAAGGGGTGAGGAGTAGAAAACATAGCAAAGCGACTGAGGAGTAGAAAACATAGCAAAGCTGATGCAGAACAATGTATCTTATATTCTTCCTGCAATTTACCCTTAATCGGTAGTCTTATATTCTGTTGATTGTCGTTCTAACTGTACTTTCTGTGCGACAGAAAGTACCAAAGAGCCCGGCACACGGGAAAAGTCTTTGCAAGTACCCTTTGCTCATGCCGCCAAGGGCGAGCATTCGGTCGGGAACTTGCTCGTCACT
>CAZAIM010000125.1:0-5426 GCA_964485215.1 uncultured Bacteroidaceae bacterium | reverse complement strand
TCAAGTGTTTATTCTTCAAACGATTATATCAAATCGATGAAATATTAAAATAATATAGCATTCAAGGCACCCCAAAGGTGCCTTGAATGCTATATGTTCAGCCTGCTTTCTACCATTTCCCAGTCGACAATCTCCCAAAGCCTTTTCACATGTTCGGCGCGGCGGTTCTGGTAGTCGAGGTAGTAAGCGTGTTCCCACACGTCAATACCGTAGAGCGGTGTCATTCTGTGGCGGAGAGGTGTATCGCCGTTGGGGCAGCTTACGATGTTGAGCTTTCCGCTCTCTTCCTGTGCCAGCCATACCCAGCCACTGCCGAAGAGTGATGCTGCGGTCTCTTCCATTTTCTTCTTCATAGTGTCGAAATTACCGAAATCGAAGTGGATGAAATTCTTAAGGTTACCTCCTGGGCGGTTGTTCCCCGGTGGTGAAGGAGTGAACTGCTCGAAATAGAGCGAGTGGTTGAGCACCTGCCCTGCATTGTTGAGCAGGGGCCCCAAGGGTGCTTGTGAGGCAATCTCACGCAGTGTCTGTCCCTCGAATTCTGTATCGGCAACAAGCTTGTTGAGGTTGTCGATATAGGTCTGCAGGTGCTTGCCGTAGTGGTGCTCTATGGTTGCCTGGCTTATTATTGGTGCAAGGGCACCTGCGGGGTAGAGCAGTACCGGCATCTGGTAGCCGGCCTGGGTTGTTCTTGAATATGTGTTCATAACTATAAATTATTTGGTAATGACTATTCTGTAAACAAGGTTTGCCCTTGGATGTTCGTGTTTGTGCCGAATTATTGCTATCTTCGCAGAAATTTGTGGGTACTACGCCTTAGGACGCTATGATAAATTACGAAGAGGAACTTAACGGTGCGCAGCTCGATGCGGTGCGTTATCTTGACGGTCCTTCACTGGTTATTGCCGGTGCGGGGTCGGGCAAGACACGTGTGCTCACCTATAAGATAGCCTATCTGCTTGAGAATGGCTTTGAACCATGGTCAATACTTGCATTGACATTTACCAATAAAGCCGCAGGCGAGATGAAGGAGCGTATAGCGTCGCGTGTCGGTGAGCGCGCAGCATCGATGCTGTGGATGGGTACTTTTCATTCAGTCTTCTCAAGAATACTGCGGCGCGAGGCTCACCACATTGGTTATAACCCACAGTTTACCATATATGACCAAAGCGACTCGCGCAGCCTTGTGAAAAGCATCATCAAGGAGATGCAGCTCGATGATAAGGTCTACAAGCCCAACGCAGTGGCTGAGCGCATCTCGGCTGCAAAGAGCAGGCTCATATCTCCGTCGGATTATGAGAATGACCAAGGACTGCGTCGCGATGACCTCCATGCAAGAATCCCTTCGACCTACGACATTTACAAGAGATACAGTGAACGCTGTCGTATGGCGAATGCTATGGACTTCGATGATCTTCTGGTCAATACCTACCGTCTGTTCAGGGACTGCCCCGATGTGCTCAGCCAGTATGTTGAGCGTTTCCGCTATGTGCTTGTCGATGAGTACCAGGATACCAATTATGTACAAGGGTGTATAGTGTGGCAACTGACACAGGAGCGCAAGGCCATATGCGTAGTTGGAGACGATGCGCAGAGCATATATTCGTTCCGCGGTGCCAACATAGGCAATATTCTTGGTTTTACCGAGAGATACGAAGGAGCAAGGATATTCAAGCTTGAACAGAATTACCGTTCTACAAAAATGATTGTCAATGCTGCCAATAGTCTGATTGAACGGAATAGAGAACAGATAAAGAAATCGGTATATTCCGACCGGGGGGAGGGTGAACCTCTGGCACTCTATTCGGCCTATTCCGATTTTGAGGAGGGTGAGATTGTTGCTAACAAAATAGCTGAACTTCGTCGTCGCGAAGGGCTTGAATACAGCGACTTTGCAATTCTTTACCGCACCAATGCCCAATCGCGTGTCTTTGAAGAGACATTCCGGAAACGTTCGTATCCCTACAGGATATATGGCGGTTTGTCATTCTACCAGCGCAAGGAGATAAAGGACATTATTGCATATTTCCGTCTTATTTGCAACAGTGACGACGAGGAGGCTTTCAAACGCATTGTAAATTTCCCGGCACGTGGTATTGGTGACAAGACGCTTCAGAAAGTGAAGGATGCAGCAATGGAGCACGGGATAAGCTTCTGGAAGGTTATAGCCGACCCGTTGCAGCCTGTTCTTGATGTGTCGAAAGCTACATTCTCTAAACTGCAGGCCTTTGCCGCTATGATTGAACGTTTTGCCGGTTATGCAGCCGAGAAAAGTGCCGTAGATGCAGCTCGCCTGGTGTTGCAGGAGAGCGGAATGCTTATGGAATTCAATGGTGACAACAGTGTGGAAGGCAAGGCAAGGCAAGAGAATGTGCAGGAACTTATGAGCGGCATCGCCGACTTTGTCGATGTGCGCCGTGAGGAGGGCAATGCAAATGACAAGCTTGCCGACTTTCTCTCCGAGGTGTCGCTGATGTCGGACCTCGATACCAAGGAAGAACAGGGTGAGAACCATGTAACGCTTATGACAATACATTCGGCCAAAGGTCTTGAGTTCCGTACAGTCTTTATAGTTGGTCTCGAAGAGGATCTCTTTCCAAACCAATGCGCTCAGAACTCATTGCGTGAGATGGAGGAGGAACGTCGCCTTTTCTATGTGGCAATAACAAGAGCCAAAGACCATTGTGTGCTTTCTTTTGCCAAAAGCCGTTATAAATATGGGCAGTTCAATTTCTGTGAACCGAGCCGTTTTATAAAAGAGATAGACCAACGGTATATAGCCCTGCAGGGTGGTGTGCAGCAAAAGACACTGCAGCAGCCGTTGCGTGGCAGCGGAATGTTTGGCCGAACAAATGCAGTCGGCAGTGACAGACGTGCTGTGCCGAGCGAAGGAAACGCTTACTTGCGTGAACCGAGGAGTGCTGCTTCTTCATCGTTTGGAGGTGAAAAGATATCGAGAGCGGGAGTTGGTTTACAGTCTGGCAGGCAGGCTGCAGAGACCTCTTCAACAAATCGTCCGACAAATCTCTACCGTGTGTCCGATGTACAACGCTACAGTTATGCTCCATCGGGCAATGCGTCTCCGGAGCTTAAGGAAGGTATGACGGTACAGCACGACCGTTTTGGTGTTGGCGAGGTGCAGGCCACTGAGGGCACAGGTGAGAATGCAAAGGCTACCATAAAATTCCAGAATGCCGGAGTAAAGACACTGTTGCTTAAATTTGCAAAACTTAAAGTTATAGGATAATGGATAAGGAAATGATAAATAGGGTACCGTCGCCATGCTATGTCATGGAAGAGGTGCTGTTGCGTAGGAATCTGGAGCTTATAAGACGTGTGGCACGCGAAGCCGGTGTAGAGATAATTCTCGCATTCAAGGCATTTGCATTGTGGAAAAGTTTTCCGATATTCCGTGAGTATATAACTTCTGTAACTGCAAGTTCAATCCATGAGGCACGTCTTGCATTCGAGGAGTTCGGAAGCAGAGCACATGCTTTCTCACCGGCATATACAGCCGATGAATTTGGCGAGATGATGCGCTGCAGCAGTCACATATCATTCAATTCGCTTACCCAGTACGAACGTTTCTATCCGCTTACAAAAGATGCAGGGCATGAGATATCGTGCGGAATACGCATTAACCCTGAATATTCCGAGATAGAGACCGAACTGTATAACCCGTGTGCTCCGGGCAGCCGTTTCGGCGTTACATCCGACCTCCTGCCCGATGAGTTGCCTGCAGGAATAGAGGGCTTTCATTGCCATTGCCATTGCGAGTCGAGTTCGTATGCATTGGAGAATACACTGGGGCACATCGAAGAGAAGTTCGGTAAATGGTTGCCGAGAGTAAAATGGCTGAACCTGGGTGGCGGTCATCTGATGACCCGCAAGGATTATGATGTTGAACACCTTATATCATTATTGAAAAGGCTTCGTGAACGTTATCCAAACCTGAAGATTATTCTTGAACCTGGTTCGGCCTTTGCATGGCAGACAGGCTCGCTTGTATCGGAAGTTGTAGATGTGGTTGAGAGCCGTGGCATACGCACTGCGATTCTGAATGTAAGTTTTACATGTCACATGCCCGATTGTCTTGAGATGCCCTACCAACCCGTAGTTACAGGTGCAGAATCGCTTGAAGCAGATGCTGTCAAAAAGGCTTCTTTTGAGGATAATGTGTACCGCTTGGGTGGCAACAGCTGTCTGAGTGGCGACTACATGGGCAGCTGGAAGTTCCCACAGCCGTTGAAGGTGGGCGATAGGGTGGTATTTGAGGATATGATACACTATACAACCGTAAAGACAAACATGTTCAATGGCATATCACATCCAAGCATTGCTCTTCTTCACGAGAACGGTGAACTTGAGATGTACAAGGTGTTCAAGTATGAGGATTATAGAGACAGGATGTGCTGATATTGGCATTATATTCGTTTTATGAGTACTCTTGAAAGGGCAATAGAAATAGCAAAGGAAGCGCATCGGGGGCAACTGGACAAGGCCGGCTGTGAGTATATAGGCCATCCTTTGCGTGTTATGGCTGCCGGCAGGAACATTGAAGAGAAGATTGTAGGTGTCCTGCACGATGTGGTTGAGGATAGTGGCTGGACTTTCGCTCAGCTTGAGGCTGAAGGTTTCTCTAGCAATGTCATCGAGGCTCTGCGTTGCGTGACAAAGTTATCGGAGAATGAACCTTATGACAAGTTTATTGCCCGTGTCAAGACTAATCCCTTGGCTGTGGCTGTCAAGATTAACGATTTATCCGACAATATGGATATACGTCGTTTGCCTTATATATCGGACAAAGAGGTAAAGCGTCTGAAAAAATATCTTAAGGCTTACAAACAGCTGACAGGAGAACCGTTATATTCGGTATATGCCTGTCAGCAGGAATTTCCGAACGCATATACTCCATGGACTGCTGACGATGATGCCGAACTGGCAGCGTTGTGGGGTAGTGGTGTCTCTCTGGAAGAGTTGTCACTGCATTTCAAACGCAAGAATGGTGCAATATCATCAAGAATAAAGAAGTTGGGCTTGGCATGTGATAAAAAATCACCCCTTTAATGGGCTAATCTTTTTCTGCAACTCATTCAGGAAACGTGCGGCATGCGCTTCATCCATCTGGGTATAGTGGGACTGGAAAGAAACTGCAAGCATCGTTTTGAATAGCCCTCGCTTATATTTGCCCCAAATCATGAACGGATTGTTGAAGATTCCGCTGAACATCCCTACGGCACCGTCTATGTCGTACTGCGCCAAAGCTGAAGTGCCTATTACCATGCTCTCTTGTGGCAGGTCGTGTTCAGTACAGCCCCAATTCCAACAATATTTTTTCGGCTTGCATAATATAATATTTTATGATGCGAAGACACTACTGTCCACTAAAAATTGTGGACGATTAAAAATTAAATAAACTTGGTTCA
>CAZAIM010000124.1:0-5723 GCA_964485215.1 uncultured Bacteroidaceae bacterium | reverse complement strand
GGATGGTCTTGCCATGAGCAGCCGTAATACTCTTCTGTCTGAGGATGAACGTGAGCGTGCGTTAGCAATATCAAGTGCCTTGTTTGCAAGTGTCGGTTTTGCAGAAGTGAACTCGCTGGCTGCGACAAAGGCTTTTGTAGAAGATATTATTAACGACACTCCCGGTCTTGACCTGGAATATTACCGCATAGTGGATGGAAACACGCTGCAGGAGATTGAGGAGTGGGGCGACAGCGAGTATGTCGTAGGCTGCATCGCGCTTTTCTGTGGAAAGGTGCGTTTGATAGATAATATTAGATATAAAGGATAAATATTTGTAGAGGAGGAGAGTAGGCTATGTTGTTGAATATGCTGAAGTCGAAGATACATTGTGCTACGGTAACCGAAGCAAACCTTCATTATATGGGCAGCATTACCATTGATGAATCATTGATGGATGCTGTTGGAATGGTTGAAGGGGAACAGGTACACGTTGTGAACAACAGCAATGGTGAACGTATTGTTACATATATTATCAAGGGTGATGCCGGTTCAGGGGTAATATGCCTTAACGGTGCGGCAGCACACAAGTTCCAGCCCGGTGATGTGGTTATCATTATGGCATATGCTTCTATGACACCCGAAGAGGCTATGGCGTTCAAACCTAAGGTAATTATTCCGGACAGGCATAATAGAATTTGAAAAGCCTGCCGAGGATGCGGGCACTGGAAGGAAATCTGATTTTTTCTTTATTCTGATGTAAATGGGCTGTTCTGTTTGTCTGCTTTTTCTCAGGAAAGACACTGTGCCCGTAAAATGGTTTATATATCACTGCTTGTTAAATTTTATCAATATCCTGTCGTTATTACGCAAGTTCTTTGTATCTTCGCGTTTGTTCACGAAAATAACGGTTATATACTAAGGTAAAGGATGGTAGATAAGATTTTGACTTTGGGTATCCTGTTGCTGTCGGTTGTATTTTTCATAGGCGGCAAGATACGTTCTGATATTGTGGCTTTGTGTGCCCTTGTGGGGCTGATTGTGTCGGGTGTGCTTGAGCCGAATGAGGCATTGGCCGGTTTTTCGAGTACTGCGCTTATAATGATGATAGGGCTGTTTGTCGTGGGCGGTGCAATCTTCCAGACAGGTCTTGCCAAGATGATAAGCTCAAAGCTCATGAAGCTTGCAGGGCATAGTGAAACAAGGCTTTTTGTACTTGTCATGGTGGTGACATCCCTTATGGGTGCCTTTGTGAGCAACACCGGAACTGTTGCCATAATGATACCGATAGTGGTGAGTATGGCAATGAGTGTCAAGATGAATCCTAGCCGTTTGCTTATGCCGTTGGCATTTGCAAGCAGTATGAGCGGTATGATGACTCTAATCGGTACTCCTCCTAACATCATCATTAACGAGGAATTGATAAAGGGCGGTTACGATGGTCTCGGTTTCTTTACCTTTCTGCCCGTAGGTGTCATATGTGCGGTGACCGGTGCATTGCTCCTGTTGCCTTTAAGCAAGAAGTTTCTTTCTAAACCCGGTGCTCTCAGCGGTGCCAGCGCGAGCAGTGGAAAATCGCTCAAGAGCCTGGTAAAGGAGTATGGTATAGTCAACAATCTCTACCGATTGACGGTTTCCAGGAATTCTCCAGTCTCGGGCAAGATGATTGGCGAACTGAACATTCGTGGAGCATATGGCCTTAATGTCATTGAGGTGCGTAGTGTGGAACGTGGCCAGCGCAATATACTTTCGAAGAATGTTGTGCAGAAGGCTGCCGACCCCGACACATTGCTGCGTTCCGACGATATTCTATATATGTCGGGCAGTTGGGATGCAGTAGAGCGTTTTGCGAATGATTATTCACTTGTGGTAATGCCCGACGAAGAGGGAGCAGGCAAGAGCGGTTTCGACTTCTATGATATTGGTGTTGCCGAGATTGTTCTTATGCCTTCGTCAACAGTAGTGAACAAATCGATAAAAGAGGTTGAGTTCCGTACCAAATATAATGTCAGCGTGCTTGGCATATGCCGTAAGAACAAGTATATTCTTGAGGGTATTGCCGATGAGAAGATACATTCGGGCGATGTGTTGCTTGTGCAGGGAACATGGGAGAACATTGCCGGACTGGAAAAGGAAACCAATGAGTGGATTGTGGTTGGCCGTCCGCTCGAGGAGGCTGCAAAGGTTACACTCGACTACAAGGCTCCTGTTGCAGCTGTGATAATGGTTGCCATGATTGCCGTGATGGTGTTTGACTTTATTCCAATAAAGCCTGTCACTGCAGTTATGATAGCCGGCTTGCTAATGGTGCTTACAGGATGCTTCAGAAATGTTGAGGCGGCCTATAAGACTATCAACTGGGAAAGTGTTGTACTCATTGGTGCGATGATGCCTATGTCTACGGCACTCGAGAAGACCGGCGTGGCGGCATGGATATCAAATACATTGGCATCGTCGCTTGGAGGCTACAGTCCTTTGCTGCTGCTTGCCGGAATATACTTTGTGACATCGCTTCTTACTATGTTCATAAGCAACACTGCTACGGCAGTGCTTATGGCTCCTATTGCCATGAGCTGTGCTAAACTGGCCGAAGTAAACCCTGTACCTCTGCTCTTTGCGGTGACGTTGGGTGCAAGCCTGTGTTTTGCTTCACCGTTCTCAACACCTCCTAACGCGCTTGTGATGCCTGCCGGCCAGTATAAGTTCTCCGATTATATAAAGGTTGGCTTGCCGTTGCAGATAATACTGGGCATAGTTATGATTCTTGTACTCCCGTTGCTTTTTCCATTCTAATCGACTGTTTTGAATTTATAAGAAAAAGTCTGCCATAATTGCCCGTTTTTGATATTTAATGTGTAATTTTGTCAGCAAATGAGTAGACTATGGATTCGACAAAGGTTAGAGCGGTAAAGCTGCAGTTCGGGATTATTGGCAATGACCCGGCATTGCTCCGTGCGATAGATACGGCAATACAGGTTGCTCACACAGACCTCACGGTTCTCATAACCGGTGAGAGTGGTGTGGGAAAGGAATTTTTCCCCAAGATAATACATACGAACAGCGTGCGCAAGCACGGAAAATACATTGCTGTAAACTGTGGAGCGATACCGGAAGGAACGATAGATTCCGAACTCTTCGGCCATGTGAAGGGTGCCTTTACCGGTGCTGTCAATGAACGCAAGGGATACTTCAGCGAGGCTAATGGAGGTACTATATTCCTTGACGAGGTTGCAGAACTGCCTCTTTCGACCCAGGCGCGCTTGCTGCGCGTGCTCGAGAATGGTGAGTTCCTGCGGGTCGGTTCATCGGACGTTGAGAAGACCGACGTGCGCATTGTGTGCGCTACCAACGTAAACCTGCCCGAAGCTATAGCTGAGGGACGTTTCCGTGAGGATCTTTACTACCGCCTTAATACAGTGCCTATAAATGTCCCGCCATTGCGCAAGCGTGGCAACGATGTTATTCTGCTTTTCATGAAGTTTGCAATGGACTTTGCTACAAAATACAAGGTTCCTAAAATAGAACTTGACGAAAGTGCAAAGAATGCCTTGGTCAATTATCCTTGGCCGGGAAATATACGCCAGTTGAAGAATGTCTCAGAGCAGATATCCATTCTTGAACTTAACCGCGATGTGGACGGGGATGTACTGGCTCATTATCTGCCTCCTTTGCCAAAGAACAACTTGCCAATGTTCGCAGGGCAGAGAGGAACAGACAAGAAGACTTTTGAGAGTGAGAGGGAGATTCTCTACAGTGTGCTTTTTGATATGCGCCGCGATATCACTGAACTGAAGAACCAGATAGAGAATCTGCGTGCTTCGCGTGAGGAGAATGATGGCCTTCGCTATTACGCCGAAGCCCATGAGGTTCCGGTGCTGCAGCATCCGTTGCCCCAAGTGCAGTTGCAGCATCCGACGGTGAATGTAGACCCTGTGGTTCACGTTGCCGATGAGTATGTGGAGGAGACACTCTCGCTCAACGATGTTGAGAAGAGGACTATTATGGCTGCCTTGGAACGCAACAAGGGAAAGCGGAGGAATGCGGCCAGGGAACTGAACATTTCGGAACGTACACTATACAGAAAAATAAAGGAATATGGCATTGAATGATTTCATACGCAAAGGGAAGATGTTGCTGCTTTGTGCGGTGCTTGTTTTTGTCGGCTGCAAGGTAAGCTACAAGTTCTCAGGAGCTTCAATAGATTATACTAAGGTAAAGACAATCTCTTTCGACCAGTTCCAGAACCGTGCAGCCTACCAGTGGGGGCCAATGGCTACAATGTTCAACGAGGCTTTGGTCGATGCTTTTGTGCAACAGACAAAACTGCAGCAGGTGACACGTGGCGGCGACTTGCATTTCTCGGGTGAGATAACTGCTTATGACCAGTTCAACAAGTCGATTTCATCGGATGGCTACTCGTCTATGGTTCAGTTGAAGATGACGGTCAATGTCCGTTTTACAAACAATACAAACCATGACGAGGACTTTGAACGTCAGTTCAGCGCAACACGCGACTTCGATGCAACTCAATCGCTCGACTCCGTACAGGAGGAACTTGTGGAGCAGATGATTAAGGAGATTGTCGAGGCTATATTCAACGCTGCTGTCGCCAATTGGTAACATGGAAAATCTCTCATTCTACATATTGCATCCCGAGCAGTTGAACCGCGACACGCTCTATGAACTGCGTATGATTGTCAGCAGGCATCCTGGCTTTGATGTCGCAAGGCTGCTTATGCTGAAGAATCTTTATTTGCTTCACGATATTGATTTCGGCAAGGAGATGCGCAAGGCTGCTCTCTATCTAAAGTGTCGTTGGCCTATATTTGAATTGATGGCCGGGTATGGAACGTCGGAGAACATCGATGATGCTCCCGAAGATATTCCGGTAGACAGGACGATGTCTCTCATCGATGCCTTCCTCGGAACCTTGCCGGCCGACTCGTTCTCGCTTGAGGCTGAGGGTGCTGCTGCTGTAGACTATGTGTCGGCTTACCTGAAGAATACTCCAGAACAGAAAGAGCCTGTTCCGGCATTGAGAGGGCAGGAACTGATAGATGAATTCCTTTCATGCGGGAATGAGCGCATTACGCTCGATTTGGGCGAAGATGCCGTGCCTGCGGCTTCGGAATCTTCCGGACCCGCCGAGGCTGCCCCGGCTGAACCGTCTTTCTTTACGGAGACTTTGGCAAATATTTATGTAAAACAGGGAAAATATGACAAGGCTCTTGAAATAATTAAACGATTATATTTGGAATATCCGAATAAAAATCGTTACTTTGCAGACCAAATAAGATTTTTAGAAAAAATAGTAAAACATACAAAAAAGGAATAATATGTTTCAGTTGGTAGTAGTATTGCTGGTTATTGTTGCAGTTTTGATGTGTCTCATAGTTTTGATTCAGAATTCAAAGGGTGGTGGTCTTGCATCCGGTTTTGCATCCTCGAATCAGATTATGGGCGTGAGAAAGACAACCGACTTCTTGGAGAAGGCAACCTGGACACTTGCTGGTCTTATGGTTGTGCTTAGCGTTGTTGCTGCATACGCTTTGAAGTAACGGAAAGTCCCTGCGACGTTTCAGAACGTAGCAATATAAGCGATTCAAGTGTATATGGGAGTGTGTATAGTCACACTTCCATTTTTTGTTGTCTCCTGTCGCGTCCTCGCAGAGAGCCGTAATGTTCAGCCTAAAATAACGTGAGTTCGATATAATTTTACTCCTCCACCGCAAGCGGTCCCCCTC
>CAZAIM010000123.1:0-5748 GCA_964485215.1 uncultured Bacteroidaceae bacterium | reverse complement strand
AGAGGAGGGGGACCGCTTGCGGTGGAGGAGTAAAATTATATCGAATTCACGTTAAGATAAGCATTCTGTAAAATTGCAAGAACAGCAGCGTGCCATGGCACGCTGCTGTTCTTGCAATTTTACATGACCCGATTACTTCAACATCAACTTATCCTGGTTCTTCTTCTGAACCAGTTCGTATGCCTTGATGAACAAATCGTTAGTATGGTTATACATCATCATGAAATCGTTCATATCCCACAGGTCGCGTGCAACAAGCATCTTCAGCTGCTTCTTCAGTTCGGGAAGCGACCTTTCATACTCATCATCATCGGCAGGTTCCACGCCATCATTCTTACCCTGCTCGCGAAGCTGTGAAAGAAAATCGTCGTTCACCTCAAAGCCACGTTCAAAATCGGCTATCGACGTATAGGACGATACAATCTGTTCACGGTTGTCGTCGAGATAACGCAACGAAGCCTGTATTATTGAACCGTGTGAAGAGAGTGAGCGATGGTATTTTGTATACTTCATAGTATCTACCGGCACAAAATAATCGGGCATGATGCCACCACCGCCATATACAGTGCGGTGCAAACGTTTTGTATATGTCTTGAGGGAATCGGGGAAATGTATACTGTCCGCGCTTGTCATTTCTCCGTTGTTGTAACGGTTCAGGAGGTCGTCCTCATATTTTACCGAATCGTTGTAGGGCTTCTGTATGCAACGGCCTGTAGGCGTATAGTAACGTGCTATCGTAAGGCGTATCATAGAACCGTCAAAAAGCTGGAAGGGACGCTGAACAAGCCCCTTGCCGAAAGTGCGGCGGCCTACAATTATTCCACGATCCCAATCCTGTACCGCGCCGGCAAGAATCTCGGAAGCCGATGCCGATGTCTCGTCAACAATCACAACGAGATTTCCTTTACGGAAACGGCCACCGCCACGCGACAGATAGTCGTAACGCGGGTTCTTGCGGCCTTCGGTATACACTACAAGGCGGGCCTCATCGATAAACTCGCTCGCTATATCCACAGCAGCAGTCAGATAACCGCCACCGTTGCCCTCGAGGTCGAGGATAAGATTCTTCATTCCACATCTCTTCAAAGAGTCGAGCTTAGCTACAAACTCCTCGTGGGTCTTTGCTCCAAAAGAGGTGATGCGTATATAACCGTTCTTCTTGTCGACCATATATGCTGCATCGACCGTAGCGGTAGATATATAGCCACGTACAAGCCTGAACGTCAATGTTTTGCCAACGCCACGGCGCACCACATCAATTTCTACCTCAGAGCCTTCCTTACCGCGCAGACGCGACATTATTTCGCTTCGTTCCATCTTGACACCGGCAATGGCCGTATCGTTCACAGCAACAATCTTGTCGCCCGGGAGCAGACCGGCACGTTCCGAAGGACCATTCTTCGTAGTCTGTATCACATAAAGAGTATCGGAGACTATATTGAACTGTATGCCAATTCCTCCGAAGCCTCCCTCCATCTGTTCCAAAAGAGCCTTGGTCTCCTTGGGGTTGCTGTATGTAGAGTGTGGGTCAAGTTCCTTGAGCATAGCCTTGATGCCGGCCTCTACGACTTTGTCGTTATCGGGTGCATCTACATAGAAATTAGATATTATATTGCCCGAATACATCAGTTTCAGAAGATGCTCAGGCATTTCCTGTGCCTTGGCCGCAATAGCAACGGCAAGCACTGCAAAAAGCATAATAAACTTTCTCATACATTAAGAAGCTGTTTATATTTCTAATAAAAGTTTTCTTATATATTGGGAGCGGCTCGCACAGCCGGTTTTTAGGAGGCGGACTGTTTCTCTATTATGGCAGTAGCGACGAAACATCCTTGCCATATCTGAGCAACTCACGGACAACGCTGCTGCTTAACGAAGCATATTCAGGCTCGCTCAACATAAGCAGAGTTTCCATGCCGCCAACCTTACGGTTTACATCGGCAAGTTCGCGTTCATATTCAAAATCCTTGACACTGCGCACACCACGCAGAAGCACCGTGGCTCCTACTTCGCGCGCAAAATCCATTGTAAGGCCATCGTAGGCAAGCACCTCGACACGGCTGTCGTCTGAATAGAGTTCTGCAATGGCAGCCACACGCTCCTCTACCGACAGCATACACTGCTTGCCGCTATTGCAGCCTACCGCAATGACAACCTTGCCGAAAATCGTCAAGGCACGTTCCACTATGGAATGATGCCCACGCGTATATGGGTCAAATGTTCCGGCAAAAAGAGCTGTTCCCGACATATCACTCTCCCTCCTCTCCTGCCTTGTCCTCCTCTACCACAAGGTTATCAATGATAAAGTTCTGACGTTCCATTGTATTCTTGCCCATATAATATGCAAGCAGGTCGTCAACCTTATCATCCTTGTGAAGTTCCACTCTCTCAAGACGCATATCGGGACCGATGAAGTTACGGAACTCATCGGGGGAGATTTCTCCAAGCCCCTTGAATCGTGTTATTTCGGGGTTAGGCGACAGTTTCTCTATTGCTGCCACACGTTCCTCCTCGCTATAACAGTATATTGTCTCGAAGTCGCTCTTGTGTCCCTTCTTCTCTTCAGCCCCCTTCTTGCCTCGTGGCAACTTGCGCTTGTTGCGCACACGGAAGAGCGGTGTCTGCAGAATATACACATGCCCCTTCTTGATGAGTTCGGGGAAGAACTGCAGGAAAAATGTAATCATCAGCAGCCTGATGTGCATTCCGTCGACATCGGCATCCGTTGCAACGATAACCTTGTTATAACGCAGTCCCTCAAGACCGTCCTCAATGTTCAATGCCGCCTGCAATAGGTTGAACTCCTCGTTCTGATAGACCACCGCACGGCTCAGCCCAAAGCTGTTGAGCGGCTTGCCTCGCAGGCTGAACACTGCCTGAGTATTTGCATCGCGGCTCTTGGTGATAGAACCGCTTGCAGAGTCGCCCTCGGTAATGAAGATGCAGCTCTCGTCCATACGGTCACCCTTCGTATCGTTGTAGTGTATGCGGCAGTCGCGAAGCTTACGGTTGTGCATATTCACCTTCTTGGCCTTCTCGCGCACCTGCTTGGTGAGGCCTGCAAGTTCCTTGCGCTCCTTTTCGCTTGCAGAAATTTTTGCAAGCATCACATCGCTTATGTCGGGATTCTTGTGGAGAAAGTTGTCGAGTTCTTCCTTTACGAAGTCACTTATGAACTTCTTAACACTCATACTGCCCGGGTCGGGTGCTACGGTAGTAGAGCCAAGGCGCACTTTTGTCTGGCTCTCGAAGACCGGTTCCTGAATGTTTATGGCAATGGCCGCAACTATTCCGTTGCGTATGTCGCAATACTCGAAGTTCTTAGCCGAAAAGAAGTCGTGAACGGTAAGAGCCACAAGTTCCTTGAATGCACTCTGATGGGTTCCTCCCTGCGATGTATGTTGCCCGTTTACAAAGGAGTAGTACTCTTCGCCATACTGTTGTGCATGCGTGAATGCAATTTCGATATCATCACCTTTCAAGTGGATTATCGGATAAAGGGCATCGGCAGTCATACGGTCACTGAGAAGGTCGGCAAGGCCGTTCCGCGACAATATGCGCTTGCCGTTGAACATTATTGTAAGCCCTGTATTCAGGTAGGTGTAGTTACGGAGCAGTGTTTCGATGTAGGCATCGCGGTACTCATAATTGCGGAAGAGGCTGTTGTCGGGAGTAAATGAAACGTATGTTCCATTCTCGTCGGAACAGTTCTCTGTTACATCGGAGACAAGCTCACCCTTCTCGAAAAGAGCAGAGCGCACCACTCCGTCGCGGTAACTGCGCACCTCAAAACGGGTGCTAAGTGCATTGGCAGCTTTGAGACCGACGCCGTTTAGACCGACAGACTTCTTAAAGACCTTGTCGTCGTACTTTGCACCGGTATTCAGCTTGCTCACAGCCTGCACCATCATACCCTGTGGTATGCCACGGCCATAATCGCGCACCGTTACAGTACGGTTCTCGGTGATGTCTATCTCGAGACGTTTTCCGAAACCCATCTTGAACTCATCGATGCTGTTGTCTATGACCTCCTTCAACAGCACATATATGCCATCGTCACTCTGAGAGCCATCGCCCAGCTTACCTATGTACATACCCGGGCGCAGACGTATGTGCTCGACATCGCTCAAATGCCGTATCGAGTCATCGGTATACGCAGCCGTCTCGGGGGCATTTACGTTCAAATCCAAGCTATTATCCTCGCTCATCTATATTGTATTTTGTCTTTTCAGCATTCAGTTTTCAGTTCTTTCTTGTATGCGCGGCGGCGTTTATGCTGCTCTTTCTCAAAATCGTCCCACTGGCTCTGCACCTTTATGTTCGTCTCAAGTTCGGGGTTGCTCTCCACATCAACAAGGTCCATTGTCAGATAGTTATCGAGCAGATTCTTAAACACCAGGGCAAACGCGCCCTTGTTCTGGTATTCCGGCTTGACTGCAACAAGCAGGAAGTCGAGACGCTTGGGATGCTTGAAGAACAAGGCTCTGGCGATGTGCCACCACCCAAAGGGGAAAAGGCGTCCATTAGCCTTGCGCAAGGCATCGGCAAGAGAATATATGCTCACACCCAATGCAACGAGATTATCGTCCTTGTCTACGACAAGCGATATAAGGCGCAGATCTATTACCGGCAGATACATTTTTATAAGCTGTTCTATCTGCCTCTTGCTCAACGGCGAATAGCCATAGAGACCGGCATAGCACTCATTTACGAGTTCAAACAACGAGTTGCCATATCGCTTTGCCAATTCGGAACGCGACTTGCATTTTACCATAGAAAGGCCGAACTTGCGTTCAACGATTGCCGATATGCGGTCGGCCTTCGCCCAAGGCTCCCTCGGAATCTTCAGAAGATACTCTACCCAATCGGCATCCTTCACATAGCCCAGACGCTTCATGTGTTCGGGATAGTAGGGATAGTTATATATTGTAGACATTGTGCCAATGCGGTCAAAGCCCTCTATGAGCATACCTTCACGGTCGAGGTCGGTAAACCCGAGAGGCCCCTGGATTTCAACAAGGCCACGCTCGCGTGCCCACTTCTCAACGGTCGCAAAGAGAGCATCAACAACCTCAACATCATCAATGAAGTCAACCCAACCGAAACGTGCTGCCTTTACTCCCCACTTTTCGTTTGCGCGGTTATTTACAATAGCAGCAATGCGCCCCACAAGCTTGCCATCCTTATATGCAAGAAAATAATCGGCATCGCAGAACTCGAATGCAGCATTGCGATCCTTTCGCAATGTATACATTGCATCCCCATAAAGTTCGGGAACGTAATAGGGATTCCCTTTGTAGAGTTCACAAGGAAAACGTACAAAACGTTTCAACAGTCTGTTGTTCTCTACCTTAACTATGTTTACTGGCATTTGTCGGTAATATTTCTAATATCGTGTAAAAATAGTACAATATTCCGAAACGAGCAAATTTAGTATGTTAATAACGCCACAGGAAGCCGGCTGCCGCCGTCACGTTTGTGCTGCACAGGTTTCAGCAGTGCCACCTGCGACCTTCACCGCTTGTACCGTCGAGTTCTTATTTTTACTTGACAACACCGTCTTTTCGCAACCCACGCGGTACGAATTATTGCTGGCGGTATTGTCGAGTAGAAGTAAGGGGAAGCTTTTTGTGCTTCCCCTTACTTCTACTTCCACTAATTTCCCCATTAACAATAATGACATTATTGTTGAGCCTGCTTGCGCTCGGCATAGCTCAAACAAGTTTGGCTCTGCACTCGCTTACCCGC
>CAZAIM010000122.1:0-5788 GCA_964485215.1 uncultured Bacteroidaceae bacterium | reverse complement strand
GAGCACTGTTTTTTTAAAATTAAAGCTATCATTTTTTCAGTCCTCCTCTATTATTTATAGAGGAGGGGGACCGCTTGCGGTGGAGGAGTAAAATTATATCGAACTCACGTTAGTTAAGACGTGCGTTAAAAAAAAATATTTTTGCTTTTACTTGCAAACGGGGTGTTTGAGGTGGTATATTAGCAAATGTTAATGAACCACACAAACCAAAACAGAGATAATATGAAAAAGAAGCACTGCACGGATTATTCGACCTATTTGCGCAAAATATTGTATGCCTATGCCTTGTACCTCACATGTGGCAACAAACATCTTGCCAACAACCTGTTGTCCGAAACCTTTACACGCATATCGCAAAGAGCAACAGCATATCAACAGGTTGTCAGTTTTGAGACTTGGGCAAAAATGGTAATGAAAACGGCGTTCCATGAGACTGTAGCCGATGCCAAGAAACGCGAGTTCTATAATCTGCTCTGCTATGGTATATTGAACCCTATGTTTCCCGAATGGAAGAGAAGGCTTTGTTTGCGCGAACAGCTGCGCATTATGTCGCACTTGACACCGCAGCAGGCAGCAGTTGCTACTTTGTTGCTTGGCGGTTACGACCTTAAAGTGATTGCAGCCGAAATGGGCACCACCGTTGAATGTGTAAATAGCCACCTTACTGCTACAAGGCAAACGTTAATTGGAGTATTGGGGAATTGAAAAGAGCCATAAAGTGAACACTTGAACAAACTAAAAAAGATGTGCCACGTTATCGCAACGCAGCACACCCTCTTTCTCTTAAAGGGAAATTCTGCTTTTTCGAAAATTGTATTACAGTTGCTAAGAAGCTGTTCAAATTTATGTCCTTGAAATTTTTATAGGTCTTTTTTAGGATGATTTTTTCATTTTTTAAAAGCGCATAGCGGGCTATGCAACTGCAAAAAAAGGAAGAAACAGACAAAAAAGAGCATAAAAAGGCAAGCACGGCAGTAAAAGATGACTAAGATACGGTGTTTGCAAATATTTCATGCTTTAGCAGTTCATAGACATACGAGGGGCTTTGTATATACAATTCTCCATCAATATTCAGCAATTGCTGATATATATTTGAACGGTATACAATTTTCAAGGCATCATCCAAATCCATATTATTATCCTCAATGAGATATTCTGTCAGCCTGTCAACAATGTTTGCAATCAAGAAATCTCTTTTCACCTGTACTGTCATATTCGTTTCAAATATTTAATTGCTTTTTCAGTTCCAAAAAAATATTGATTGTTAAGTTTCTTGTAATCCAATTCTTTACTTAACTCATCAATTGTGAGAGTTCCTTCCTCGTATCGTCCCAAAAGATACGCAACGCCATCATTTGCTATTGGCCCTATCACAATATCATAATCATGAGAGAATTTAATATGGCGATTTCTGTTTTTGAATATAAATTCGGCCCACGAAGATGATGGTGAACCAAATGTCAACACTTGCAAATCACCGGTTTGCAACATTTTTTCATTAAATTCATATTCTTGAATAACAGGGTATCCACCAAACAGACAAGACTTTTTAGCCGCAAGTTCTTCTGCCTGCGAGCGTAAATCTGTCAAATAGAAACCTTGTCCAAAATCTTTGTATTTATTGGATTTATTCAAGTCTATAACATCGAAATCAATATTTGTACCGTGGTATAAAATCATTTTAGTGTACCTCCATTATTTCTACAACAAACAATTAAATCGTCAACGGCATCGTCAATGGACTGCAAGTGTTCTATATCATAAAATTCTATAAGGAAATGAATTCCTTTGAATGTATCAAGATATTCAAAAGCTGAATGAACTGACAATTTGAATCGCTTAGCGAAAGCTCTGATACAGGCATTGATATACGGTATCTTGTATTTATTTTCCATAAATAAAATCTATAAAGAAACATTGCGAAGATAAACAATATTTATAATATACATAACACTTTGGTGTTATTTTTGTTGCTATAAAAAATGACCGTGGGACATTGAGAACACCTTGCCGTTATTTGCTATTAGGTTCAAGAAATAGGCCAAGGTCTATTTCCACATCGTTCCAGCAAGTGGGTACAAGTTACTGTAAGTGCTGTCCTAAAGCTCAAGGCAAGACTCTACAATCATTATCCACACCTTTTTCTGCTGAACCTGAAAAGAGCCATAAAGTGAACACTTGAACAAACTAAAAAAGATGTGCCACGTTATCGCAACGCAGCACACCCTCTTTCCCTTAAAGGGAAATTCTGCTTTTTCGAAAATTGTATTACACTTGCTAAGATACATAAAGTATCCGGCAAATGCAAGCATTTCACCTAAAAATTAGCCAAATTGAGCTAAATCAAATAAAATTAGATAAAAATGCAAATAATATATGGTAACTTTAGAAATTGTTTAAGGGGAAAACTCTACACCGATATTGTTTCAATGCGCTCCTCTAAAGCCTGAATTCTCTCGAGCAAGGAGCTCAAAGCATTGTTTACGTTTGCAATTACGCCACCCTTTGTCAAGAGTTCAACAGTCGGGTTCTTCCAGGCCGGCTTGCCGTTCTTCGCAGGCATTGTTGCATAAAGGGTTTTGCTATTGGCTGTCAATGGCATAACTATGCAGCATTCACCCGGTTCATCGCTCTTGGCAACATATTCAAGAGAATCGTTGTTATCGAGAAGCATCGCAAAGGCAATATCTTTGCCATTACTTGCCGCACGGAAGCGAATTTTGTCAAATTCACCTTTAAAAGGTTTAAGGTCTACACGGTAGCAAGCAAAGTTCTTGACATCGTTCACACCACCGTCGGCCATCACGGCACCTTTCTTCACCTCGCTTGCTTCAACAACACAAGGGATGCCAATGTAACGTGCCAGGGCATTATGCTTCTTGTTCAACACTTCAAGCGTAACTTTCTTTACCAGGTTGCTTTCTTTCCCGTTGGGAACAGAATTATTCTCTACAACCCTGTTCTGTTTGGTCAATTTGTTTGTTTTCATTGATTTAGTTTTATTTTTGAATTTATAAAAATAGCATGCGAGGAAGGATTCCTCGTCGCCTTACTAGCTTTGAATGACAAATTCGCGTTCTTTATACTCGTGCCACGCCTGCAGTTCTGTTTCGGTTGCAATGCGATAATTATCGTTAGTGGCACTCACCCCCTTGCCCTCTCGAAAGAACACACGCTCTTCAATTGGCAAATTCTCAATATTCTGGGTGTAATAGACACCCTCTTTTTTCTCTAATTTATTCATAATCTACAGTTTGTTATTTTAATTATATTTTTTTACCTATTGCTGTTTTAATTTATCTCTCACCCTTTCGGGGAGGGTCATTCGGATTCCTCGGGGGAACTAAAGTTCCATTCGTCGCAAGCAGTGCTTTGTCTCTTTGCTCTATTATCCTTGCTCTTATTAGGCTGAGACTAATGAAATCAACGGTTGTGCCTCAAGCGCAGCAACAATATCGGCATCATCGGCAAGGCGCGCATAAGCATCCTGGTGAAGGGTTATTGTGATTGCAGATGTTGGGGCAGCATTCTGTATCATATACACAATACTATTTTTACTTATCAATATGCTTTCAAACAAATTCAAGCTTGCTTTTAAGCCATAAAGTCTTAATTCCTTCAAAGCATAACAACCACAAAATGTTGTATATGGTATTTCGTTTATATTTTTCACATTTATAGGATAAACAATTCTTAGAGATTCACTATTAAAGAATGTACCATACAATGAGCTACAAGGTATGGTTTGCTCAGGTACTTCCGTATTAAGAGAAACAGCCCTTGTTGCACAAAAAACCTCTATTTTTGTTTGAGCGAATGAATATAGCCCATTAAAACTTCTTTTTCCTATCAAATCAGAAATAAGCGTAGCCTTAACCGCCATAAAGGTGCGTAATGTTATATTACCCTGCGCCAATCGCCCAATATCTAACATATACACAAAATCCTTATTAATGTATATCTCCATCATCTGCTCCTCTGTAATATCACCCAAGCCATTAAGGTAATAATGCCCGGCCTTGTGAGTAACACTCTCGCCCCAAGGTGCTGTTTTAGTCTTGTCAACCCCGCTGTCGTTATAATCAGCTCCGGCAGCTATGAAAAGTGGGCGCAGAGGGTTGTCGACCTTGTCGCGCACCTCGGTAGAGAGTTTCTGCACGGTCACTGCACCGTCCTGAATCATCGATGTGGTTGCCCCGTTGAGGTCTACCCACTCGCCCCAGCTTATGCCGGTGTTGCCCTGGCCGCTGCGGCTTCGGTAACTGAAAGTGCCGTCGATGCCAAGTGCATACTTGAACTGGCTCACACTTCGCACTTTGCCCGTTTCACCGGCAACAGCGTAGTTGTTGATTACAACCATTACAAAGGTCTCAAAGAAACTGTTGCCATCGGTGTAGACACCGCTGTACATTCCGTTCCCTATATAGCTATTGAGCGATGTTACCTGTCCCACCTCAACATTCTGCTGCAACTTGCCCCAGGGTTCCCAGCCACTGCCGCCGGCAAGGAGGTTCTTGCTAACTGCGCGACCGGTTCTTATATATACATCGCCATCACCGCCAATGCGGTTGCCGAGCAAGAGAATTTGAGTAATACATTTGTCGTCGGCCACACCTGTGCCGGCAATGGAACTGTCGAGCACCACCAGGTGCGCATTGATTGTATGTCCGGGAGCAGCATTTGCAATTGGCAACCCGTCGTGGATGTTGAGACGTTGACCGGTAATGTTATAGGTTCCGGCTTCCAGAAAACTGTCTATTCTGGAATTGCCTTCCCAGTCGACCTCCTTCAGAATTCTGTTTTCGAGCTCTTCCATCGTAGCAAGGCTTCTCCACTCGCCCCATTTGCAGATTTCACTTGCCTTACAGGTACCTGTGCGCTGATAGATACTTGTAGTTCCATTGTCGCAATTGGAGAGTACAATTGTCTGGCCAATGGTTTTTCCCTCATGGCTGCCGGTGGCTTCGGCATCGACGCTCACAAAGAGATGAGCAGTTATGTAATGCTCCTTCTCGCAGGCTTTGAACGGTAGCCCTATGGCGGTTGCAACCTTGTGGTTTAATTTTACAAGAGAGTAACCGCTCTGTAGGTTATTGTCGAGACTATCATGTGTCTTTTCTGTGCAGAGAGCCTCGCTCTTTACTTTTGTGTAGGTAGTGTTGTTGTTCTGCATATAGTTGTTTTTGGTTAATGCTCATGAAAAAATGCTGCCGGCAACAGCCTTCGAAGCTGTAGTTCCACTCCGGCAGCACCAAACACACGAAACAAAGAAACTCTTTTGCGATGGCCGGCAAACCAGGCAAAGCCTTTACTGTGCAAGAATGTTCCGGCAAAACCGTTCACCCGGTCAACGCTGCAAAAGTATGACAGGCAATAGCAAACCAGGTTGCTGTTTTGCCACAAATAACCCTCGCGTGCTATATGCCGGTTTATTCTTGATTAGAGGCATGCCAACCGGGAATATCCGCTGACCCGGTTTTGCGCATCCAAGTTGCCCGTTAAAAACGATGCTATGGTATAAAAAAAAATAAAGTGCTTGCAAAAAGCACTTTATTACAAGACCATTATTCAGCAGCTGCAACAAATTGCAGGCTACACCGCCAAATTAGACAATCAATTTCAGACAGTTTCTAAATTCAGAACAATTACTTATTGCTAACCAACAATTTACATCCCGATGCAGAAAGTGTAGGTGATTATCAATCAGCCATTTAGCACTCTAAAAGGTACAATCATCCATTTGGCAAGTCGTTGAGAATGTGTAAGTTAGTGGTTTTCAACGCCGTTT
>CAZAIM010000121.1:0-5806 GCA_964485215.1 uncultured Bacteroidaceae bacterium | reverse complement strand
ACCCATGGCAGGAATAAGTACCCATGATTTCACACCATACATCAGTGTCACAAAATACATGCCACCGATAAGAAGAAGATACCACCTGTGCTTTTTATCGTACTTATATATATATATTATTGACAACGCGTGCAGTACACGATGCAGATGTCCCCATAAGCCGGCACCGCAGTATTCATATCCGAAGGCATCGGAACCGGGCAGCAGGGAGGAAGTTCTGGTCATATAAATGAAACGCAGAATAAAGGCAACGACAAGTACAATAGAGAATATATTCAAATATTTCATATTTATACCCTCGTTGAACCCTCGTCCTTCATACTGCTTTATATATTTGCGGAAGCTTGTTGCAAATATGAAACTTGGGATTGCGAAGATAAGGAGACCCACCATCCATATCATTATACTGGGATAATAGAACTCTACTATGCCCATACTTCCCGATGACAGTATTGTCACCATCAGCATTACTGCATATGGCAACATAAGCAGATTCAGCGGAGTGTACATTGTACGCCACATCTTATACTCGAAGAATGCCAGCACGGCAATTTCGAGATACAAGGCCAACAGCGATATGAAATCAAGTACATCCATCACTTAGCAGCTTTAATTTTCCGTAACGAGAGAAGGCATAGAACAAACAGAATGAATTCGGCCCATGTCCAGGCCGCCGCGGCAGCATAGTAGGAGTAGTGACGGCAGGCAAGGCACATGAAGGCAACGGATGTAATTCCGGCAATCCAGATGTTAAGCTGGAACTTGCCCGATGCGCCAAGGTTCACAAGACCCACGATACCCACTATATAATTAAGACAGCCGAACAGCAAAGCCGGCACTATGAGCCATACGATGCCTGCAATAATTTCATCGGGGAGGTCGAGATATTGCGCAATGAGAGAGTGGGAAAAGCCTATTGCAAGTACCAGCGGAAGCAGAATTGTCAGTGCCCACCTGATTAACCTGTAAAGGGTGGTTATGTTTGTCGTTGTCTCGGCATTGTAGAAACGGCGGCTTATATATGGATATATAGCCATAGGAAGCGCGTTGAATATTGTCTGCGCAGCCTTAATCAGTTTCTCTACCGCACCGAATATTCCTGCTGCGGCATCGCCCACGAATGCACCCAAGAGAACTACATTGGAGTTGCGGTACACCTCCATTCCGATATTGGAGACAAAGATATGCCAGCCCTCCTTCAGTTGCAGCTTCATTTCGGTCAAGGTTGTGCGTCCAAGCACTATCCCGAATTGTTTCCGGGCAAGATAAATGCTCAGCAGCCCCGAAGCAATATAGCCCATAGAGTGAAGAAGCAGCACATATACATATTGGTCGGGAGAGGTTATGAATACAAAGATAAGCAGCGCGAAGACAAGCTTGGAAACAACGTTCACTATTGTCAGGTATTTCATCTGCTCCATTCCCTGGAAGAGCCACGATGGCACAAGTATGTCGCCAAAGACCATTCCAAGGGCAAAGAGGTACATTACTACATCGTCGCTGTCCATTAATATGCAGACAAGCAGCAAGCCTATCAATGAAGCAATGACCGAAAGGAAGACGCGTGTCCATATTGCCGCATTGAAAATTGCATTAACCTTGGCCCTGTCGTCGCGATATATCGATATTTGCCTTGTTACAGAGAACTTGAAGCCATAGTTGCCGACAAGCAGAAGATACTGTGATAATACATATATTATCAGATATGAGCCGTACCTTTCCTCGCCAAGCACACGCAGAAGGTATGGTATAAGGAAAAGGGCTATCAAGTAACTCACTCCGTTTATCAAAGAGAGCGAGAAGAAATTGACAATAATCCTCCTGTACTTTTTGACCTTTGCTAAAAGCATTATTTCTCTGTTTTATTACTCTTTAAAATTCTCTTCTTTCTTTGCTTCATGATAATCCACAGGATATGAGTTGCCCAGGTAAGAATTATAAAGGATATCGCTATAAAGGTTTTGTTCGGTGAACAGGAGAGCAACGGCACGCATGCAGGCTGCAACACAGTGAACACCGGCGTTGTCTCCTGAACCTTTGCCTTGGCAATCTCCTTCTGCTGAGCCAGTTGGCAATAGATTGTATATGCCAGGTTCATTTCGTCCTCAAGCCTGTCTCCATCCTTTCTGTATTTTGCCATAGCCACGCCTAAGGCATTCTGGTCGAGATAATTGGCAAAGATACTCTGTTTCTCGTAGTAATCGTTTTTTGCCTCCTCGTAGAGATTATTGATATATTCGTAGTCCTTCACCGACTTTGTAGTCCTGTATTCCGAAACCTTCTGCTTCAGCAGTTCGGAAACCCTCCCGGCAACCTGAGCCGAGATGAAAGGATCCTGCATCTGAACATTTATTGTTACGACATCGTTACCTACATCTACGGTGCAGAGTACCATTTTCTTCAGTTTGTTCATGACGCTTGTCTGCTCCTCGGAATAGACAACGTAGGGCAATGTCTCGCCTGTAGCCTCACCCGATGGCACAAGGCGTTCTTTTTCTACGAACCAGGACTTCACCGTCGTAGGAAGTTCCAGTATGAAATTCCACCAAGGGTGTTTCTGATGAGAGAGCATATATTGGTAGAGCGTCGTGTTTATGCTGCCATCCTTGGAGGTGACGTTCATTGAATAGAGTTCTTCGATGAAGGCTGTCGATGCCACAATCTGCGGATATAGTTCGGGATAGATGGCGTCGTCCTGGTTCAGGTTCGACATATCGATGCCGGCGAAAGAGGCCAGCGATGCGAAAGTGCCCAATGAAGGCGACTTTGCAGTCTCGGGAGCCAAAACGACCTTTGTCTCATATAACTTGGGAATGGAAAAGCCTACAATCAAAGCCACAGCCAATGCTATTGCTCCACTTAATAGAAAAGAGTATTTCTTTCTTTTTATCAGCCTGAGTAACTTATATATATCTTCTTCTTTTGAGTTAATGCCAAACATATTGGAAGTTGTTAAGAAGTTGTTTGAATTTCTATAAATATTTTCTTATGCCGGACGCTGCAGTTCCGCTCTCCTTCAAGAAGGGCTTCTACTTCGTAATCAAGTTTATCAACGAAATGATTACAGTAGCCAGTGACGCCGAGGTTGAGGAGAGTGAGAATATCTCGGCTGTCGACATACCCTCGCGCTTTACTTTGGTGGGAACGATTATCTCGCAGCCCGGCTTTATGAGCGATGCCTTGTTCTTGGCACGGGCTATGGTTCCGTTCTTGTAGATGATGATGGCCTTCGACTTCTTGGCATTGATTCCGTAACCGCCGGCCTGGTTTATGTAATACTTCAAGTTCTCCCCCTCCTTGTATGTGACCATGTTGGGGTACATTACGTCGCCGCTTATGGTGACTGTATTTTCGAACTGCGGAATAACCAGCCTGTCGCCGTCCTTAAGTATAATGTCATCCTCGCAACCGGGATTTTCGATTGCCTTCTGGAGGTCTAGACCTACATTCTGCCTTTCGGGAATATCGATTTTGGCGATGTAGGTGGAGTCCATCTGACGCTGCACGGTCTTAAGTACCTGCTGCATACGGTTGCGCTCGCTCTGCGTGAGTTTTCTCGCGAGATGCGCACCCTCGACATAGGCGTTCTTTGTTACACCTCCTGCATTCTTAACAAGGTCACTCACACGCATATCCTTTTTCTCTATGACGTAGGTTCCTGCAAATGCTATCTCGCCTTCAACCAGCACATTTTCCTGCTTTATGTATGTAGGCGAACGGCGTACATATACGGCATCGAACGGCTGAAGGGTGAAACCGGCACTGCCGGCAACCTTCATATCCTTGTCTATCTCGAACTGGTATGTCGTGGCTATTGTATCGCTTGTGGTCAATGCCGCCGAGTCGAAATTGCGTCTTACGACCTCGACACGTGCTGTTGATGCTTTCTCGCTAAGGCCGCCGGCCATGTGAATGATATCTTCAACTGTTGTGTTCTGCGCAAAACGGTATTTGCCGGGGAATGCGACCTCGCCATATATATTCACATACTTTATGTCCTGTACCTCCTCGATGCTCGACACATAGAGAACGTCGTAATTGCGCAGTTCCAAATCGGCAGCCTCGCCTGAGACTACACCGCCAATGTATACCGAGAGGTTCTCCATTGACATATCGGGAAGACGACGGTTGAGGATTGCACGGTTAAGGAAAGCGTTAGGCTTGAGACCGCCTGCCATTTCAACAAGTTCCTTTACCGTGGTGACAGCACCGAGCTGATATTTTCCGGGACGATGTACAGCACCTTTCACCTCAACAAGATTTTCGTAGAGGTCGGCTATTGAATCGACCGTAACGACATCGCCGTCACGTAGCTGGAAACTGCCCTGAGCTGCTTCGTCGAGAGTGAAGAACTGCATTCCAAGGTCGCCGAAACGCTCAACCCCTACACTGCCGCGGAATGCGTTGCGGGCATAGCCGCCGGCAAAGCCAAGAAGGTCTGCCACGCTCTCGCCATCCTTCATCTCGTAGAACATAGGACGTTTAACCTTTCCGGCCGCGTTGACAAGACTGCTGTATGTGGGAACTGTTATCACATCACCGTCGGCAAGCGTGATATCCCCGTCGGTCTTTCCTTTGAGAAGGTATTCATAAACGTCGAGAGTGGCGATGGCCTTTCCGCCACGTGACACTGTTATGTTACGCAATGAACCTATTTCGCTGACACCGCCTGCATGGTAAAGGGCATGGAAGAGCGATGCAAATGCCGACACTGTATATGTTCCGGGATTCTCTACCTCACCCATGACACGCACCTGGATGGAACGTATCTGGCCAAGGGTGAGCTTGATATCTACACTTGAACTTGTATCGGTGAGACCTGAGATTATTTGCCCATAGCGTGTCCTCAAATGCTCATTCGCTCCTTCCACAGTCATTCCTGCAAGATATACAAGGCCTATCTGGTCTATGTTTACATATCCATCGGGCGAGATGTAATCGCGGAATGTTGATTGAGAAGCACCCCAGACATCGATGATTACCTCGTCACCGGGACCAAGACGATAGTTCTCGGGGGTAGCGATGTTGAGATTGGGCTCAAAGACTACACTTTTGTCCTTGAATATGTTGTGTGCAAAGATTTCTATCTTGTCCGCCTCCTCTTGGTCGATTTCGGCAAGGCCAAGAGAATCCGGGATAATCTCTTCTATTTTCTTCTGTTCAATCACAGCATCGGAAGAAAGGTTGTTGGAATTTCTTCTGCGGTCGCTCATGAAATCATATTCGTGGTCATTGCGGCCGTCCGAATTGCCTTTCGATTCCTGCATGTAGATTGTACGAATCTCAGTAAGCTTCTCCCTGCTGACACCGCGGTTAAGAAGGTTTCTTACAATTGTTCTGTCCGAAATACCGCGCTGTGTCTGCTCCTGAATATACTCGACAATCTCCTCGTCGCTCATTGTGGAACTTCCAATCCTTGAGTTTGGTTTGGAAACACTCTTTTTATCCTTGTCCTTTGTTTCAAAATTATTCACCTGGGCAAACGGTGCCTGAAGCATAAACAGGAACAGGAGCAATAGAATCTTAGATTTATTCATTCTCTTATATATTTTTATTATTGAACGCAACAATCAACGTTTTATTGCCTGCCGCACAATTTTAAGCCGGCCTCAAGCATCAAGGGCCGGCAGCGTAGAGCAAAAATGCAATAAAAACTGTTTAGAAAACGCTTTAATTTCTTTAAAAAAAATAAAATTTTATAGTATTTCCTGCAAAGATAACACCTTTTTTATTATTGATGACAGTTATAAGGTCATTAGTGTCCACTAAAAAATCGAAATAGTTCTTTGAAATGATTGATATTTAA
>CAZAIM010000120.1:0-5886 GCA_964485215.1 uncultured Bacteroidaceae bacterium | reverse complement strand
AGTTCCTTCATCTTCAGCGAAGCAGTCTTTCTGTCCTCGAACATAGACATCTGCAGCACCTTGTCAACCTGGAAACGCAAACGCTTTGTTTCACTCGAAATAACCCCCGAAAGACGTCCGAACACCTCGGGCGACTTGGCCACGGACTGATCCTGGAGCATCTGGGCAGCCAGTGATATGGTAGATATCGGCGTCTTAAACTCGTGAGTCATATTATTTATAAAGTCATTCTTCATTTCGGTAATCCTCTTATGCCTTACAGCCATATACAATGTCACCATAAATGTTATTAACAAAACAAATATGAATAACAGAGAAGGAATCATAAATTTAACCGGACTGTAAATATAATTGTTCAAAGATGACGACGGAAACGACACTTCGAGCAACGTAGTTCGTGACAGAGGGTCGTTCTTGAACAGCCGTTCCTTGTACACCATTGTCTCCGCCTCATCGTCCAATGCCGAACTGGCATACAGCACCGCGCCATCACCCGAGACAATCCTGAACTCGTAAGGCAAGTCTATACCGCTGTGCGACAATTCTTCGTTAAGCGTATTGCGCAACAGCCCAACATCTATCCTCTTGCTCACAGGCAACTCGCTTGCGCGGTAAAGCATATTGTACACAACTTCATCGAGCACAGCCCTGTAATATTTGTATCTTGTCTTCAGTTCCTCGTACCAGCGACGCTGCATATCCTCGACCGACGATCTGTGACCGTAAGCAGAGCTACGGGACCTATCCATAATATGCGGGTCGGAGACGGTTGCCGTAACCTGAAAGGTTGTAACGATGCCGCCACTCTCATCAGACGTTGTGTAACTATGATTCAGCAACACCTTTCCATTGTTATACGAACCGCTGGAAATATCACTTCTTATGTCCTCGGAAAGACAATTCTTCATTTCATTCATATCGAGCACATACGATGTCCTGTAAAGCGAACGGCGCACCCCTTCGTCGAAATGCCCCTTGCGCATACCTACCATTGTCTCAATATATGAAAACTGGAGCAGGATGAGCGCGACACAACAAACGCCCATCACAATTCCCACTATCCAAATCGTAGCCTTTTTCATACAGCAAATATAATCACAACATTCAAAGCCCCACAACAAAACAGGAATTATTATTCACATTTTTCCTTTAATTAACAGAAAACCCTAATTATAATTGCTATAACAACAACCAAAACACATAGAAAACAGCCATATTTTCTAAAAACGGGAATCTATTTAACAAAAAAGGACGACACCCAAAAGTGTCGTCCTTAGTATTATGCACCGGAACATCAATCCTCGTCCTTAACAGCCAACTCCTCAACGAGTTTGTTCTGCACATCACCTGGAACAAGTTCATATGTTGAAGGCGACATTATGAACGACGCACGTCCACCTGTGAGCGAACTCAGTGTTGTTGAGTAAGAAGCCATCTCCTTCAAAGGAACCTTTGCAGAGAGTTTCTCATAACCGTTCTCGCTCTCCATACCCATAATCATACCGCGACGACCCTGGATATCACTCATCACATCACCCATCTTGTCCGATGGAACGAACACTTCAACGTCATAAACCGGCTCAAGAATCTTAGGACCGGCCTCACGGAATGCAGCACTGAAGGCATTACGTCCTGCGAGCATGAACGAAAGCTCGTTTGAGTCTACCGGGTGCATCTTTCCGTCGTAAACAATTACGCGAACATCACGGGCATAAGAACCGGTAAGAGGGCCACGCTCCATACGCTCCATCACACCCTTGAGAATAGCAGGCATAAAACGGGCATCAATGCTTCCGCCGACAATGCTGTTCACAAACACCAACTTGCCACCCCAGTCAAGAGTAACCTCCTCGGTAGCCTTAGCATTAATCTTGAACTCCTGGCCGCCAAAACGGTACACCTCCTGCAATGGCTTGCCCTCCTCGTATGGTTCAACAATCATATGAACCTCACCGAACTGACCGGCACCGCCCGACTGTTTCTTATGACGATAGTCGGCACGTGCAGCCTTCGTAATTGTCTCACGATATGGAATCTTAGGCTCCTCGTACTTGACCTGAACCTTCTCAACATTCTCCAGACGCCATTTTAGAGTACGCAAATGGAACTCGCCCTGACCCGAAACGATAGTCTGACGCAACTCCTTAGACTGCTCTATTCTCCATGTCGGGTCTTCTTCGTGCATGCGGTTGAGAACCTGCATCATCTTCTCTATTTCAGATTCATTGACCGGTTTTATTGCACGTGAATATTTTGACGCAGGATACTTCACCAAAGCAAACCTGTTGTTGGCATCCTTTGCGTTAAGAGTATTTCCAATCTTTATATCCTTGAGCTTTACAGTACATCCGAGGTCGCCGGCCTTCAGTTCTTCAACAGCCACACGGTTGGCACCAGCACTACAGAACAGCTGCGCGATGCGCTCTTTAGAGCCGCGATCGGCATTCAAAAGGTCATCACCGGCCTTCAACGTACCACTCATAACCTTGAAATAGTTGACTTCGCCAATGTGCGGTTCCACAGATGTCTTATAGAAGAATATCGATGTAGGAGCCTCGCTATTGTACGGAACAGTCTCACCCTCGGCATTCACCGGCTGAGGCATATCGGTAATTTCCGGAGCCACATTGGCAAGGAACTCAAGCAGACGGCTCACAGCAACATCGGTAGATGCCGAACAGCAAAGAACCGGATAGACACTATCAGTAGATAGACCGAGACGCGCACCCATACGAATCTCATCGGTTGACAACTCCTCAGACTCGAAGAACTTATCCATAAGCCCCTCCTCGTTCTCAGCCGCCTTCTCCACAAGTTCCATGTGAAGAGCCTTAGCCTTTTCGAGTTCGCTTGCTGGAATATCCTCAACAACTGGAGCCTGACCCTCACCTGTGAATGTCAGTTTCTTCATCAGCAGCACATCAATTATGGTGCTGAAGCCAGGGCCGGCATTCAAGGGGTACTGCACAGGAACAACCTTTGAACCATAGATAGACTGCAGCTGCTCGATGATTGTATCGTAGTCGCACTTCTCGTTGTCGACCTGATTAACGACAAACATCATAGGCTTCTTCATCTTCTTTATGTAGCGATAGCAGTTCTGAGTACCTACCTCAACACCATACTGGCCATTGATGACCATCATCGCCAAATCGGCAACAGTCATCGCACTAACCATACCACCTGCAAAGTCGTCAGCACCCGGACAGTCTATAAGGTTCAGTTTCTTGCCGGCCTGCTCAATCTGGAATACAGTTGAAAACACCGAATAGCCATACTCCTGTTCTACAGGAAAGTAGTCACTAACGGTGTTCTTTGCCTCAATTGTACCTCTACGTTTGATAATTCCACCCTCATAGAGCATAGCCTCTGTGAGAGTGGTTTTTCCAGAGCCGGAACATCCTACGATTGCAATGTTCTTGATTTCGTTGGTTTGATAAGTTTTCATACTATTTTTGTTTTAATTCAAAAGGATGAACATCAGCTGCCAACATCATTCGTTGAATATTCTTCACAAACAGCGGTTCAACCTTTCAACAGGTTAGTTAAAGTTTCAAATGAGTTGGCAATGTAGGAATTTTCCCGAACAAAAGCAAATAGAATGCAAAGGTTTTTTCAATGAAAAAATAAAAAAACTATCTTTGTAGCAAATTTTAACATAAAAGTGGCAGGAATTTATATACACATACCGTTTTGCAGACAGCGTTGCCGCTACTGCGCATTCTACTCCTCTACCTTGTATAATATAGAAGAGGAATACACCGATGCACTATGCAAAGAGATTGTACAGCGCAAGGAATACACCGGGAACGCCCCCATCGGCACCATATACTTTGGCGGTGGCACGCCATCGACACTCCCGGTTGGGCTGCTGCGCAGAATATGCGACACGCTCTACGCCTCCTATCCTGTTTCGGAAAAACCTGAAGTCACTATCGAATGCAATCCCGATGACCTTACCCCCGAATACCTTGAACAGCTACGCGCCCTGCCCTTTAACAGAATAAGTATGGGCATACAAAGCTTCAACGACACACAGTTACAGCGACTGGGTCGCCGGCACACCGCCGAAAAGGCACGCCAAGCTGTAAATAACGCCCGCAGTGCAGGATTTGAAAACATAAGCATAGACCTCATGTTTGCTCTGCCCGGTTCAACGGCTCAGGATTGGCAACACGACCTCGACTGCGCCATAGCCCTGCATCCCGACCATTTGTCGGCATACAACCTTATGTATGAAGAAGGAACCCCACTCTACCGCTCCCTGCAACGCGGCGAGGTCAATGAACTGAGCGAAGAGGAGAACATAGAACAGTTCGGGATGCTCATTGAAAGAATGAAGGCAGCCGGATACAGCCACTACGAGATTTCAAACTTCGCACAGCCCGGCAAGGAAAGCCGCCACAACAGCAATTACTGGAACGACACCCCTTACATTGGCTTCGGAGCCGCAGCACACTCCTACAACGGAACATCGCGCGAATGGAACATCGACGACATAAAGGCATACATAGAAGGCATAAACAGCGGAAAGCGCAATTTCGGTATAGAGCAGCTCAGCGAAGCAGAACGCTACAATGACACCGTCCTCACCCGCCTGCGCACAGCCAAAGGCCTGCCGCTCGACTGGATGAAGGAGAAGTTCAGCAAAAAACTGAACTGCCACATGCTGCATTCTGCCAAAAAAGAGATAGCCCTTGGAAACCTGAAAGAAGAAAACGGGCACTTGTCACTGACAGGAAAAGGAATTTTCATAAGTGACGCAGTAATCAGAGAACTGATATACGTATAACCCATAGAAGAAAACATTAAAGGGCTACCAATTTTGGCAACCCTATCCTGCTATATTCATTTGCGAAGCACCGGAACTCTCGCCCGGCTTGGAGCAAGAAGCACAACCGGCATACAGATTCCGCAAAAGTCAATCATCCAAAACCTTTTTCAAATGCTTTTTCAAGAACTACCCGGCATTTTCACCGGTGCTCACTGCGCCATCCTTTATAAGGTTAAGTTTAGTGCCGAACGTTCCGCCATCACCTTCCAGGTCTATAATTGTCGCCACCTCATTCTCATTGCCACTGCCATCATCCTCGAAAATATGCATCGACAACACCGTGTTTCCTTTCTTGCTTATCTTATTAACCTTTACAACAATGGTAAACGGAGATTTCACATTCCTATGACACACAAGATAATCATCAAGTTCCTCCGCAAACGAAGACTGGAATTTTCCCATTATTTCATATTTGTCATCGTACCAGTCCTGCTCATACACCGCAAACTCCTGCTCACTCATACCGTGAATCAAAGCCTCGGAATAATCTATCACCAGTTTCGCTTTTCCTTCTCGCGCCAAACCCTCTACCGAGCCTGTAAAATCCTGAGCCTGGAGTGTCACAGCCGATAGAAGAAGAAATGAAATGGCCAATACTCTTTTCATAATACAAATTTTTAAAAACATATTTTGCAAAATTAGCAAATCGCAACAACTTAAACAAGAATAGAGAAGTTATATTTTCCCTTTTGCAACAAGAAACTGCATTAAAAACTGTGTCAACGGTTTCCCGGTTGTAAAGGATATATACAAAAGGAACTGTGTCAAAAATGCAATTTTGGGCACAGTTCCTTTAAATTTACAAGAATTGACAAAATACAATGCGTTGGGATTTAAGACGAATGGAGTGCACATAGACACTCAGCCAAGCCTTGATTCCGACAACAACGAAGTAGTTTGTTAATTATACCGCCATTATGCAGCAGGATTATCACATCAAACTGTTTGCAAGTGCAAGAATCTCCTCACCGATTGCATCGGCAGCCTCCTGTGTAGGACCCTCGGAATAGATGCGGATGATAGGCTCGGTATTGCTCTTGCGCAAGTGAACC
>CAZAIM010000119.1:0-5938 GCA_964485215.1 uncultured Bacteroidaceae bacterium | reverse complement strand
GTGTGCCGGGCTCTTTGGTACTTTCTGTCGCACAGAAAGTACAGTTAGAACGACAGACAAAAGAATACAAAACAACCGGTTAAGGGTAAATTGCAGGAAGAATATAAGATACATTGTTCTGCACCGCGTGCCTGCTTTCTACTCCTCACCCCTTCGGGGAGCTCCTCTTCGCACGAGGAGCAGTAAGTATTTTATTTTTAGTTTATACTGTAATTTACAGTTGTTTCTTTACTCTTTTGCTCTTGAAAAGGAGCAATGACAAGAGCAAAGGAGTGCCGCAGGCTCTTTTATTGACTCTCTATTTTTACTTTATTTCTTTAAACAGCTTCTTTGATGATATCGTAAAAAATCTTAATATATACTATGTTTTCTTAATATTGGTGTTCTGGTTGTGCTTTCTTTTTGGCGCAATGACAGCAACTGTTTAGTGTGCAAGAAATGCGCGGTTGTTGATTATTTTTAACCGATCGGCTGATTTTTAACGCAAAAGGTTTGCTGTTACATTTAAAAGTATTAACTTTGAAAGTTGTATGGATGTTATAATGCTGTCAAAAGGCAAAAACTATCTCTTTTTCAGTCGTTTAACTATGCGATAGAAATGGTTGGTTTTTGTCTTATGGAAGTATGAACAATTTCCATATGAAGTTTGTTTATAATGATTGTTGTATAGTGCCGTCATTCCGGTTAAAACAATATTTATTTTGAAGAAGTTATTTTCTTGCATACTGTTTCTCTTGTGTGTAGCGTTGTCCACGCGTGCGCAGGAGCGTCGCACGGAGGTTTATGTAGATTTCCGTGTCAATGAGACAGTTCTCGAACTGGGCTTCAACAACAACCGTGCACGTGTCGACTCTATTGTAAAGACAATAGGTCTTATACTAAACGACAGGAATACGAAGCTCCTTGAACTGCACTTTGCGGGTTCGGCCTCTCCCGAGGGTAGTTTCCAGCTCAATACAAGGCTTTCCAAGGATCGTTTGCTGACCCTTGAGGAATTTGTCCGTGCGAGAGTGGAAATCCCCGACAGTATAATAATGTACGACGAGAATTATATCCCCTGGGACAGTCTCAAGGCTCTCGTTGTTGCAAGTGAAAAGCCATATGCACAGAAGGTCGTTGAAATTATCGATGCCGGTGGCGAAATCGTTGACTATCTTCGTGGTGAGCACATCGACAGCCGTGTTCTTGCTTTGCGTAAACTCGAAGGCGGCAAGGTGTGGAACGATTTGAACAAAATATTCTTCTCGCGTCTGCGTAATGCTTGTGTCGTTTTTGTCACATACGAAAATGCCACACTGCTTGCTCCCTCGTTCAAGCCATTGTACATTCCCGAGGTTCCGGTTTCGGCCGTTGTACCGAAGCTGATGCCTGTTAAATTGAACACCTTCACCGAAGAGTGGGTTCCCAAGCTTCACATCAAGACAAACGCAATAGGGTGGGGTATGCTCATCTCCAACATAGCGGTAGAAGCCGATGTTGCTCAGCACTGGTCGGTATCGTTGCCGCTCTACTATTCGGCACTCAACTACTTCACATCGACAGTGAAGTTCCGCACCTTCACCGTGCAGCCCGAAGCCCGTTACTGGTTCAACCCCGAGAATACCGGCCTTTTCGTTGGTGCTCACCTGGGCATGTCCTTCTACAACGTAGCTGTGAACAGTTCAAAGCGTGTTCAGGACCACAACGGCAATTCTCCGGCTTTAGGCGGCGGCCTTTCAGTAGGCTACCGTATGCCATTGAGCAAGGACAAACGCTGGAATGTAGAATTTACAGCAGGTGCAGGCATCTACAGCCAGCACTACGATGAGTTCATCAATGAACCCAATGGCCTTGAGCTTACAACCAAGAAGGGCGCATATACAGGAATCGACAACATTGCCGTAACATTCTCATACTCGCTCGACCTCAAGAAGAAAGGAGGCCGCAGATGATTTTGAGATATGCAAATATCAAGTGCTTGCCGCTTATGCTGTTACTGCTCTGTACTCTGTGGAGCTGCGACGTGCACGAATTCCCCGACAAGCGCGAGACCGTTGCCGTGAAGCTGCATCTTGAGCACAGCACAAAGATGTACCGCTGGGAAAACGGTGTTGTCACCGACACTGTCGATATGGTTCAGAAAGAGGGAACAATGCGTTACACCGTGCGTATATATAGCGGTTTTGCTACCCGTCGCGATGCTCCCGTAGTCATTCAGGAACACACCTTCGTTCGCGACCTCAGCAAGGAGAGCTACGACTGCAGCATACCACTGGAGATACCCGAAGGCGACTACACCATCATGGTGTGGACCGACCTCTTCGAGCCGGCCGAGGACGACAAGGAACCCACGGCATTCTACGACATACAGGATTTCAGTGCCATAAGGCTCACCGAAGGCGAATACCTCGCACGCACCGATTACCGCGATGCCTTCCGTGGCGTGCAGGAAATCTCGCTCGAGTCGTCGTCTATGGTAGTCCCCGTTGTCGACTGTCATGTGAAGATGGAACGTCCCTTGGCTAAGTATGAGTTCCTTGCGACCGACTTCCGCCAGTTCCTCACCAAGGAAATCCTCAAGCAGATGGCCAGCGTTCCTCACAACGCCAACATCAAGGAGCTTGCCACACGTGCCGAACTCGACAAGTACCGTGCCGTCATCTACTATTCAGGCTTCATGCCCTGCGAGTACAATATGTTCATTGACAAACCCGTCGACTCCAAGCGCGGTGTCATGTACGAATCGAAGATTACCGAAGCCCACGACGAGCTGGCATCGCTCTGTTTCGACTACGTTATGGTAAACGGAACATCGGCATCGGTATCGGTACAGATTGTCATTTTCGACCCCAAGGGCGAGCAGGTATCAAAGACAAACGCCATTACAGTGCCGCTAAGGCGCAACCACCATACCATTATGTTAGGTTCATTCCTTATGCAGCAAGCCAGTGGAGGTATTGTCATACAGCCCGAATTTGACGGCGACCACAATGTGGAAATACCGTAAGAGTATAGAGCAAAGAGGAAAGAGCAAAGACCCCTCCGTCGGCAAGCCGACACCTCCCCTATAGAGGAGGAATAGAAAAAAGAGCAAAGATAATAGCAGGAATATAATATAAGATGAGTTTGCTAAGAAAGATACATATACTAATGTTGGCATTTGCAGCAATGCTGTTTGCTGCTTGTACCGACGATACCGACAGCTTCCCGGCCGATGGTACCGAGTCCGTTGTAACCTTCTATCCGCAACTCGGCAACAAAACCCGCGCCATAGGCGATGCCGCACAGGTAAACAGCATCAATGCAGCAGTCTATGAGAATGGCAAGCTTGTCTACGAGACAACCCCCGTCGCGCTCAGCACAGCAAAGGCCGATGGCATCGACCTCACACTCATCGTTGGCCACAGCTACAAAATCATCTTCTGGGCACAGAACGATGCCCTTGCACCCTACTCATTCGACCCAAACAGCCCCAAAGTAACTGTCGATTACAGCAATTTCACTTCAGGCGGTTTTGGAAATATGGAGAAGCTCGATGCCTTCTATGCAACAGCCTCATTCGCCTTCGATGGCAAAACCGCAGGCGGCACAATAAACCTTGCACGCCCATTGGCAATGCTCAATTTTGCCGACCCCGATGTTCAGCCCAAAGCAGATGAACACACAGCCGTGCTCACACTCTCAAACGTTGCCACATCATTCAACCCCTTTGCAGGAGAAAATGAAGACAAAGGCAGCGATTTCGAGGAAATCGCTTTCACTTTCAGCGACTTCCCTACAGAACCGCTCGTAACAGGCGAAGGTTCCAGCACAAAGTCCTACTATTATGTAACCTGCAACTACCTCTTCCCTACAACAACAGTATTTAATGCGACACTGTCGTTGCAAGATAAGAATGATAACGAACTCAAGGCTACTGCAGTAACAGTCCCGGGTCTCACTCCGAACACCCGTACCAATGTCTTGGGCAATGTGGTACAGGAACCGGAATGGATACCTACTGATGCAATAGCATCTGAACTTAACGACACAATCTACCCGGTACACAATGCCGGAGAACTGATATGGCTTGCATTCAACACACCCGATGACAAAGTAAAGACTCTTTCGTTTGAGGCAGATATTGATTTAGAAAACAAACTGCTCCCCAATGGCCTTAACTTAGGTAACATCAAGACCATCAAGGGTAACGGCAAAACCATAACCCGATACAAGTCTAAGGTAGGCGGTCTCTTTGGCAATGCTACGGGCATTACCGTAGAGAACCTAACAATTGATGGTGCAACAGTAAAAGCTACACCCGAAAGTGCAACCCATGTAGGTGCGCTTGTAAACACCCTCAAGGGCAGCAGTTCGTTCACCAATGTAACAGTGAAGAATGCAGACGTTTCAACAACCAACGGTGCTGCCGGCGGTATAGTAGGTTATGTTGTGCGCAATATTGAAACGGAACGTCGTGAACAACTTGCTGTTGCATTTACAGATTGCACAGTGGAGGGTGGCTCAATATCTTGCGATGGTGCAACCGGTACAGGTTATTTTGTTGGCCTCTTCAGCGGTTACGACAATGGCGAGACACTTACATTCACCAATTGTCAACATAATGTGGACGGTACAAACCCTGTAGCACTTACAAGCGATTTTGAATCACTTTATTATGAGGGTAACGAGGCTGTTTGGCTCTCCGGCAACGACTACAGCGCATACAACGGTTTCCTTGGCAACGAAAAACATTATCGCGGAAAAGTAATGTTCGAAGGCACACGGTTCATTCCCCGTTGGGACGGCACAACAACCGTTGAACCGCTTTTGGCAAATGCAACATACGATAGCGGAACCACTGCCTGTTCAAACGGATATGTAGTATATTCTCCATTTGACCTTGCAGGTGTGCGCAAAAAGACAGCATCGCCGGCGGCAATATATTTGCGAGCAGATGTTGATATGAACGGACAAGGAGCCGATGGCAAGTATAATGTGCCAAGCAACTTCGCCCAGTCGGTTTGTGCAAGTGACGACGATAAAAACTTCGAGCCCTTCAATTATGTGACGACGCTTGACGGAAAGAAATCCGAAACCGAGAACTACTCAATTTATAATCTTGCCATTACGCAATTAGAACAGGAACGTGCAGCGTTTATCCTTTATGCAACCGGAACAACAAACCACAAGAATATAAACTTCCGTAATTGCCAGACTGTTGCGGTGCACAAGGTGGTTACTACCGATGCCAAGGCCTATGGTGCAATCCTTGTTTCCAACGTAGATGCAACATACACTATGGAGAATGTGCACGCCTACGACTGCAAGGTATTCGCATTGCAGAAGGTTGGAACATTGGGCGCAAGAATCAACGGAACATCTACTCTCACCAATAACTCGGTAAACAATTGCTACGTAGAGAATTATGAGTGTTTTATTAGTGAACGCTTTACATCAGGTAGAATTAATAAATCAATAAGTTTGGGATTTATTACTGCCAAAGTTTATGAAGTATATTGCGATTTTTATCCGCATGGTGAGGTTGGCGGTATGTATGGTTTCATACAGGGCAATTCAACACTTACAAATTGTAAGGTAAACAGCACAATTGTACATGGCTATGGTCAAGATGGAAAGATGGCAACCATTGATGGTAACGGATGGGCACAAGCTGGTATTTCTATGTTAGGAATGTATAAAGTTCCCGGTCGTCATGTAAGTACAATGATTGGAAATATCCGTGCAACAGGTACAATTAAATTAACAGGTTGCACAGTCGATTCAAATTCAGAATGTACCAATCATTGGGATAAGCATAGTAATACATGTCCTTATGTTGGTCATGCATATTTCGTTAATTTTTCCGATAACGAAGGTTCACTCACTGTTGATGAGAAAAGCGTTACGTTAGGGGATTGTACCACTAGTATCTTGTAAAATCTAAATGTTGTATAAAAGCAAATATTTTCGTAACTTT
>CAZAIM010000118.1:0-5966 GCA_964485215.1 uncultured Bacteroidaceae bacterium | reverse complement strand
TAGAAAGGTTGCACGACGCAGGTTATGTGCTCCGCTTCTACATATCTCCTGCCAAGGATTACGACAAAGCGTGGGAGACGGAATACAATGCGGTGGCAATAGCCGAGAAACAGTCTCGTGTGTACTTTGTCACAGTAACCCACGCCGGTGCCGATTTTGAGATTGATGCCGAACTGGCCAAGCTGCCAACGGCTTCAATGGAGCAGTTGCAGCAGGAACTTGAAGGTGCCAAAGGACGTATTGAGGAATTTGAGAACCGGCTAAAGGAGTTGGCTTCCGAAGAGATAAATACATTGAAGGAGGCTAACAGCCTGCTTGCCAAGGATCTTGAGTATGACAAGGTTATGCTTGGCTGTGAGAAGGTATCGGGTGAAAAGCTCGTGCTGCTCGAAGGCTGGGTTCCGGTTGATAGCGTGGAGGAACTGACTGTGATGCTCGACAATAGTGGCGCATTCTATGAACTGAGGGATGCCAAGCGCGGAGACAATGTGCCGGTGAAGCTCAAGAACAATGCATTTACACGTATGTATGAGGTTCTTACCAGAATGTATGGTATGCCAAGCGGTACGGATTTTGACCCGACACCTATTGTGGCACCTTTCTTCTCGCTTTTCTTTGCCTTCTGTATGGGTGATGCAGGCTATGGTCTGCTGCTCATTCTGTTAGGCTTCCTTCTCAAGAGAAAATTGAGCAAGAAGCTGGCCGGAATGATGAACCTTGTCATGACGCTGGGTATATTCACAACCTTTATGGGCGCGCTCTTCGGGACGTTCTTCGGAATGAGCCTGCTCGATTCGGGTCTTCCGCAGGCTGTGAAGGATATGATGATTTCGGGCAAGGTTGAGATCATGGGTGCCGAGTATGACAAGCAGATGATTATCGCGCTTGGAATAGGTATTGTGCACATATCAATAGCTATGACTGTGAAAGCTATCAACAGCACGGTGTTCTATGGCTTCAAGGAGTCTTTGAGTACGTGGGGATGGTGGCTTGTTGTCGTTGGCGGCGTAATCATTGGAACATTGACTATGCTTAGCGTTATTCCTGCAAATATTTCGAAATGGGCATTTATCGCTATCGGCGGTATTGGTGCGATAGGAATTTATATACTCAACAACCTTAGACGGAATGTGCTGAAGAATGTAGGTGCCGGAATATGGGATACATATAATATGGCATCGGGTCTTTTGGGTGATATTCTCTCATATATACGTCTGTTCGCCCTTGGACTTGCCGGAGGTATGCTTGGGCAGACCTTCAACACTTTGGCGATGATGGTAGTTGAGGACCAGGAAGGCATTGGGGCTGTATTCGGCTGGATTGGCTTTGGACTGATAATAATCATTGGCCATATGCTTAACATTGCAATGTCGTGCCTCAGTGCATTTGTGCACCCGTTGCGTCTGACGTTCGTGGAGTATTTCAAGAATGCGGGCTATGACGGAAAGGGTGTTGAATATAAGCCTTTTAAAAAATAATTAAAAAATAATAATGTATAAATATATTAAAATTTAAAAACTATGAACGAGTTATTAGGTTATTTGGGAATGGGTCTTATGTTGGGCCTTGCCGGTGTCGGCAGCAGTTATGGTACTACAATTGCGGGTAACGCTGCCATTGGTGCATTGAAGAAGGATTCTTCCAAGTCTTCGGGCTATATGATTCTTGCAGCTCTACCTGCGACACAGGGTCTCTATGGCTTCTTGGCATTCTTGCTTCACTGGGAGAAGGCTGCTACGAATGGTCTCTTGTGGTTCGGCGTTGGTCTTGGCGTTGGTCTTATCTGTCTTATCTCTGCAATACGTCAGGGGCAGATTTGTGCAAACGGTATAGTTGAAATGTCTCAGGGACACGATGTTCAGACAAATACGATGATTTATGCTGCTTTGCCTGAGTTCTATGCAATTCTGGCACTTGTAGCGACATTCCTTGTCAATTAACATTGATGGCTGGCTGCGCAGCAGCATAATACCGACAAGAAGAGGGTGACTTCAAATTTGGGGTCATCCTCTTGTTAATGCTTGGGCTATTATTCAAGAATATTCTTCATACTCTTCTCCTTCTTAGTCCTTATTGTTTAGAAGCTGTCAGCGATTTATATCGCTAAATTTTCATATTATAAAAAAAAATAGTACTTTTGCAGTGTAAATAGAGGGAAGGGGTACCTTCTCCCTATTTATCGTTTAAAGCATAAGGTGATTCAGGAGTGAACTGCCTTAATTTTTTTGAGAATTATTTAGAAGAAATGAAGAAGAATTCATTGCGTCCCGATTATCTGTTTGAGATAAGCTGGGAGGTCTGCAACAAGGTCGGCGGTATATATACAGTGGTATCAACAAAAGCACGTACTCTTTTTGACGTAGAAGGGCTGAACGTGGTTTACATAGGCCCCGACCTGTGGAAAGATAAAGAGAACCCGTTGTTTACAGAGGACAAGCGTATGTGGAGTGCGTGGCGCAAAAAGGCCTGCAACGACAAGATGACAGTGCGTTGCGGTCATTGGGAAATACCCGGCCGCCCCAAGGTGGTGCTTGTTGACTATACGGGTTATATGGAGGATAAGGATGCCATATATGCACAGATGTGGAACGATTTCGGAGTTGATTCGCTGCACGGTTATGGCGACTATGACGATTCTATGATATTCGGTTATGCCGTAGGCAAGGCTATAGAGAGTTTCTGCGATGCCAACATCAAAAAGGGTAGCAATGTGGTTGTTCAGGCTCACGAGTGGCAGAGCGGAAATGCTGCGTTGTATGTGAAGAAGCATTTGCCTGAAGTAGGTACAATATTTACTACCCATGCTACAAGTACCGGGCGTTCAATAGCTTCCAACGGCAAGCCGTTGTACGACTATTTCGAAGGGTATAACGGTGACCAGATGGCTGCAGAGCTGAATGTGCAGTCAAAACAGTCGGTAGAAAAGATAACAGCTGCGAATGTCGACTGCTTCACAACCGTGAGCGAGATTACTGCACGTGAATGCAAACAACTGCTCGAGCGTGAATGTGATGTTATTCTTGAGAATGGTTTTGAGAAGGACTTTGTTCCCGTAGGCAAGGAGTTTGCAGCCAAGAGGGCGGCAGCACGCAAGGCGCGTCTGCGCGTGGCTCAGGCTCTTACCGGAGACAGAATTTCGGACAATGCAATTATAATAGGTATAGGCGGAAGAATGGAGATGCGCAACAAAGGCATCGATATGTTCCTTGAGACAATGGCTCGCCTTAATGCTTGCAATGAGCTGCAACGCGATGTCGTTGCTTTCATTGACGTTCCTGCCTGGTCGGGCGATGCACGTGAGGACTTGGTCAAGAGGCTCAGAAGCGACAAGGATTCCTGGGATACTCCTTTGCCCAACCCTTACCTCACCCACAACCTGAACAATTTCTATGACGATGCCATCGCTTGCGGAATCCGCGGCTTGCAGATTGACAACCGTTCGGGAAAGAACCGCGTTAAGGTAATATATGTTCCCTGCTACCTCAAGGGCAATGACGGCATCTTCGACCTGGACTATTACGATGTGCTAATAGGTAACGACCTTAGCATATATCCTTCGTACTACGAGCCATGGGGATACACTCCGCTGGAAAGTGCTGCATTCCACATTCCTACCATTACAACAGAACTTGCAGGCTTTGGCCTGTGGGTTGAGTCGCTGCTTGGGCGTGAAGCAAAACTGCTTGATGGAGTAGAGGTTATATGCCGCAACGACAGCAACTATTCCGATGCAGCCGAGGTTATTACAAAAACTATTTGTATCTTTGCAGAACTTTCCGAGAAAGAGGTTCTCGAATGCAGGAAGAGGGTGGCAAAAATTGCCGAGAAGGCTTTGTGGAAACACTTCATAAAGAACTACTTCAAGGCTTACGATTTTGCCCTTACTGCTGCAAAGAAGAGAGTTTGAAAACGAAATATTCATTTAATTAAAATAATATGATTGCTATTAGTAACACAAACCAACCAAGTTGGAAAACTGTTAATGTTAAATCTTACATCCCCGAGTCGTTGAAGACACTCGAGGAGTTGTCACGTAACCTGTGGTGGGTGTGGAACGAGGAGGCGAAAGAGCTCTTCTCTATGCTCGACGCCGACCTTTACAAAGCTTGTGGCGGCAACCCGGTACTTCTTCTTGAAAAACTGGGTGTTGAGAAGCTCGATGAGCTTTCCAAGGACAAGGCTATCCTTGACAAACTTGCTGATGTGTATGCGGATTTCCGCAAATATATGGATGTCAAGCCCAATGCTGAGCGTCCTTCTGTAGCATACTTCTGTATGGAGTATGGCTTGACAAGCGTTCTGAAGATATATTCCGGTGGTCTCGGTATTCTTGCCGGTGACTATCTGAAGGAGGCTTCAGACTCAAATGTCGATATGTGTGCAGTAGGTTTCCTCTATCGTTACGGCTATTTCAGCCAGTCACTTTCAATGGATGGTTCACAGATTGCCAACTACGACGCACAGAACTTCAACCAGCTTCCTATCGAGCGCGTGTATGAGGAGGACGGTGTAACTCCACTCGTTGTTCACGTTCCATATATCGACTATTATGTTCATGCAAACGTGTGGAGAGTAAATGTGGGCCGTGTGCCTCTCTATCTGCTCGACACTGATTTCGACATGAACAGCGAGTTCGACAAGCCTATCACCCACAAGCTCTATGGCGGTGACTGGGAAAACCGCTTGAAGCAGGAGATTCTGCTTGGTATCGGCGGTATGATTGCTCTCGACAGAATGGGTATAAAGAAGGATATCTATCACTGCAACGAGGGTCATGCAGCACTCTGCAACCTCTACCGTCTGACACAGTACATCAAGACCGGCTACACATATGAGGAGGCTCTTGAGATTGTACGTGCAAGCAGCCTTTACACTGTTCACACTCCTGTTCCTGCAGGTCACGACTACTTCGACGAGGCTCTGTTCGGCAAGTATATGAGAGGCTATGCAAGCCTGTTGAACATTACATGGGACGACCTCATGAACCTTGGCCGCATTAATGCAGGCGACAAGAACGAGCGTTTCTGCATGTCTACATTCGCTTGCAACACCTGTCAGGAAATCAACGGTGTGAGCCGTCTCCACGGTAAGGTGTCAAAGTCTATGTTTGCCGAGATATGGAAGGGTTACTATCCATCGGAGAACCATGTGGGTTATGTTACCAACGGTGTTCACTATCCGACATGGGTTGCTCCTGAGTGGGATGCTCTCTACCGTGCAAACTTCGACCCAAGCTTCATCTACGACCAGTCTAACGAGGATATATGGCACGCTATCGACAAGATTTCCAACGAGACAATCTGGAATACACGCGTTGCACGCAAGAAGATGCTCATCAACTACATCAAGAAGGCGTTCAGCGAGGATTGGTTGAAGAACCAGGGCGATCCTATGCGTATCGTTGACGTTGTGAAGAAGATTAACCCCGATGCTCTTGTCATTGGTTTTGCCCGTCGCTTTGCCACATACAAGCGTGCACACCTTCTCTTCACAGACCTCGACCGTCTTGCAAAGTTGCTCAACAACCCCGAGCGTCCTATCCAGTTCCTCTTTGCAGGTAAGGCTCACCCACATGATGGCGCAGGCCAGGGCTTGATAAAGAAGATTATCGAGGTTTCTCGCCGTCCTGAGTTTGTCGGCAAGATTATCTTCCTCGAGAACTATGATATGGACCTTGCTAAGTTGCTCGTTTCGGGTGTAGACATCTGGATGAATACTCCTACACGTCCTCTCGAGGCATCGGGTACATCGGGCGAGAAGGCACTGATGAACGGTGTTCTTAACTTCTCGGTTCTCGACGGCTGGTGGTGCGAGGGTTACAAGCCAGGTGCTGGATGGGCTCTTAAAGAGGAGCGTACATACCAGAACCAGGAGTTCCAGGATCAGCTCGACGCTGCTACAATCTACACACTCCTTGAAAACGAGATTCTGCCAATGTACTACAACCGTGGCGGAAAGGCTTACTC
>CAZAIM010000117.1:0-6135 GCA_964485215.1 uncultured Bacteroidaceae bacterium | reverse complement strand
GCTGAAGCACCTCTATCCTATATTGAACTTTTAAGTGTTACAAAGTACTAGTTTACTGCTTGTAAATTGAATTTAGAAACTTTTGTTATGAAAAAGGTTATTATTATTTTGTTGTTTACTGCTACTTTTATAGCTTGTGGTAATTCTAATAGTTCTAACAATTATAAATCAAGTACACATAGGCCGGTTTTCCATAGTGAAATATCACTTGATGATGACAATAATGTAGCAGATTGGGGAAGAGCGGGAGAATTGACACCTGATGGCGAACTATATTATAATGGAAGTGTAACGCTTTATGATTCTGATGGCGGTTCTAGTGATTTCTATTGTTTTATAGGAAACTACGGAGGATTAGATCAAGGTTGTAGAGGTGTTGTTTATGATGGCGAGTTCTATAACTTGGATAGAAATGACTGGATTACTATTGGTGGAGTTAGTTACAGGGCATGTGGTGATTAATTTGTGAATTTATGAAAAAGAATGTTTTCTTAGTTTTATTAAGTGTTGGTGCGTTTATATGCAGTGTATTTAATCCTGCAACTGCAAATGATGCAATAGCGTTTTTAAATTCAAACTCAATTAAAGTACAAAGTGACCATAATGAAATGGAATTTACAGGGGAAAATCCTGTTAACGAAAAGATAATCAGTGCAGGTGAGAAGTCTGATGACTGGAAATATTATGCAAAGGTGAATTCTTTGTATTTTGGTAAATTTGATTGGTTATTTTGTATTGGGGACGCTTCAAAATATAATAGCATATCTGAACGATTCTATGAATTGGAAGAAGAAGGTGGATATCTGTTAAAGCCTTGTAACATTTCTATACATATAGATTACAGATATTTTGACGGTGAAAAACAATATCGAATGTATAATAATAAACCAAGAGGTGGTGGATATGTGTTTTTTTCACTTAATCCTTATAAAACCATAGAATATGTGATTGATAACAATAATCGTCCTAATTTTAGAGAAAAAGATGTTAGAAGTTATTCTCATGTTGCAGAAGTTGACGGGGCGTTATATTTTATAAAGATGTTCTAATTATTTGTTTAAGTTAAAGAGAGTGAGCCAACTCACTCTCTTTAACTATCTCACTCCCACCACTTTGCCGGGGTGTCGCTCATCTCTATTGTAAGCGTGCCGCCCTTGGCAATGTCGCTGTGTTCAATGTATGGCAGATTGTGTGGCTTGCCGTTTAGCCTGATGCTCTTTATGTAGATGTTGGTGTCGCTGTTGTTCACTGTCTCAATCACGAACTTGCCGCCCTTGACTGTGAGTTCGGCACGGTCGATAAGTGGTGAACCGAACCAGTAGCGTGCGCCGGCAGGTTCAACTTCGTAGAAACCGAGTGCCGACATTATGTACCAGCCCGACATCTGTCCCATATCTTCGTTGCCCGAAAGGCCGTCGAAACCGTTGCGGTATTGTGTCGTCATAACCTCACGGACGCGTTCGGCTGTCTTGTGAGGTTCACCAAGCATAGTGTAAAGGTAGAGAATGTGATGGCTTGGCTCGTTGCCGTGAGCAAACTGCCCAATCATGCCCGAAATGTCGGGCGAGGGGTCTCCGTCGATTGTTGAGGGTGCTAGGAACAGCGAGTCGAGACGTGTAATGCATGCCTCCTTGCTGCCAAACAGCCCGACATATCCGTCAACATCCTGTGGAACCAACCAGGTGTATTGCCAGGCATTGCCCTCGCAGTAGTCGTCGGCGCGGTGAGCCGAGAAGTATGGGTTGAATGGCGTGCGGAACTTGCCGTTTTCATCGACACCGCGAATGAATCCGCTCTCCTTGTCGAAGAACTTGCGGTAGCTGTGGCTCATCTTTGTGAAGTGCTCATAGTCGGCCTGCTTGCCAAGTGCCTTGGCTGCGTTTGCTGCTGCGCCGTCTGCTATGGCATATTCCATATCGTATGCTACTGCCTCGTTGAATAGGTTGCACGGTATGTATCCGAACTTGTGGCGGAACTCTTTGCCACGTTCGTTGCTTGCAGCCGTCTTCTTGATTGCTGCGAATGCTGCTTCGCGGTCGAAGCCCTCAATGCCTTTTACAATGGCATCGGCAACCACAGGAATACCCGGGTCACCGACCATGCAGTCGGTCTCGTTGCCCCAGAGGTGCCATACGGGAAGGTCGCCCTGCTTGTCGCAGATATCGACCATCGTAGCAACGAACTCGCCGGCCTTTTCGGGCTGTATGATTGTCATCAGCGGCTGCTTTGCACGGTATGTATCCCAAAGCGAGAAGCATGTGTAGCGTGGGGTAGGGCTGTTATATACCTTGTCGTCGGCTCCACGATAGTCGCCATTCACGTCGCTGAAGAGCATAGGAGCTATCATCGCGTGGTACATTGCCGTGTAGAATATTCTCTTCTGCTCGTCGCTCTTGCTGTCGATTCTTATGCGTGCAAGTTCTTTTTCCCAGTTTCCTACAGCCATTTTCTGCACGGCAGAGAAATCCCATCCGGGCAATTCTGCTTGCAAGGCTGCTTTCGCGCCGTCAATGCTCACAGGTGAGATTGCTACCTTTAGCATAATCTCCTCGCCGGCAATAGTGCTGAACGATGCGCGGCCGTACATATCCTTGTAGCCTTTGAGCTCAAAGCTGTCGAACGGCTTTGCAAACTCGGCTACAAAATATACGCGCTGGTTCTTTGCCCATCCTTTGGAGTAGCGGTATCCTATTATGCGGTTGTTGCCTTCGGCCTGCATGAATGTTTCCGTTGTCTCATCCCAGCATCCGCCGTTCTGAAGGTCAAACACAAGGGCTGCATCCTTGGCTTCGGGGAAAGTGTAGCGGTGCAGGCCTACACGCGCGGTAGCTGTCATTTCAGCCTTAATTCCGTAGCGTGTGAGTGGAACAGAGTAGTAGCCGGGCTTTGCAACCTCCTGTGTGCGGTCGGCCGGTGACCACATGCCGCTGTTCTGGTCCTCTATCATTCCTCGTGCGTATGTCACATCCCCGGTTACAGGCATCACGGTCACGTCGAAAAGGTCGCCAATGCCTGTTCCGCTAAGGTGTGTGTGAGAGAATCCTATTACGGTTGCTTCGTCCTGGTGATAGCCCGAGCACCAGTCCCAGGTTTGGTTTATGCTGGTGGGGCCTAGCTGCACCATTCCGAAAGGCACGCTTGCTCCAACAAATACGTGTCCGTGTCCGCCGCTTCCTATCAGCGGGTTTACATAATCGGTCAGCATCTCCTGCTTCTTGCAGTTGCCGTTGCAGTTTCCTGTGCACTTTTTCTTTGGCGAACAGGAGAGTGTGAGAATTAGCGATAATGCCAGAATTGTTTTTATTGTTCTCATTTTGGTTCTTTCTTTAGTTTCATCTGAATGTTTGCGTTGTCAAGCAGTTGCTTGTGTGTTATGCGGTAGCCGTGTCGCTTGCCGTTGAGGCTTATGCTTTCGATGTAGTGGCAATCCTCTGCGGGACGGTCGCACTCTATTGTGATGTTGCCCTGAGGGGTGGTAATGGTCACCTTGTCGAATACCGGAGTGGTGAATGTGTAGTGTGGTTCGCCCGGGCAGTCGGGGTAGAGACCCATCATAGAGAATACAGCCCATGCCGACATGGTGCCTGTATCGTCATTGCCAGGTATTCCGTCGGGGGCGTTCCTGTAGTTTTCGTCAAGAATTTTCTTCACCTCTTTCTGTGTGCGCCACTCCTCGCCCTTGAAACGGCTGAATAGGTATGCGTAAACAATGTCGGGCTCGTTTGCCGGGTCGTACAGGTCGTTGTCGAACACTCCCTGAAGGCTCTTTATGAAACCATTCTTGCCGCCCATGAGTCTTGTCAGCCCCTTAATGTCGTGCGGAACAGCAAATGTGTAGCACCATGCCGAAGCTTCGTGGAAGCCGGGCACGTTCTCGAAATTCTTGCCTGTAGCAGGGTCGAAGTCGCCCAGGAATTTCCCATCCTTTGTAATGGGGCGCAGTGTGCCGTGCTCCTTGCAGAAGTAGCGGCGGTAGCTCTGCGAACGTTTGACGAATTCTTTGGCACGTGCCTTGTCGCCCAAAGAGTCGGCAAGCTGTGCAATGGCATAGTCGGCCGAGCAGTATTCCAGTGCGTGCGACACAGAGTTGTCGCCCGAGAGGTCGCTCGAGAAGTACCACAAGGGAATGTATCCGTCCTTCAGGTACGGGTCTATGTCGCGGCGTATCGGGTTGTTTGCGCCCTCTGTGGTAGCCGACTTTATCATTGCTTCGTATGCCTTCTCTATGTTGAAGTCGCGCAGCCCCTTTATCCAACTGTCGGCAATGACAATAGCTGCCGGGTCTCCTTCCATCGTGTATGTCTCGCGGCCGAAGAGTTCCCATCGCGGCAGCCAACCCCAGTCGTCGTACATTCCAACCATTGTGCGCAGCATATCGGTCTGCCGTTCGGGGTATACAAGCGTGAGCAACTGGTGCAGGTTACGGTATGTGTCCCACAAGGAGAAAATTGTATAGCGTGTGTGGTCGCTTCTGCCTATGCCTGCATTCTCCATTCTGGGGTATTCCCCGTTCACGTCGCTCACCGTGCTTGGGTGTATGAGCGCGTGGTAAAGGGCTGTGTAGAAGATTGTCTGTTGTTCCTTTGTACCTCCCTCTACACGTATTCGCCCGAGGTCGTTGTTCCACTTTTCCTGTGCCAGGGCGTGAATCTTGTCAAAATCCTTTCCGTTCTGTTCAGCTTCGAGGTTCGCTCTCGCATTCTCTATCGAGACGAATGAAACACCCATCTGCACGGTTATCTGCTCGCCCTCGGAAAGGTTGTCGTAACAGAATCTGTAGCCGATGTTGTCACCGGCAATTTCCTTGTAGTAGTTCTCATACAGCTTGTATGTTCCGTCGTCGGGAGCCCATTCAGCCTCCACACCGTTGAGCTGCGGCTGGAACTTCCAGGGGCCTTCGGTTGTGGGTGCTTTGGAGACACGCATCACGAAATATACCGGGAAAACGGCCTGTGTGGTGTAGCAGAATGTGCCAAGGAGCTTGAATCCTTCGATTTCGGTGTCGCTTACACGGCGTACCATTGCGCCACATTCGTTGGTGAGGCCCTGCCCAAGGTTCAGAATGATGTTTCCTTTGCCTGCCGGGAAGGTGTAGCGTTCGCAGGATGTGCGTGTGGTTGCTGTTGCCTCTGTCTTGATTCCATACTTGGTGAGCCTGTTGCTGTAATAGCCCGGAGAGGCCACTTCGTCGGTGTACTCGGTGCCGTAAGTAAAGTAGTTTACATCGAGTTCTCCGCTTGTCGCCATTGTCAGCAGCGACGATGCCTCGGGGCATCCTACTCCGCTTAGTGCAACATGGGCATATCCGGTGAAGAACCTGTTGCTGTATTCATAGGGTGCCGACCACCAACGGCTGTCCTTGTCGAAGACATTGAGGTCCGACCCCATAACGTTGAACGGCACGACCGACATCATTCCGTTAGGTGTCACTGCACCTGGGTTTGTCGTTCCGAAGTTTGTTGTTCCTATGAACGGGTTTACCAGTTCGGCCGGTTCCTGTGCTGTTGTTGCGAATGTAGCCGAAATCAACAGCAATGTTGAAAGCAAATTCTTCATAGTGCAGTTATTTCTTGTCGAGTTCGCTTAGTGCAAATGCGTACGCGCCTACCGAGACAGCCTTGCTTGCGCCCAGTTTTGAGATAGCTATGCCAATACGTTTCTGGCTGTCATAGTCGACATATCTCTCTTCGCCGTATACCTTTACCTTCTTTACTTCCCCTTTGGCAAAAAGTTCAAATTCGGCAGGGTTTCCCAAGTCGTAGACATTCATCTGTACAAGGTTTACCTCGTCACCGCCAAGTGTACGGAGTTTCGAACGCATCTCCTCGAGCAACGATGGCATAATCCAATGGCTTGCAGCCGACACGCCGCCGCCAATGACAACAAGGCCGTCGATTATTGTTACGGCTGTTGATATTGCAGCTCCTGCAATTCGGCCGAGCGATGCGAATGCTTCCTTTGCAGCCTCCTTGTCGCCCTCGCGTGTGCCGTCGGCAATTTCGCATATATCCTTCGGAGTAAGGCCATGGCCGGGGTTTCCGCTCTTCTCGCCGTAGACACGGCACACTGCGCGTATGGCAACCCCCTCTTCAACAATAACATCGGGCATCTCCTTGTGACGCAGGCAGAATGTCT
>CAZAIM010000116.1:0-6262 GCA_964485215.1 uncultured Bacteroidaceae bacterium | reverse complement strand
TATGCTTTTATTCTTGATTAGAGGCATGCCAACCGGGAATATCCGCTGACCCAGAAAAACCATATTCCAGCCCTAAAAAAACAAAAAAAAGGATTGCATCAATGACACAATCCTAATATTTATAAACCTTGCGGTTGGATTTTTACTTTTTCAAAGCCTCATCTGCCTTGCTCTGTACCAACATCTCCTCAGCGAACATGTAAGCACCGGTCTTAGGTGATTTAACCAATTTTACAACCTTAACGAACTTCTCCTTATCACCTGTCTGGAGGGTTGCAACTGCTTTCTTAGCCATCTTCTATTACTTAATTTCTTTGTGAACGGTTACTCTCTTCAAATATGGGTTGTATTTCTTCAACTCCAAACGCTCTGTTGTGTTCTTACGGTTCTTTGTTGTGATATAACGTGACATACCGGGAACACCACTGTTCTTCTGCTCGGTACACTCAAGTATCACCTGAACACGGTTACCTTTTACCTTCTTTGCCATATTACTTTCCTCCTTTAATTAACCGAGTACTTTAATTTCCTCCCAAGCAACATGTCCCTTCTTGACTGCATCCTTCAAGGCTGCATCGAGACCAACTCGGTTGATAATTTTTAACCCCGCTGCACTCACGCGCAACTGAATCCAACAATCTTCTTCTACATAGAAGAACTTCTTAGTAAACAAGTTCACGTTGAAAAGACGCTTTGTTCTTCTCTTTGAGTGTGAAACATTGTTACCCACCATAGCTTTCTTACCGGTGATTTGACAAATCTTAGACATTTCTATATATTTTTTGTTTATTTCTGTCGATACCTACTCAAAACAGAGTGCAAAGATATAGGATTTCGAATAATCTTGCAAACAAAACTACAATTATTTTTAGAAGTTGTTTAAATTTATATCGTTTAGTTTTTATAGAGCAAACAGGATTGTTTATTGTCTTTGCAGATAAGAGGGAAGGCTATGCTGCTGCAGAACAAGAACTCCAATTATTTTCAGGGACTCAAGCCGATTCCTCCTGTTCATGGAGCTGCTGAACGAGAAGCCGCAAGGTTTCGGCAACTGTATTCTTGATATTTTTCACACGCCCCTCATCCTGCATACGGAGCAGTTTCGTCACCGTTTTTCCACCGGCCTTAACAGCAATCCACACTGTCCCGACCGGTTTATCGGCCGTTCCGCCACCAGGGCCGGCAACTCCCGAAGTCGCAACCGAACAGCAGGCACCGAACCTTTCTGCCACACCCTCTGCCATTTGCCGCACAACCGACTCGCTGACAGCTCCTTGCCGGCGCAAGTCATCGGCACTGACACCAAGCATCGTGGCCTTCACATCGTTATGATAGGCAACTACCCCACCACGCATCACCGAAGAACAGCCGGCTACGGAAGTTATAGCCGCAGCAATCGAACCGCCGGTGCAGCTTTCTGCCGTTGCCAATGAGAGACGCTTCTGCTGCAGAAGTGCAACTGCCTGCAACGCCATGGAACTTATAGCCTCATCGACACTCATAGTCACAACACTGTACGCGAAAAGGCCGGCTGGTCCATTGCGCAAAAATCCTTATCAAGATATTTGTAATAGCCTACTATACCAATCATCGCCGCATTGTCGGTTGTAAAGCCGAACTTAGGTATGAAGATTTCCCAGCCGTAACGCTTTGCATAATCGTGATATGCCTGACGGAGTGCTGTATTGGCAGAGACTCCGCCCGACAACGCTATGCGTTTTATGCCAAGAGCCTTGGAAGCCTTATAAAGTTTGTCCATCAACACAGCCACAACGGTAGCCTCAAACGATGCCGCTAAGTCTTCCTTGTGATTCTCGACATAATTCTCCTCCTCGGCAACAAGTTTACGGAGGGTATAAAGAAAAGATGTCTTCAAGCCGCTGAAACTATAATCGAACCCGGGTATATGAGGCTTGCTGAATGCATACGCCTTCGGATTACCTTGACGCGCCAGGCGGTCAATAATAGGGCCACCAGGATAACCAAGCCCCATTACCTTGGCACACTTGTCCATAGCCTCACCGGCAGCATCGTCAATGGTCTGGCCAACAATCTCCATATCCTTGTAGCTGTCGACCTTTACAATCTGAGAATTTCCTCCCGATACCATTAGACACAGGAAAGGAAATTCGGGAGAAGAATGTTCCACCCCATCCTCCTTTATGAAATGAGCCATTATATGACCCTGCAGATGATTGACCTCCACCATAGGTATCCCGAGCGAGGCTGCCAGTCCTTTGGCAAAGGAGACACCAACGAGCAGCGACCCCATAAGGCCGGGACCGCGAGTAAAGGCAATGGCACTCAACTGCTCCTTTGCAATGCCGGCTCTTTTCAGAGCAGCATCGACCACCGGAACAATATTCAGTTCGTGGGCACGCGAAGCCAGTTCGGGAACAACTCCACCATACTGTTCGTGCACAGCCTGGCTTGCTGTAACATTTGAGAGCACAACATCCTCACGCATCACTGCAGCCGATGTATCGTCACACGAAGACTCTATTGCCAATATATATATATCGCTCATAATTCCAACAAATTGCCTGCCACAGGAAAGCTTTTAGGCAGAAAATACAAAATTCGCAATGCGAAGATACAATATTATTTCCTTTTTTGCTACCTTTACAGCAACAAAACTTCAAGTGGAGAGAGAATGCGTATAGAGGTTTACACAAAAGGCGACAAACTTCCCGAGCTCATCGACGGCACGGTCATGCACTCTGCATTCATCTTCAGAACAACAGAGAAGCTCAGCTCCTGCAAGCCATATATGCTTGTAGCCTACGACGAGGAAGGGAAAGAAATCGGGCATCTGATGATAACAAGAAGAAACAGCTTCACGCTACTGCCGCCTCACATCAAATTCTGGTACACAATAAACGGAGAGGGCGTGTACCGCAAAGAGTGCCCCGACCGCGAAAGGATATTCTCCGGCTTCCTCAATAAAGTCTTCGGCATGTTCGACATCAGGCACAGCTATATCGAGATACAGGACATTGAGGATTCACGATTCGCCTACGGCACCCTGAGTGGCCACGACTTTGTCCCTATCCGCGACCAGAGAATGTATATTTCAATTCACAGCAAATCGCCACAGGAAAGAATTTCAAGAGCATACAGAGCGCATATACGCAAAGCCGAAAAAACAGGAGTAACATACAGGCAGGCAACCGGAAAAGAAGAAATAGAGACCGGGCTGAGGCTGCTCAAGAACTACTACAGAAGCAAGACACGACGCAAACTCCCACCACAGAAATCACTCGAGGAGCTACTGACGGACAGGAACAGCGAAAACAGCGGGAATGCAAAACTGTTTATAGTATACTTCAAAGGGAAAGCTATCGGAAGCTCAATATGTATCTACGACAAAAAACGGGCATACCTTGCCTACAGTTGCGGTCTCAGGAAAAGATACCCCTTGCAATACCCCGGCATTATGGCAATATGGGCAGCATTGAAGGATGCCTACGACAACAGATTCCCACACTTCGAATTCCTCGAAGCAAGAAACCTCTCAAGGATTCACTACAATTTCAGACACACGCTTCTAAACTACGGATGCAAGCAAGTCGGCACATTCAAATGGTATCACTACAAATGGAACTTGCTGAATAAAATTTTACGCGCAATATACGTTTAGGCCGAAAAGCGCGTTATAATAAGGACATAACGCGCACAGAAGAAAAAAATGAGATTCAGAAAATATCTTTTCCTGACAATTGCAACACTCTTCGTACAAGCTGCAACGGCACAGAAGGTTACAATAAAAGGACGGATTACAGACCACAACCGGAACCCTATTGAAATTGCCAACGTCAGCATTGAAGGGGAACCGACAGGTACTGTAGCCGACCTGAACGGAAAATACTCGCTGACCTGCGAAAGCAAGGACAGCCTGGTGGTTGTATACTCCATGATAGGCTACCAGACCCGCAAGCGCACATTCAAGTCCCCCACAGACACGCTCATTGTAGATGTTATGCTGCCAGCCGTAGACTTTGCGCTTCAAGAGGTCGAGGTAGTCGACAAGGAGCGGCAAATGGGCGGAACGCAGAAGATTGAGGTACCCGAACGCATACGCCTGCAGCCGTCGGCAAGCGGCAACAGCATCGAAGACCTGATAAAGTCGCAAGCCGGAGTAAGCTCCCACAACGAACTCAGTTCGCAGTATAACGTGCGCGGCGGCAACTTCGACGAAAACAGTGTCTATGTAAACGGAATCGAGATATACAGACCATTGCTTATCAGAGCCGGACAACAGGAAGGCCTCAGTTTCATCAACCCCGACATGGTTGGTGCAATAGCATTCTCCACAGGCGGCTTCGAAGCAAAATACGGTGACAAGATGTCGTCGGTACTCGACATCACCTACCGCAAGCCACGGAAGTTTGAAAGCACCGTCTCGGCAAGCATGCTGGGAGCAAGTGCATATGCCGGATGGGGAAACAGCAGGATAAGCATATCAAATTCACTGCGCTACAAAAGCAATCAATACCTATTGGGAACGCTCGACACCAAGGGCGAATATGCGCCAGAGTTTATTGACTACCAGGCTTACGTCGACTGGAAAATAACAGATAAACTGAACCTGAGTTTAATCGGCAACGTATCACGCAACGAATACAAGTTTACTCCAAGCGACCGCACGACAAGTTTCGGCACGCTGGAGGATGTAAAACAGTTCAAGGTCTACTTCGGTGGCTGGGAAAACGACCTGTTCCGAACAATGTTCGGTGCCGCCTCCCTAAGCTACACCCCAAACGAATACCATCAGCTGACTTTGCAGACATCGGCATTCCACACACAAGAGGAAGAGACATACGACATACTGGGCGAATACTGGCTCGACGAGATAAACACAGAACAGACAATGGGCGTGGGCAGTTATATGGAACATGCACGCAACAGGCTTGAAGCAGACGTACAGACCGTGTCGCTTTCGGGCAAGCACTTTCTTGGAGCGCACGACCTGCGCTGGGGCATAGAGTGGAAAGGCGAGAAGTTCAATGACAACCAGCGCGAATGGGAACTGCGCGACTCGCTCGGTTACAACGTGCCTACAACACCCGAAGGACTGCGCCCGGTATACAACCTCCTGTCACGCACTTCATGCAGCAGCAACCATATAAGCGTATACATACAGGACACATACAAGTTCAGCAGCAGCCTGGGCGTTGTCTCTGTAAATGCAGGAGTGAGAACATCATACTGGGATTGGAACAACGAAGTCATAATATCCCCAAGAGCAAGCATCGGGCTCATCCCTGAATTCAACAAAGACCTTACATTCCGTTTTGCAGCCGGAATATATTACCAAACTCCATTCTACAAGGAGATGCGTGATACAACCACGGTCGAAGGCATAACCACCGTTATGCTCAACAAGGATATAAAGTCGCAACGTTCGATTCACTTCGTGCTCGGATGCGACTACAGTTTCAGGCTTTTCGACCGCCCGTTCAAGTTCACGGCAGAAGCATACTACAAGAAGCTCGACAATCTCATCCCCTACAATATCGACAACGTGCGCATTGTCTACTATGGCGAGAACTGTTCAAAGGGGTATGCAACCGGGCTTGACATGAAACTCTTCGGAGAATTTGTCCCTGGCACCGACTCGTGGTTCACCCTGTCACTAATGGACACAAAGGAAAAAATAAGGGATGGAGAGTGGATACCAAGGCCAACAGACCAAAGTTTCAGCGCGTCGCTGTGCTTTACCGATTTCTTTCCGGGTACAGACCGCTGGAAGATGAGCCTTCAAGGGACATATGCCGACGGACTGCCTTTCGGGCCTCCGCACACCGGGCGCGAAAAACACATATTCAACGCACCGGCATACCGACGTGTCGATATAGGCATGTCATACAGACTGCTCAACAACGAAGAGAACACCTACCGCACCGGCATACGCCGATACCTGCGCAACGTATGGCTGGGAATTGACGCATTCAACCTGCTCGACATAAACAATGTCAACTCCTACTACTGGGTAAGAGATATAAACAATAACAACTACGCAGTCCCCAACTACCTGACAGGCAGACAAATAAACTTCCGCATACTTGTAGAAATGTAGGTTCCTGCAACCCGGCATACAGTAAAGAACAACGATGGTGACCAAAGAATGTATGGTCACCATCGTTGTTCCATGGTCGAAGGCAAGCACAACCGGGAAAGAGCCTTTTTGCCAGTCTATGTTTCCCTTATTTAACGTGAATTCGATATAAGAAATCTTAGGTACATTCCTACTCCTCAGTCA
>CAZAIM010000115.1:0-6521 GCA_964485215.1 uncultured Bacteroidaceae bacterium | reverse complement strand
CAAAAACCATAATAATAGAGGAGCTGTCACGTAGTGACTGAGGAGTAGGAATGTATCTAAGATTTCTTATATCGAATTCACGTTATTTACTTGGGTTACTTTACCTCAAAAACATATTATACTCCTTTTCGAAAGCGATGGAAGTTTCGCGGTCGTGCCCGGGGTAGACACCTGTCTCTTCGGGCAGTGTGAGAAGTTTTTCGCGGATGGAGGTGATGAGGCCACGGTGGTCGCTGTCGGGGAAATCGGTTCGTCCTATGCTGCCACGGAACAGCGCATCGCCGCTGAATAGAATATTCTCTTCGGGAATGTGGTAGGCAAGGCTTCCCGGCGAGTGGCCGGGAACGGCTATTGCTACTATGCGGCTGTTTCCGAAGATTATTTCATCACCGTCGTTGAGTACGCGCCCAAGCAACGGAACTGTTTCGTCGTATTGCACGCCAAAACGTGCCACGCGCTCCTTTATATTGGCAGCCCAGGGCCAGTCGGCATCGTTGGCCTCGGCCTTTACGCCGAATGTCTCTTCGATGAATGCGTTGCCGAATATGTGGTCAAAGTGCAGATGGGTATTCAGGTGATGCTTCAGGGTTAGTCCGTTGGTTTCAATGAACTGTTTTATCTGCTCCCTCTCGTGCGGAAACCATGCACCGCAGTCAATGAGCGCGGCTTCCTTGCTATCGTCCCAAAGGAGATAGCAGTTTACCTGTATTGGGTTTACGATGAATTTCTTGAGTTGCATAGATGGCTTATGTATCTTGTTCCTTTGATTCTTATATCTGCACATAAACGACCTTCTTGTCCTTGAAGTACTCCTCTTCGAAGAAACTTTTTATATCTACAACCTCGCAGCTGTTCCTGAACGGCTGTGTCTCGGCTGTCATGTCTCCTCCCTTGAGGCATATTATTCCGTTGGGAAGCACGTTGCACTGTTCCGTTGAGATGTTCTTGCGGCATATCTTCACAAGGTCGGGCAGCCGCATAACGGCACGACTCACCACAAATGAGTATTTATCCTTTATCTCCTCGGCACGGCTGTGGCTGGTGCGCACGTTGTTGAGTCCAATTGCATTGGCTATTTCCGATGCTACACGCACCTTCTTGCCTATGCTGTCGACAAGGTGAAACCGGACATCGGGGAACATTATTGCAAGCGGAATACCCGGGAAACCGCCTCCGCAGCCCATATCCATTATGGTGCTGCCGGGCTTGAAGGTTATGTATTTCGCAATAGCCAAGGAGTGCAACACATGGTGCAGGTAGAGGTTTTCAATATCCTTGCGCGATATTACGTTTATTTTGCTGTTCCAGTCGCAGTAGAGGCTGTAGAGGGCAGCAAACTGCTCCTTCTGCTTCTCTGTGAGGTTGGGGAAATATTTTTCTATCTCTTCCATTATTTCATTATCTCTTTTAGTTTGTCGTAGGGCACTTCGGAATTTATCTCACCTGTTGCATACGATGATATGTCGTATGGGTTGTATATGAATGTCACTTTCTCTTTCCCAAGCAGGAAGTTGTTCGAAACGTACATGTTATTCTCGAACTCTTTGAAGATGTAGCTGTTCTCAACAACCTCTTCAAATGTGTTCAGTCCAAAATGCCTGGCAATGCCTTCGCAGACGAGCTCTGTCAGCCGCTCATATCCCTCCTCCTTGAAGAAGCTGTCGAGTGTCACCTCCTCACCGCTCTTAGGGTCGAAGTTGAATGTTATCCTGCCGCCATAGGGGTGTGCTCCGCCGGTGTATCTCTCGTCGTTGACAACATAGTTTATAAGACCGTTGTAGCCTATCCCGGCATCTCCTTCTATCAAATAGAAATGGTTGAAACTGGCAGTGGAATTATCGCCATAGAGTCTGATTGTTTCCAGGTAGAATGAACTCAAGTCGTAGTATTCGTCCTTTATGGCACTGGCAAATCTTCGGCTTATATCCGGAATGCTGTTCTGCCCGGGAATGTTCTCTGCAGCTTCTTCGCCCAGTAAGGCAATTGCAATGGTTTTGTTTATCTTCTCTTCGACTTTCTTGTCGGGGCAGTTTATCACCGGCAGTGAGATGCCAATTGTGAGTTCGGGCGAATTCTTATCCTCCTCGACTATGTTACACGTATCGCGAAGCTCGAAAGTCTCTATTTTGATACTGTCGGTCTTCTGCTTTATATCCTTGCTCTCGCCGGTGCTGCTCTGCTGCTTGTTACCGTTGCAGGCAACAAAAGCAATCAAAGCTAAATAATATATAACTGAATAATACTTTTTCATCTCTCTTTTGTTTAGTTCATAGCCGGACAATCAAAGGTAGTGCTTTGCGGTGAAACACCAAAGCCTGAGGGCTATTTTTTGCATTAAGAACAAAAAATGCCGCAGAAATGCCGAAACAGCTGTTCCGGAATGTATAACCTTAAATATTTTTTGTTATGAGAATGTGTAGTCTGATTGCCTTTGCAGGAGGTATGCTTGTTGGCGGAACCATCGCGCTGTTGTTCGCTCCCAAGAAGGGCGAGGAGTTGAGAATGGATATAAAACGCAAAATGGGTTCATTGAAGGACGCTTTCCCCGGCTGCAATGCAGGAGGGTGCGGAGAAAAGGTCGATATAACCGTAGAGGAGTAGTCTATGGCACTTGGTGAGAATATCGATAATCTCTCGAAGGATATTCAGGAATATATAAGAAGGAGCATCGACGGCTACAGGCTTCATCTCATAGAGAACCTCTCGGCTCTGCTTGGCGACATCCTCTGTGGGCTCGCGCTTTCAATGCTCCTTTTTATTCTTCTGCTGTTTCTCCTTGCGGCTATGGTTGTTGCCGTAGCACCGCACACAGGTCTTTTGGTGGCTCTTCTTTTGGCGGCCGCAGTGCTTGCTGCTTTGGCTACAATAGTTTATCTTTGCAGAACAGCTCTTTTCGTCAACAGAATGGTGGCACGGCTTGCAAGGCTGTTCTTTGTCAAAAACGGGAATGGCGATGAATGACTACAGGCATATAAAGAGCCTGCGTGCGCTGCATGAGTGCAGCAGGGAGAACCGCAAGGCAATGCTCGCGGCCCGTTCGCGGATTGCCGGTGATGCTGCGGCGGTTGTCGATTCTCTCTCGCCAAAGAGGCTTGTGCGGGAGTTGTTGCAGCAGCTGTCGCCGTTGATAGAACTGTACAGGCTGTTCAAGGGACTATAGGGAACCGGTACGGCTTATTTATAGAAATACACACACACCTGAAAATATGACAACACTACTTTGGATAATGCTTTTTCTGTTGCTGGTTGCGGTTGCGGCAGTGACAATAATGTATGTGCGCCTCTATGGCAAGTGCTCCGCGCTCGAAAAGGAGAATAATCTTCTCGACACGCAGAACGTTCAGTTGAACGATTCGCTCAGGCGTTGCGAGGATGAGATTGGGAACCATTATTCGCAGCGCGAGGAGCAATTCATACGCATAGCTTCGCTCGAGAGCGAGAATAATGCGCTTGCCGCGAGGCTCGAGACACAGAAGGAGCAGTTTGCAACTGCTCTCGAACAGATGCGGCACGAATTCAAGAGTATGGCGGTAGAGGCCATAGAAAAGAACAGCGAGCAGTTCAACAGGCAGTCTCAGGAGAGGCTCGAGGCAATGCTGCGTCCTTTCGGCAGCGACCTCAAGCAGTTCCGCGAGAAGATCGAGAACTATTATGGCGAGGAGAGCAGGCAACGTTTCTCGTTGCAAGAGAATATAAAGAGCCTTGTCGAGGCAAACCAGCGGATAAGCCGCGATGCAGTGAACCTCACCAATGCCATCGCGGGAACAAACAACAACAAGTTCCAGGGCGACTGGGGCGAGACAATCCTCGAACAGATTCTCGAGAACTCCGGCCTTGTCGAGGGCGAGCAGTGGGAGCATCAGGCAACGCTGCGCGATGAAAAGGGTGCGGCACTGCTCAACGAAGAGACCCATCGTGCTATGAAACCCGATGTAATAGTTCATTTCCCCGGCAAGCGCGACATAATAATAGATTCCAAGGTGTCGCTCAAGGCATATATGTCGTACCTTTCTGCCGACGACGAAGCTTCGCGCACCCTGTATCTGAAAGAACATGTAGCGAGTGTTCGCAGGCACATTGACGAGCTGTCGGGCAAACGCTACGACAAGTACAACATACATTCTCTCGACTATGTCATGCTCTTCATTCCCAACGAACCGTCGTACTTTGTGGCTATGGATGCCGACAACTCCCTGTGGAACTATGCCTACAAGAAAGGTATAGTGCTTATATCCCCCTCGAACCTCATCTCCACGCTATTCGTCGTGAACTCATTATGGACAAGGGAACGCCAGCAACGCGATGTGCAGCGTATTGTAGACACCGCCAATGCCATATATGACAAGTTCGTAAGTTTTGCCGATAACTTTACCAAGATAGAAAGCGCGCTTGCAAAGGCACAGGATGCCTACAACGATGCCTTCAAGCAACTGAAGACAGGAAAAGGCAACATAACCAAGCGGCTTGGGGAACTGAAGGAACTTGGCTTGCTCACTACAACCAAGCAACTGCCGGGCGGTTTCAAGGCGGAGGAGAAGGCGGAGTAGAAATGCCTCCTTTTATCCTCAAACAGCCCTGCTTCGTCACTTAACGGCATAGGTTCGTGTAAAAACCATTAGTAAATTTTTGCAATTCGCCCTTTTGCGCTATCTTCGCGTTATAAACCAAACACACTCTACACTATGCATTTACCCATAGGAACCCGATTGCAAGGAGGAACATACGAAATAGTACGCTACATAAGCAGCGGCGGCTTCGGTTGCACATATGAGGCACGCAATACCAAGATGGACTGCAATGTAGCCATCAAGGAGTTCTTTGTAAAGGACTTCTGCAACCGCAGCAAAGAGACAAACCGTGTCATCGTTGCCACAGAAAGCAAGGTTGAACTCATTGGCAGACTACGCAAGAAGTTCATCGAAGAGGCACAATCCCTCTACAAGATGAATCATCCCAATATAGTACGTGTTACAGACCTCTTCGAAGAGAACGGCACCGCCTACTATGTAATGGACTACATCGAAGGCTCCTCCCTCAACCAGCTTATAAGCGAAAAAGGCCATTTGAGCGAGAGCGAAGCCCTTGGCTATATACGCCAAGTGGCCGACGCCCTCCGTTACGTCCACTCGCATAACCGCCTTCACCTCGACGTCAAGCCACATAACATAATGGTAGAGAGCAGCGGCCGTGCAATACTCATAGACTTCGGCGTCTCCAAGCAATACGACGAAGTTAACGGCGAGAACACCTCCACACTCCTCGGCTGCACCCCCGGCTATGCCCCCATCGAACAAGGCAGCCGTGGCTTGACAGAGTTCCACGCCGCAACCGACATCTACGCCCTCGGTGCAACCCTCTACAAAGCATTGAGCGGCATAACCCCGGTTGAGGCAACCTTACGTGCCAGTGGCATGAAACTTCAGCCGCTCCCCGGCAGCCTAAGCCCCTCAACAGCCTCAGCCATTGAAAAGTCAATGCAGCTGATTGTAGACAACCGCCCCCAGAGCGTTGATGAGTTCTTGGAGATAGTGGAAAGAGGAAAGAGCAAAGATGAAAGAGCAAAAATAAGAAATGAGAAAGAAGAAAGGAAAGATGAGAGTGAAGAGACTGTTTATCCTGTTTCCGTTGTTTCCGCTGCCGATGATGAAACCATAGCACCCGGTAGCTCAAAAGAGACACCCCGTGATGCAGCCCGTTCTTCTTCCGCTTATTCTTCTTCCAATGAAAAAGAGAATAAAACAACTCCTGCTAAGAGAAAAAGCAAGCTGCCGTTAATTATTGCCGCTGTGGTGACATTCCTTGTTGCCGCAGCCGGTATATTCTTTTATACGAATCATTTGGAAAACGTGGAGCGCGAGCATCTTGCCCAAATAGAGAAGCAGCGCAATGATTCCATGGCTGTAGTGAGAGCTGAGCAGGCACGTAAAAATTATAACAATAATCCTACCGGCACCATAAGAGGTCACGAATACGTCGACCTTGGTCTTCCCAGCGGCATCAAATGGGCAACTTGCAATGTAGGCGCAAGCAGTCCCGAGGAATATGGCTACTACGCCTGGGGCGAGACATCAACAAAGAGCGACTACAGTTCAAGCACCAGCAGCACCTATGGCAAAGATATGAGCGACATCGGCGGCAACGCCCGGTACGATGTCGCCCGCAAGCAGTGGGGCGGCAGCTGGCGTATGCCCACTAAGAAAGAGTTCCAAGAACTCATAGACAACTGTACCTGGGAGTGGACCACCCAAAACAATGTTAACGGTTACAGCGTAACAAGCAAGTCGAACGGTGCAAGCATCTTCCTGCCTGCTGCCGGTTACCGCTACGGTACGTCGCTCAACAGCACTGGGTCTTTCGGTTACTACTGGAGTTCTACGCCTTACGAAAGCAGTACGGGGCGCGCGTACGGCCTGGACTTCGGCAGTGGAGGCCACTACACGCTTTGGTACTACCGTTTCTACGGCCTCAGTGTGCGTCCTGTCTCAGAATAATAAGCGAAGCGCATCCGATTCATTCGCACC
>CAZAIM010000114.1:0-6889 GCA_964485215.1 uncultured Bacteroidaceae bacterium | reverse complement strand
AGAAGCTGTTTGAATTTATATCGCCAATTTTTTATAGAGCAAAAATAGGATGTTTATTTGTTTTTCGAAGGGCGCATAGCGGGCTATGTAACCGAGAAAAAGAAGGAAACAGGCATTTTTGAATATAAAAAATGGCGAAACATACGGTTTCTATAAGAAATTATTTTTATAAAAATTCAAACAGCTTCTAATTCTGCAAAAATAAAACAAAAAGAAAGAACACGGAGAAATAAAGAAGCCAATATTGTAAATGAGTTCATTTTTTTATAAGTTTGCAGGAGGTATTGAAAGCTCATGCTTTCACATAGATTTTCAAGAAGCCGCCCGGACCGGTATCGTCAGAAAATGGCCAGGCTTCCGGCTTCTGCAAAAAACAGTTTTTATAATTTTAAACAGCTTCTAAGATATGTACGACTTGGCAATTATCGGAGGTGGGCCTGCTGGCTACGTGGCAGCAGGGAATGCAGGTGCGAAAGGCCTGAAAGTTATTCTGTTCGAGAAACGCGAACTTGGCGGAGTATGTCTCAACGAGGGATGCATACCCACAAAGACACTGCTCTACAGCGCAAAGATATATGACCACGCAACAGGAGGAAAGAAGTACGGCGTAACGGCCGCTGATGTAGTATTCGAGTACAAGAAGATGACCGACCGCAAGACCAAAGTAGTACGCAAGCTTGTTGCAGGTATCAAGATGAAGATGGAGGCAAACGGTGTGGAGGTTGTGCGTGGCGAGGCTGTCATCAGTGGTGGGGACACAAATGCCGTATCAATCACTTGTGGCGAACAGGCCTACGAGGCTGCAAGGTTACTCATATGTACAGGCAGCGAGGCTTTTGTCCCGCCCATCCCCGGCGTGGAAGGGAACGGAGCTGTACTAACAAACCGCGAGATACTTGCTCTGACGGAATGTCCAGAAAGCATAGTAATAATCGGCGGTGGTGTAATAGGCATGGAGTTCGCAAGCCTTTACAACAGCCTTGGCGTACCGGTTACAATAATTGAAATGTTGCCCGAGATTCTTGGAGGAATGGACAAGGAGGTGAGCGTAATGCTTCGAGGAATATACGCCAAGCGCGGAGTGAAATTCTGCATGCAGTGCAAAGTTATCGGCATCGAAGGCAACATTGTACACTACACCGATGCCGAAGGCAATGAACTCACTGCCGAGGGCGACAAGATACTGATTAGCGTGGGACGCCGCCCGGTACTCAAAGGATTCGGACTGGAGAACATACCCGTTGAGGTTGAGCGTGGCATAAAGGTCAATGATGTTATGCAGACAAGCATGCCTAACGTATATGCGGCAGGCGATGTAACAGGGTTCTCGCTCCTTGCACACACAGCAAGCCGTGAGGCCGAAGTGGCAGTAAACCATATCCTTGGCATTGAGGACCGCATGGAATATAATGCTATACCGGGTGTTGTATATACCAACCCGGAGGTGAGCAGCGTGGGACTGACAGAAGAACAGGCAGAAAAAGCTGGCATTGAATATAAACTGCACAAACTGCCTATGACATACTCCGGACGCTTCATTGCCGAGAACGAAGGACAGACGGGATTGTGCAAGATTCTTGTAGCTCCCGACCACAGAGTGCTGGGCATGCACATGCTTGGCAACCCCAGCAGCGAGTTCATCTGCGCAGCCTGCATGGCTATCAGCAATGGGCTGACGGTAGAGCAGTTAAAACGGACGGTATTCCCCCACCCCACTGTAAGCGAGATTATCAAAGAGGGGCTGTTCCTGTAACAGCCCGATGGGAGATAATCCCTTAGAAAGTGAAAATTTATTTAAAATTGAGGAACATTTTGCCAAATATTTAGGTTAGTTCAATAAAAAGCAATTATTTTGCCTAAAATAAAAGAAAAAAGAGAGATATGAGAGAGTGCAAAGTCAAGCCGGCTAACGGTAAATTGGGCGTAATGTGCGTTGGATTAGGCGCAGTGACAACAACAACTATAATAGGTGTATTGATGGCGCGCAAGGGCCTTGCAAGACCTGTAGGTTCATTTGCCTGCGAGGGAATCATGCGTTTGGGCAAGGGCAGCGAGAAGTGCTACAAGGAGGTAAAGGACATTGTTCCTCTTGCCGGTCTCAATGACATTGTATTCGGAGCATGGGATCTCTACGAGGACGATGGCTACGAAGCAGCCATAAAGGCCGATGTGCTCAAGCAGAGAGACATCGACCCTGTCAAGGATGAACTGAAAGCCATACGCCCCTACAAGGCACTGTTCGACAAGAGCTATGCAAGCAACATCGACGGTCCTAACGTGAAGAGCGGCACACGTTGGGAAATGACCGAGCAGTTGCGCGAGGATATCCGCAGTTTCAAAGAGGAGAACGGCTGCGAGCGCGTGGTGGTAATATGGATTGCAAGCACCGAGAAGTTCATAAAGCGCAACGATGATGTCCACGGAAGCATAGCAGCTTTCGAGGCCGCGATGAAGGCCGATGACACTGCAAACGTGGCACCGAGCATGTGCTACGCATATGCAGCGATGCGCGAAGGTTGTCCGTTTGTGATGGGCGCGCCAAACCTCTGTATAGATATTCCTGCAATGTGGGAGCTCGCCGAGGAGACGAAGACCCCAATCACCGGCAAGGACTTCAAGAGCGGGCAGACCATGATGAAGACCGTGCTTGCGCCAGCTTTCTTCACACGTCAGTTGGGTGTGAGAGGATGGTTCTCTACAAACATATTGGGCAACCGCGACGGTGTGGTGCTCGACAACCCCGAAAACTTCGAGACAAAGCGCGTGAGCAAGACATCGGCATTGGAAAACATTCTCGACAGCGACGTATACCCCGACCTCTACAGCGATATGTACCACAAGGTGCGCATCAACTACTACCCGCCACGCGGCGATGAGAAGGAGAGCTGGGATAACATCGACATTTTCGGCTGGATGGGCTACCCCATGACCATCAAGGTAAACTTCCTCTGCCGCGACTCCATTCTGGCAGCTCCGCTGGTGCTTGACCTTATCTTGTTCAGCGACATAGCGCAACGCGCAGGCGAATACGGCATACAGGAGTTCATGTCGTTCTACTGCAAGGCTCCGATGCACAAGGACGGCGAAAAGCCGGTACACGACCTATTCAAGCAGTTCGCAATGCTCAAAAACAAGATTCGCGAATTTGCAGGCTACGAGGCCGACCAGGAACTTGACTAAATTTAAGAAGGAGCTGTGTCAAAATATGTTTTTGGGTACAGCTCCTTTAGGTTTGCAAGAATTGACAAAACACAAGGCACCCGGATTTAAGACGAAAGGGATGTACATCGGTACTCGACTGAGCCTTAATGTTGATGACAACGAAGTAGTTTTCATTATGACACACCGCCAGTTGTCTTGTCTTATCTTTTCCTTAAATCGCATAACCTTAATATAAAAAAAGGACTCTCCCTCTTGCTTGTAAGAGGGGGCACGGCAAAGCCGGGAGGGAGATGGAAATATCATAAACTCGCCTGTCTATAGCAATTCCGTTTCCCAGTCGATGATGTTTTCCCAAACTTCAAGCAGCGCCTCTTCAACATTCAGCAGCGAATGTAGCTTCAAACCATTTATAGGCAGTCTCTGCCCCTCAGTGTTGCATACGTGCCATTCGTCGTTTTCCTTGACAACAGAAACGCATCTGCAGCAAGGCTGTAACTCTTCAATGTCATAGCCGCATGTGTTGATGACTTTTATACCCTCGAAATTGTCGGGAAAGTGCATCTGGTTGGCTATTTGTCTTTTGCAGATGTCGGAACATAGTTCGTTTATGTCGCGCCGTATTGTGTCAATATCATTGGCGGCTCTTGCGGCTTCGTGCTGCTTGAACTCTCTTATCAACTCTTCCTCCCTTGTTGTATATCTCTCAATTTTTTCCATATATCAGCTTCTTGTTATCTAATAAGTTCTTCAACAATCCGTTTCCTTTCCTCGAAATTTCCGTTACAGTGTGCAAGTTCGCATCGTGCAGCATTCAACAGCAGTTCTTCTCCTTGATACCTTATAACGCATGTCTCATTGCCATGCTCATCGCACCCTTGTGCTATTACCGGGTATAATTCCTTGTTATCTTCGTCGGCGCAGACAAACTGTGTGCAGGGCACAATTGGGGATTTACGGTTCTGCTTAAGACGAAACCTTTTTACTTCTCCCGTAGATGTTGTAGCCGGGTAATTCCTTGGCCACACATTCCCTTGTTTATAATGAAATGGATGAAAAAATGCCATACGGTTTTGAAAAATTAAACAACTTCTATATAGTTTTATCGTTACATACATAATATAGTAACAGAGGGGAAAAAATTCAATTTTAAGCGTGTTGTTTAAGATAAATTAACAATTATAAGGACGATAATAACCCCTGGTAGCATCGTGTATAATGCAACCAGGGGCTATTAAGTAGCGGAGAAGGTGTTACTTTACCAAAACGTACTTCAACTGGCGTAATGCAGCCTCTATTCTTTGGTGCACATAGCAACGGGTTATATCTTCCTCGGCAGCTATCTCCTCGGGTGTCATTGGCTGGCGGCCAATGCCGTAGAACTTCTGCAAGATTTCTCTTTCACTTTTATATATATGTGCACGTTCTTCACCGTCAAAAACTGTACCGTCGCCCTGTTCCAGACGTTTAATCAGTTTCTCGTAATCAGCATCGCTCAATTTTGCATATTGTCGCACTTCCGATAAAGGCATGCGGGCATTTACGGGTGGGTCAATGATTGAGTTCTCGGCTTCATCAGCCCAGTTCTTGTCATATATTGTTTCGTATACCTCGCCTGCCTGCTTTCTTATTCCTTTCCTCTCAAAGAAAAACATTCTCTTGCTACGAGAAACTCTGATAACTTCATCATCAAAGAGGTTCTCGTCGCACACTAACCTGTCTATAATGTGGCTGTGCTTGAGCGGCGCGGTCTCTTCAAATTCCAGTCGGCTTTCGCCTATGTCGCTAAAGTCAATAATATTCACAACACGCCATTGAATACCATTCAACAGTTCGCTGTTACCGAATTTGTCGGGCTCCAGTCCAAGGTTTTCCAGTACCTTGCAAATATTTCCGTCGGCATTGTCAATAGCCTCTTTAAGCCTATGAACGGCATCCTTTATGCCCAATACGCCGTATCGTGTGTTAACAAAATTTTTCATAAATATAAGTCCAATGTTTTATAAAATTGAGCAACTTTTTTCAGTTCTCTGTATCATACATTAGCGTCTCTTCCCGCATGTCTGCAACCAAATCTGTATAATTCCTGCCGTGCAAATGACTAAATGCCCAATCAACAGCTCAATCGTTATTCTTCACCATCTCATATATGACCATTGCCGTCCAATTCTGCCACGCTGAGTTGTTCGGATTTACATAGTCAGAATTGTACTTGATGTCCTTGACAACAATTGTGTCCTTATGCTCACTAAGGAAACGGTTAATCTCTTGCTCAAAATCCTCCATCTTGGCAGTGTGATCTCTAAACAATTTAATCTGTACCATAATTGTGATATTTTGTGTTACATCGATTTTGTTATATGCCCTATAATTAGGTATTTGTGTTTATGTTCTATTTGTTTCCCTTATTTCAAAAGAAACCGCCCAGACTATAGAAGTTCCGCTTCAATCGCGGGATACTTCTGCTCCAAGGCGTAAGCAAAGGCTTCTGCCTCGTTGGCTTCAACGACCAGCGTGAGCGCACCATTCTCCTCCTCGTCCATAAATAGTAGATTGCCTCGATACTTAGGAGCAGATGCGTCAATGCCCACAAGGCGATTCAGGATAATGGGTTTGGGAATGTAAAGTCCAAGTTCATTGTCGGGCATTCCATACTTTTCGGTCAGTTGGTCGATAAGGTCTTTCACCTTGGCGAGTTCTTCCTTCGGTCCGCTCAAACTGTAGCGGTATGTTTCGGGGCTATCTTCATAATCTGTTTTATCATACCCATCCGTAGGGTTGCCATTAACGAGCAGCGACTCATCCTTGTGATAGTCCTTGGCCTTCTGCGCCTCGGCATAGAAGAACTTTGCCTTCTCTATGTCAATGTAATAGCCAAACTTTTCCTCGCCATAGAAGTAGAGGTTGCCCAACTCCTCGCATGTCCAACCATAGTGTCCCCATTGGTGAATGGTTTTCATGTCGTAGAAACCTTCTCCCTTACGGCTGCGTTCCAACAATTCCTCATACTCATTACGGATAATCAAGGTGTAGTCGAACGGGGTGTGCCATCTTACGCAATGTACCAATTCTTCACTTTCTGCTGGTGTGCTCTGCTGGCATATTTGCTCAAAGAGCACCTTGGCCTCGTCCTCAGCGCCTGGGAACAAAGGAGTTCTCAGGATTTCTTTGCGCGTAATTACCACTGTCTCACCTGTGTCCTCGTCGGTGAAGGATTCTTCCCATGTGTGCCAACTCCTGTACATTCCTTTCAAAACGATGGCCTTGCATTCTACGCAGTCGGCATCAAGCAACCATTGCTTGTCCTCTGCCTGCAAGAGATGAAAACCATACCCATGAAGCAACAAGTCTCTCAGCACGAACTTGAACTCGTCGTTACCACTTCGCATCTGCTCAAGCAGCACCTTTACACATAGTTCAGGGTTCTCAAGGAGATTCAGTCCCAAATTTGCTAAATCCTCACCGTAGTCTTCGTAAAGGCTTTCCAAGAAATACTGTTTTTTATCCATAAGCATTTTGTTTTGTTTCGTTGTCTATAATATAGTCACATCAAGAAAAAAATTCAAAAGATGGTATAGAAAAATTTTTAGGCGGTTTTTATTTGTCTTGTAATCAACGGCTTGTCTTTATTTAAAACTCGCCATAGAGCAATGAAAAGAGGCTACGCCAAAATGACACAAACCTTTTTATTTTAACTGATTGATTATCAGTGTTAGTTTTGCTGGAAATC
>CAZAIM010000113.1:0-6935 GCA_964485215.1 uncultured Bacteroidaceae bacterium | reverse complement strand
GCTTGAAGAGGGCAAGGAGTTCCTTTCTAATTACCGTTCGGGGCTTTACGGATATACATATCTCGACTATTGATGAAAGAAAAAGTTACAGTAATCAAAGTAGGCGGAAAAATCGTCGAGGAGGAAGTTTCGTTGGCTGCTCTCCTCGATAATTTTGCAGCCATTGAGGGACGCAAGGTGCTTATACACGGGGGCGGACGCTCTGCCACCCGCATTGCCGGGATAATGGGAATTGAAAGCCGTATGGTGGACGGACGACGTATCACCGACGAAGCAATGCTGCAGGTAGTGACCATGGTGTACGGAGGCCTTGTGAACAAGAATATTGTTGCGAAACTACAGGCACGGGGAATAAATGCTCTGGGCCTTACCGGTGCCGATTGTAACATAATAAAGGCGCACAAGAGGGTTGCCGGTGAAGTCGACTACGGGTTCGTGGGCGACGTGGATCGCGCAGACGGGGGTATGCTTGCCGGAATAATTGAGCAAGGCATTGTGCCTGTAATTGCACCGCTTACACACGACGGCAAGGGCAACATGCTCAACACCAACGCCGACACAATGGCTGCGGAAACAGCAAAGGCTCTTGCGGAACATTACGATGTCACACTCACCTACTGCTTTGAGCTGCCGGGCGTTATGCGTGACCCTAATGATGCCGGAAGTCTCATTGCTGCCATAACACGCGAGAGCTACAGACAACTGCTCGAGGAAGAGGTCGTAAGCGGCGGCATGATTCCCAAGATTGACAACGCCTTCAATGCCATTGAGAACGGTGTAAAAGAGGTAATCATCACACGTGCCGATGCCATAGACGGTATACAGGGCACTCACATTGTAGCCTGAATGGCAACACTCGCAAAAAGCATACTGGAACACCCCGTTTGGGGTACTGTAGCGATAACGCGTAACCCAAGGGCGCGCCGCATCGTCATGCGTGCCAGGCACGATGCAATATACATGACTGTACCTCTGCTTGCTACAAGCAACGACATAGAAAGGGCTCTGGAACAGTGTGGCGAGAAGCTAAAGCAACAGAAACTGAGACAGAGACCTGAAACAATAGACACCCTCTACCGCATAGAAAGCGACAATTTCACCTTTGCCGTTACAGAACATGAGCATGAGAAGTTCGTGCTTAAACAGAATGGCTGCAATTTCATGCTGCTATGCCCACAAGGAACGCAGTTTGCCGACAACCGAATGCAGGAGTGGCTGCGCAAGGTGATAAGAAACTCCATGACAAAGGCGGCAAGAGCTGTACTGCCGCAACGGCTTGAAGCACTCGCAAGGAAACACGGGTTCAGCTACAGCCGATGCACCCTGCGCGACGTACACACACGCTGGGGAAGCTGCAGTTCAAGAGGCAACATAAACCTAAGCATATACCTGATGCTGCTGCCAAACGAACTTATTGATTACGTGCTGCTGCACGAACTGTGCCACACTGTCGAAATGAACCATAGCGAACGGTTCTGGGCATTGCTCGACAAGACGGTTGCCCCGGCAAGAGCCAAGGCACTGCGCGCAAGGCTGAAGGGATTCAGGGTTGAAATATAACAGCCTTCACTTGAGGACTTCAGCCGGCAACTGTTTCTTCATCGGGCTTTTCGTCACTCTCGTGCCAAGGCACAGGAGGCGCAGGAAGAGAGCGGTGCAGCTTAATGGAGAAGAAGACTGAGAGTGCCACAAAACCGCCAAGGGTATAAAGAAGGCTGAATATCGAGTTGTCCAATGTCCCTTCGGCCGCAACAGTGGCTTCGTTTCCGCCCAGGAATACAAGTGTAAATGTTGCAAGAGTGTTATTGAGCACATGCCCAACAATCACTGAGAGCAGACTGCCGGTACGGTAATATATCCATCCGAGAACAATTCCAAGAAGAGTTGCATATACCACCTGCACCGGATTCAAATGGAATACTCCAAAGACAAGAGCCGAGAGCAGGATTGCAAGCCACGGTTTTTCGAAACGGCGTAGGAGATAGCCCTGCATTGCGCCACGGAAAAACACCTCCTCGAGCAATGGAGCAATTATAGCAATGGAAACTGCACCCCAAACATTGTGCGACAGCCCATTGAACTCCGTTTTCAGATTGTCTTCGAGTGGAAAAAGCTGCACAAAGATATTCAGCGCAAATATCGAAGAGAAGACTAACCCGGTAGAAAAGAGCAAAGGCTTTATCTTTATTGACCTAAAAATGCCGGAACGTAGCCTGAAGAAACGTGTAAGGTGCAAGAAGAGCATTATCGCCAAAGAGGAAAGAATTAGCCCCAATGCCATTGCGCTGTAATAGATTCCGTCGGATACCGCATCGGACGGAACATCAAAGGAACCCGTAGAAAAGAAATAATAGAGTTTCATAACAGCAGCAGTAACGGTTCCCTGCGTTATGGCATAGACAAGAAGCAAGAGCAGAATCATGCCCAATGCCTTGAAAATAGTCTTGAACGTAATCATATGTAATAGTATTTAGATGCTGTCTTGATTTCTAAAAAAAATTTCCTACAGAAGCAGTCCCGGCAACGGAAGCAATTCGCTCAACCCGGGATTTACCCCTTTAAACACATTTCCCTAACCTGTACGACATCAGCCTCAATCTGCTCGCGCAAGGCATCGAGACTGTCAAACGGACGTTCTTCACGTATACGTTGCAAGACCTCTACATTGATGCTGCAACCATATATATCATCTGCAAAATCCATTATGTGCACCTCGATGGTACGAATTCCGGAACTGGTTACTGTCGGCTTGACCCCAATGTTCATAACACCCTTATAATGCATGCCGCCTACGGTGACACAAACGCCATAGACACCATTGGCCGGCAACAGCTGCATCTCCTCATCGGGAGCAATGTTTGCCGTGGGAAAGCCTATGCTTCGCCCAATGCCTGTACAATGGATAACCTTGCCCTGCAAGTTGTAAGGACGGCCAAGAAAAGCATTGGCCAACGATATTTTACCGGCCGACAATGCGCGACGCACAGCAGAGGAGCTGACGATGAACCCGTCGACAGCAAACGGCGAAGCCTGGAATACTTCTACACCATACCTCTTGCCATAGGAGATATACTCGTCGATGCCTTCACCTTCACAGGGTTTGCCGAAATGATGGTCGTACCCCACGGCAAGCAACCGCGCTCCTATGCGTTCTACAAGAATCTCCTTCATAAACCTCTCGGCAGTCATCGATGCCATAAGAGTATCGAAATCGAGCAGCACAAGGTTATCTATGCCAGCCTCAGAAAGCAGATGTTCCTTCCCGGCATTCCCCGATAGGAGAAACGGCTCGGCACTGCCGTCGAAAAGCAGGCGAGGATGACGGGCAAAGGTAACCACTGTGACCGGAAGCCCCTTGGCCTGCGCAGCCCGACGCAGCTCCTCGAGCATGGCACGATGCCCCAGATGCACTCCATCGAAAGAGCCTATGGTTACCGCGCATGGTTTTGGAGAGCAATTGTATATATCGGTTATTACATTCATTCTGGAATATGGTTTTCAAAAAGTTCTCTTCCCCAAGAAACGTTTCTCCCAACCAGGACAGAAGGAATGCCAACGGCACGGGCGGTAGCACAGTTCTCGGCCGAATCGTCAAAGAAAAGACACTCCGATGCAGCGGCACCCTCGGCCGACAACAGGCGAAGGAATATCTCAGACTCGGGTTTGCGGCAGTGCATACGATAGGAGAGATATAAAGCATCGAAGAAAGCCGGCAACGGCTCACCTGCAGCCTCAATGAACCTGCGTTCAATTTCGCCCCAGTGTCCGCTGTTTGTATTGCTTAGCATTACGACGCGGAAGCCGCGGCTACGCAGTTCCTTGAGCAGGAGTAGCTTACCCGGGTCATAACAGCCAAGCATTGCGTTCCAGGCTGCGTGTATGCGGTCAAAGAGCTCGTTGCCAAGGTTCTTACACACCAATGGAGATAGTTGCGATGCAATATAATCGAACATCTCCTCACTTGATATGTCGCCACGGTCGTACTGCATCATACGGGTGTTCAACAGACAATCTTTCTCGGTAAGCATTGCTGCATCGGCACCCATTTCCACGAAATGAGCAAATGACCGCTCAACATGCAAGTCTATGAGCACACCGCCTAAATCAAAAATGAGTACTTTCTTTCCTTCGAGCATCTTGTTATCATTTATAATGCGAATTTACATAAAAATTCTCTCATAACGAAATTTTATTTACATTTGCAGTATCATTGTCAGAGACAGAAAAAAACATTATGCTGCAATGACTGAAAATAACAACACAAAAGAGTATGGACCTGATAAGAATTGAAAACATAAGCAAGAGTTTCGCAAAGCACGTAGCTCTCGACAATGTATCGCTTTCGATACCCGAGGGCTCCATATATGGCCTTTTAGGGCCAAACGGTGCAGGCAAGACCACCTTGCTGCGTGTCATTAACCGTATTATTGCACCCGACAGCGGGCGCGTATTCTTCGGTGGCAAAGAGATTACGGCCGAAGATATCTACAGGATTGGATATATGCCCGAAGAACGCGGACTATACAAGAAAATGAAGGTTGGCGAACAGGCAATATTCTTTGCAAGACTCAAAGGAATGTCGCGCAGGGATGCCACAGACAGGCTGAAGGAATGGTTCGCCAAGTTCGGCATCGAGAACTGGTGGGACAAAAAGGTCAGCGAACTGTCGAAAGGAATGGCTCAGAAGGTACAGTTCATAACCACAGTGCTTCATGAACCCAAGCTGCTGATATTCGATGAACCTTTCTCGGGTTTCGACCCCATCAACGCCAACCTGCTCAAAGAGGAGATTCTCGCACTGCGCGATAAGGGTGCAACAATAATATTCTCGACACACAACATGTCATCGGTCGAAGAGGTCTGCGACCACATAACACTTATAGACAAGGCGCAGAATATTCTTTCGGGCAATGTAGACGAAATACGCCACAAGCACGGCGCAAATATATTCGAAATAGACTATAGGGGCAATGAGAATGACATAGTAGATGCCATTGAAGGATGTTGCGAGATAATGGAGAGCAACACCCCGGCAATTGGCATCAACAGGATAAAGGTACACATAGCAAACGACGGCGAGGTGCGCAGCGTCATTGCCAAGGCAAACGACAGCGTGGAGATACGCTCCTTCCGCGAACTGATACCTTCAATGAACGACATATTCATACGCGCCGTGAACGGCCAATTGTAACAACCTTCAAACTGATAAAAAGATGAAAAGCAAGATAGGGATAATCATAGGACGAGAGTTCAACGAACGTGTCAAGAAGAAATCGTTCATAATTACAACATTGCTTACGCCAATGCTTATGATTGCGCTGATGCTCGCACCTGCAATCATATCGACATACTCCGAAAGCAGCACCAAAAACATCGCCGTCGTTGACGAGAGCGGATTTGTTGCCCAGCAGCTGCAAAGCAACAAGGAGATTGTATTCGAAGAGACAGAGCTGCCACTGGAAAGTGCCCGCAAGGAGTTCTGCGGACACTTTGCTGTGCTACATATAGAGAAAGACATTCTGGAGAACACCAACAACGTACAGATATACACAAACGACGCATCGTCAATATCGGTTGAACAATATATAACATCGCAGATTGAGCTTGTAGTACAGAACGAACGGCTGAAGGAACTGCATATCGAAGAACTGCCGCAGATTCTGGCCAAAACGGCCGTAGATGTAAACCCGCAGATATTCAAGAACGGCAGCGAGGAGACTGAGACCAAGGAGAGTTCATCCATTGCTGCAACAGTATTGGCCTACGTATTGAGTTTCCTACTTTATATGCTGCTCATCATATATGGCGTTATGGTTATGCAGTCTGTCATTGAGGAGAAAAACAGCAGAGTGCTTGAGGTTATAGTATCATCGGTGAGCCCCTTCGAGCTGATGATGGGGAAAATACTAGGCGTAGCGTCGGTTGCAGTACTGCAGATTATCATATGGACGGCACTGATTGCAGGAGTAAGCTACTTCATTCTGCCCGAGATACTCCCCGACAACATTGTAAACGCACTCGCAATGATGAAGCAAGGAGTGCCGCCTACCGATATTCAGGGCGGAACTGAGCTTGGGCTGCTGCAAGCACTCATCATGCTTAGCGACACAGGTTACATTGGCGGCATTCTGCTGTCTCTGCTTGTATTCTTTGTCGGCGGCTTCCTCCTCTATGCAGCACTTTACGCCGCCGTGGGTTCATCAGTCGACAGCCCACAGGATGCCCAGCAATTGCAGACCCCCATTACCCTGCCAATAATTCTCAGCATAATGGTTATGCTTTCGGTAATAAACGACCCCACCCCCGATGTCGCATTCTGGTTCTCGATGTGCCCGTTTACATCGCCAATCGTCATGATGGCACGCATTCCCTACGATATTCCAACGTGGGAGGTCATTACATCGGCACTGATACTATATGCTACATTTTTCGTTGTCGTATGGGGTGCATCCAAAATATACCGGGTGGGAATCCTCATGCACGGCAAAAAACCTACCATTAAGGAACTGTGGCGATGGATGAAGTATAAATGAAGCCTATTTACAGATTGCAGCAACATAGCCAAAGCCTCTTAGGAACTGTTATAATTTCTAAAAAACCTATCGATATAAATTCAAACAGTTTCTTATTACATTTTTTATGATAAAAAATTTGCAATGTAAGAGAAAATGCCCTACCTTTGCAGCGTATTTCAAAAGACAAAGAGATACTCGGGCTTTTAGCTCAGTTGGTTAGAGCAACAGACTCATAATCTGGAGGTCCTAGGTTCAAGCCCTAGATGGCCCACCGAAAGAGAATCGTTTTAGCGGTTCTCTTTTTTTATTGCAGGGCTTGCCCCTGCGGTTCTTGGTAAAAAAAGAAACCACCTTCATTCTAATCATGGGTCAGCGGATATTCCCGGTTGTTATATGCCTCTAATCAAGAATAAAGAGTTG
>CAZAIM010000112.1:0-7099 GCA_964485215.1 uncultured Bacteroidaceae bacterium | reverse complement strand
CCTCAGTCACTACGTGACAGCTCCTCTTCGCATGAGGAGCACTGTTTTTTTTAAAAAATTAAAGCTATCATTTTTTCAGTGAGGCACCTTTGGGGTGCCTTGAATGCTTGCGGTGGAGGAGTAAAATTATATCGAATTCACGTTACTTAAAAAAGTGACCTAAATGATATAGTTTCGCCATATCTTCCTCGTTAGGTTGCCAGGTACGAACCATTATAAGAGGTTCCTCCTTGTTCGTGAAATCGACCAGTAGAAAAAGATATCCTTTGTCGGAATAATTCGACGAGGTGTACTCCTGCCGCAGTTGTATGCCATAGAGTTCCTTGCCTTCAATCTTTTTTGATGTCTGCACATCGGCATCGGTAAAACGCAGATTAATGAACTCTTTTCGAGCAAAGCTTTCTTCAAGGTAAGAAAGGTACTGCTGCTTGTTCTCCTTATTATATTTTATTATTTCCTGTCCCGAATTGCTTATACTTGAACGGTTCTCGACATCGGTAACCTTCGGTTTGGTCTTTAGAACCATTCCTCTGATTATAACAGCATCGTCGGAGAATATCTTTTCGATATAATCGCGACGCTCGAGACAATATGCTGTCTTGTAATTCTCCATAAATTGAAGAATGGTTTCGCGTGCTTTAAGGGTTGCGGTATCGGCTTCTGCAGCGTGCTTGCAGAGTATAGCATTTGTAGCATCGACACCGAGCCCAAATGAGATGTTATCTATCTTGCCGATAGAGTCTATGGTAAAAACGACATCTTCGACAAATGTCACCTTACGGCTTTTGTTGAAAGAAAAGCTCATTCGCAGGCCACGGGCTGAAACGGTTCCGCCGGTTCCCTTGAAATAGCTGATTTTGGGAACTCCGATGACCCTTGCCTTACCGTATGCCACAAGTTTGCCATAGACTTCGAACCCTTGCGGTGTGAAGAAGCCCTTGCCGATGACACTTTCATAGTCTCCGCTTGATATTGCATTGATGACCTGGTTCATCATCGTATCATGCTGTGCCGCGTCGTGAACCAGCTGCGATGCAACGGGTTCTATCTCCTTTGATGCTACAGTTCTGGCAGCCTCTTTCTGCTCTGGATTCAGCCTGTTGTCTGCACTGCCCTTGACACTCTTGCCGGCTTTCAGAATACCTCCTTTGGGAACGATACCGAGTATCTGTTCCAGCTCCTTGTCATTCCTCACCACATTGCGCGCTACGTAATCGACCTCTATATGATAGTAGTTCCCTGGGTGAGTCGGGTGAACACGCAGGTTGCCGTAGCCGTCCTTTACGCTGCTGTCACACATTCCGCGCCCGTCGTTGTAGAAAAAATTCAAGGACTTTATCGGGTTCCCTTTATATGTGAAATGCAAATCGACACTCTCGCCGTCGCGGCGACCGTAGTTTATCTCAATATCGCTCAGAATATCCTCTATTGCCATCGGAAGCCTGTCGACAAGGGTTCTGCCCGATTCGTCACGTACACTGCTCGGATCCTTGATTGAACGTATAAGGGCATAGGCCCAATAATATGCTCTGAGGGTCATATCAAGTTTAAGTTCGGCAAGATAGTGTTCGGCCTCCTTTATCAGTCCTTTGGCTCTCGCCACTCGCTGCTCATACATTTTATCGACAACTGTTTGCTCAACATAGACACGCATTACACATTCGGGAGGGCCGCTGTATTCCCAGAACTTCACATCGTGCAGTGTAGCTTGAGAGGAGCTCTCGGAATACATACTGATGCGTTGTTCGCTGTCAATGTCACCATTACGGTTTATCTCTTCGAGCAGGTGTGTAAGGTCACTCTTAATCTGCACCGAAATTGATTGGGAGAGCTCGGCCAAAGCACGGTCGCGTGCTTCGTCCATTGTGCTTCCATAACCCACTCCGTAGTAGTATTCCCCGGAAGTCGTGATATAATCCCAGTTCTGACCATACATAACGTACGGGACAAGAAAGAGGAATAAAGCCAAAATATTGTTTTTCATAATATTATATAGTGTTTGCAAGTGTCGGTAATTAATAAAAACTGACGGGAAACCTCTCAATATATACCCCATCGGCTTCATATGATTTTCAAAAATAATAAGAAGGTCCCATTTTACCCCCCCCAATTGTTAAAATATGTTAACGCTGATAAAATAATATTATCTTTTCCTGTTTCCTTACTGAATAAAGAAGGATTTACAGGAAAGTAACCAATGCCGGCAGGAGAAAAAACTCACGGCTACACTTTGGTGCCGGACAGCAAGCGGGCATTACCGTTATAACATATTGATTAAAGAGAGGAGAAAAAGTGAGAAGCTGTTTGAATTTCGAAAAAAGTTTTTCTTATAAAAAGTTATTCACATTACAGGTTCTTCGCTATTTTTTCCTATTTTTGCGATAATGTGCGAACATAACCACACAAGAATTATGGACAACAACGAATTTGACGAGAACATAGAGGGGCTGAACGGCGCAGAGGAGAACCCGGCCGGGAACGAAGAGGGCAATGCAGAGGAGCATAGCAGCTATCGGCACGACAGCAGTGCCGACCCGATAACGCACAAGCTCACAGGCATGTACCAGAACTGGTTCCTGGACTATGCTTCGTATGTTATTCTGGAGCGTGCCGTGCCGCACCTGTACGATGGCCTGAAGCCTGTGCAACGCCGCATACTGCACGCGATGCGCGAACTTGACGACGGACGTTACAACAAGGTGGCGAACGTAGTGGGTCACACGATGCAGTATCACCCTCACGGCGACGCTTCGATTGCCGGCGCACTTGTGCAGCTGGGACAGAAGGATTTTCTGATTGACTGCCAGGGCAACTGGGGCAACATTCTCACCGGTGACTCTGCAGCTGCATCGCGATATATCGAGGCACGGCTCTCGCACTTTGCACACGATGTAGTGTTCAACCCTAAGACTACGGAGTGGAAACTGTCGTACGACGGACGCAACAAGGAGCCAATCACCTTGCCTGTCAAATTCCCGTTGCTGCTTGTGCACGGCGTGGAGGGCATTGCCGTGGGTCTTTCGTCAAAGATTCTGCCGCATAACTTCAACGAGGTGTGCGACGCTGCTATTTCCTATCTCAAGGAGGAGCCGTTCCAGCTGTATCCCGACTTCCAGACAGGAGGCTGCATAGATGTGTCGCGCTACCATGACGGCGACCGCACCGGCCGCGTGCGCATCAGGGCGAAGATTTCGAAGTCGGACGACAACAAGACGCTGACCATTACAGAGATACCTTTCGGCAAGACTACGCCTATAATCATTGAATCGATACTGAAGGCTGTAGACAACGGCAAGATTAAGATTCGCAAGGTCGACGACAACACGTCGGACAAGGTGGAGATTCTGTTGCAGCTTGCACCGGGCGTGTCGAGCGACAAGACTATCGACGCGCTCTATGCGTTCACCGACTGCGAGATAAGCATCACCCCCTGCTGCTGCGTGATAGACAACCACACGCCGGTATTCCTCACCGTGAGCGAATTGCTGCGCCGCTCGGTCGACAGCACTAAGGAGTTGCTGCGCCTGGAATTGCAGATACGCAAGGGCGAACTGCTCGAACAGTTGCATTTCGCGTCGCTCGAGAGCATCTTCATCGAAGAGCGCATATACAAGGACAAGGAGTTTGAGCAGGCACCCGACATGGACAGCGCGCTGGCACATATCGACAGCCGCCTTGAGCCATACAAGAAGGATTTCATACGCGAGATTACGCGCGACGACCTGCTGCGCCTTATGGAGATTAAGATGGCACGAATACTGCGCTTCAACAAGGAGAAGGCCGAGGAGCTCATTGCACGACTGAAGAAGGAGATTGCCGACATTGACAGGCAACTGGGGCAGATGACTGCCGTTACCATAAAGTGGTTTACCATGCTAAAGGAGAAGTATGGCGCACGCTACCCGCGACTGACAGAGATACGAAACTTCGACACCATAGTGGCGGCAAAGGTTGTTGAGGCCAACCAAAAGTTATACATAAACCGCACCGAAGGGTTCATAGGGACATCGCTGAAGAAGGACGAGTTTGTTACAAACTGCTCCGACATCGACGACATAATACTGTTCTACAAGGACGGAAAGTACAAGGTTGTGAAGGTGAGCGAGAAACTGTTCGTGGGAAAGAACATTATACATGTCGACGTGTTCAAGAAGAACGACAAGCGCACAATATACAACGCGGTGTACCGCGATGGGAAAAACGGCATACACTTCATTAAACGTTTCGCAGCTACGGGAATGACACGCGACAAGGAGTATGACCTCACGCAGGGCACTCCGGGTTCAAAAGTTGCATACTTCACAGCCAACCCCAACGGCGAGGCCGAGGTGATTAAGGTGCTGCTGAAGCCGAACCCACGCTTGCGCAATGCCATAATAGAGAAGGACTTCAGCACCATTGCCATAAAGGGACGGCAATCAATGGGCAACATACTGACGAAGAACGAGGTTATGCGCATAACATTGAAGAAGCACGGCAGTTCAACCCTTGGAGGACGGCAGGTGTGGTTCGACCGCGACATCCTGCGCATAAACTTCGACAGCCACGGTGAGTATCTGGGCGAGTTCCACAACGATGACAAGATACTTGCAATACGCAAGAACGGCGAGTTCTACCTCACGCCGGTCGACCTGAACAACCACTACGAGGACGACTTGATGGTGATTGAGAAATTCGACCCCGCGAAGGTGTGGAGCGCAGCCCTTTACGATGCATCGCAGCAGGGATACCCCTACATAAAGCGGTTCACACTCGAGCAGAGCCCACGCAGGCAGAACTGCTTTGGGGAAAGCAAGGAGAATGAGCTTATATGGTTCTCTGAAACACCCTTCCCGCGCATACAGGTGATGTTCGGCGGAAACGACAATTTCCGCGAGCCTTTGGTGATTGAGGTCGATGAGTTCATTGGTGTGAAGAGCTACAAGGCACGCGGCAAAAGGCTAACCACCTTCGAGATTGACGAAATCATTGAACTTGAGCCTACGAAACTGCCGCCACCGCCCGAAATAATGGAGGAGAGCGTGACCGGCACGGAGACCGACAGCGACGAACCGGAACAGCTAACTCTTTTCAACGAGGAATGAGACTAATAAACAAGATATTCACAGCCCTTGCATTGCTTGCAATGCCGGCAATGCCCAAGGCGCAATGTGCCGTTGCGGACACTATTATTCCCGAACGCATTGTGGTAAAGAGTTCACAGTTCGGAGTAGCCGGCATAAACAGTCTCGATACATATCTGAGCGGATATGACTACACCGGAGCCGGCCTGTACTTCGGGCACGAGAACTTCCGCGACGCACGCACAGGCAACTACCGGTGGAAATACCAGACAAGGCTGACAAGCACTCTTGGAATGGCTACGCTCGGGAACAGCACACAGCTCGTTGCACTGGCAGCGTATAGCTGGAGCGGTTATCACCCGTTCGGCATAAGCGAGAGACTGAAACTGCTTGCCGGAGCACAGATTGAGATTGAAGGCGGTGCATTGTATGTTCCGGGCAACGGTAACAGCCCTGTTTCGGCAAAAATGCGCACGGCACTTGCCGCATCGGGAATGGCAATATACCACTTTCCCGTCAAGGGCAAGGATTGGATTGCACGCTACCAGCTCGACATTCCATTGGCCGGAGTGATGTTTGCACCGGAGTTCGGGCAGAGCTATTACGAGATATTCGGAAGAGGCGACTATGGCGGAACCGTGAAGTTTGCACACCCGTTCAACAGCCCGTCGTGGCGACACACCCTGTCGCTCGACATTCCTCTGCGTTTCAGGAAACACAGCACCACCATAAGGGTGCAGTATTGTGCCGACCTCTACCAGAGCGATGTCAACGAGACACGATGCCACATATACCGCCACGCCTTTACCATTGGATTCGCAAGGACAATATTCAAGGTGAAGGAAGAGAACAGCATAAAGGCATACTCACCATACTAATCACCTACAGCAATGATAAAAAGACTATTCCTTTATATGGCAGTGCCGTTTATGCTTGCAGGCTGCATTGAAGAGGACGACTACAGCAACTCGCCCGAAGGCAACCTCGAAGCACTGTGGAACATCATAGACGAACGGTACTGCTTCTTCGAACTGGCCGAACAGGAGTATGGGCTGAACTGGAATGCCGTGCGCGACAAGTACAGGCCGTTAGCCGCCGACTGCGAGAGCGATGCCGAACTGTTCGACCTGCTTGGCGACATGCTCAAGGAACTGCGCGACGGACATGTAAACCTTACGTCGATTTACGGCACAAGTTTCTACTGGGACTGGAAGCTCGACTACCCGACAAACTTCAGCGACTCGATACAGCGCAACTACCTGGGCAACAGTTTCAGGCTCACCAACGGAATAAAATACACCCACCTCGAGGACAGCATAGGATATGTATATGTAGAGAGCTTCGCCAACGGATTCAACACAGACAACCTGTCCATGATGCTTCTGAACCTGAAAGACACGAAGGGCATTGTGCTCGACATACGCAACAACGGCGGAGGAATGCTCACCGCAGCCGAACAACTGGCATCGTCATTCACCAATGAGAAGAGACACTGCGGATATATGAAGCACAAAACCGGAAAGGGACACTACGACTTTTCGGAACCGGAAAAGATATACCTTGAACCGGCGAAAGGTGCCATATGGCTGCGCCCTGTGGTCATACTCACCAACAGGGGCGTATACAGTTCGGCCAACTATTTCGTAATGCTTATGCGAGAACTGCCACATGTTGCCATTATAGGCGACAAGACAGGCGGAGGCAGCGGAATGCCACTCAGCTACACCCTGCCAAATGGATGGAGCGTACGCTTCTCGGCCTGCCCGATACTCGATGCAGAAGGCGAAAGCACCGAATTCGGTATTGAGCCCGACATAAGGGTAGACATCACCACGGAAGACTGGAACAAAGGCCGTGACACCATGATAGAAAAAGCCAAAGAGCTAATTTTTGCCTACTACGACAAAATATCGGGAGAAGAGTAGCCGATATTCAAAAAAAAAGCACTACCTTTGTACCCGAAAGATAAAACAGTCGCGCGTGTGGCGAAATTGGTAGACGCGCCAGACTTAGGATCTGGTGTTTTGCGACGTGTA
>CAZAIM010000111.1:0-7427 GCA_964485215.1 uncultured Bacteroidaceae bacterium | reverse complement strand
TAGCAATCTTCTTCTATATTCTTGTCCGTTTCCGCAATGTAGCGTACAGTGTAGGTTCAATTATTGCTCTCGCTATGGATACGCTGCTGATTATCGGTTGCTACTCTCTGTTCAACGGTGTGTTGCCGATATCACTCGAGGTTGACCAGACATTCATCGGTGCAATTCTTACAGCTATCGGTTATTCAATCAACGACAAGGTGGTTGTCTTCGACCGTATACGCGAGTACAACGCTCTCTATCCCAAGCGTGACAAGTATGAATTGTTCAACCTCTCATTGAATACAACCCTTTCACGTACAATCAATACTTCGCTAAGTACATTGCTCGTATTGTTGTGCATATTCTTCTTCGGCGGCGACAGCATCCGCAGCTTCTCGTTCGCTATGATTCTTGGTGTTGTGTTCGGTACAATTTCATCACTCTTCATAGCAGCTCCGGTTGCCTACAAGGTGTTGAGCTTCGGAAAGAAGAAGTAAATTGTATAACATAGACTATTGCAGAGAGAGCCGGGCTTCGAAGCCCGGCTCTCTCTGCAATAGTCTATGCTTGCATGATGGTGGCTCAAAAGTCACCCTCACAAGGTGTTGTATTCTGCAATTCTCTCTCTTATGTAAAGGCTTGCGAACAGACAGTTGAGGCAGTTGTGCGTCTGACACAGCCTGCGTGTTATTTGCAGCAATGCCTGAGAGTCTGCTGCGCAGTCTATGCGAACCCCATTCTCTTTCCACCTTCTTGTAACGCTGTTTTCCTCTCCTTTTATGTTATACATGAAGTCTTCGGCCTTGCTTCTTAGCTTTTCGTCACGGCGATGCCTGCCGTATACATACAGTAAAGGGATTATTGAGTTTATTATAAGAACATCCATCTGCCGTTGGCGCATATTTGTGTTGCCGTATGTCTCAGTACCGCCAAAGCAGTTGTGTGTGTGCCAGTACTCGCTGACAGGTTCATCGAGTATCTCGTAGTACTCTTTTATGGTGTTGCATTCTGCAATCTGCGACATTGTGAATCGCCCTCTGCATATGATGGCTGCAATTCTTGCAATCCTTGTGTGCGGCGTTGTGTTGCTCCAGCTATTGTTGTGCAGTCTCTTTAACCCGAACTTGTTCTCGAGAAATTTATATTCGCGTTGCAGTTCTCTGTAGTATTGGCTTTTCTGTGCACTATCCCTATAATAATAAGGTATAGCCTCGTCATTCAGCAGTCCGGCCTGGCCGAAAAGCATTGCCTCAATTTGTGTAGGATTATCCCGATGTTTGCCTATTGCCTGTAAGTCCAGCAGTTTTGCAAGTTCCTCGAAAGTCTTTCCGTGTATTCCAAATCCAAAGCTCCTTATGAGCGTTTTCAAAAGTGTTTCATCCCATTTCTCATCGCTTTGCCGTAGTCTCTCTTCAATTTGCTCGGCCTTCTCTTCCAGGCGTTCTGCAAGCATTCTTGAGAAATAATTGTGCAGGTGTATGCTGCTGAGCTTCGACAGTATGGTGTGGCAAGGCAGATTCTCTTTTCGTTGTTCAGCCGCAGCAAACTCCTTCTCCACTTCCTGATGGCAGCGGATGGAGAGTAGTGGCTCCATTCCTTCGTATGTGCTGTTGCTGTTGACATAGATGTGAAGAATTGCGTCTTCGGCACAACATTCCTCATCGGTGGTGCTGTCTGTGTGTAGAATGATGCTGCCGCAACACTCCCTGTCGCCAATCCTTGCTTTCCCGTTTCTGATAATCCACTCCTTGTCGCTGTCGGCAGTTCCGTAGTCCAGGATTTCTACATTCTTGCCGTCTGTAGTCTGCAGTTTCCCTTTTATCAGTCTGTTTTGCCAAAGATATTTTATTATGCTGCTCATAGCTTTCTGTTGTTGCTTGAAGGGTAAGGCTGGAGAGCTGCACTTTCTTCTCCTTACCCTTCTGTTTCCGAGTGTGTCTATTGCTTCTCCGCAGATGTCCGCTTCCTTTTCTTCTCGTTGGGATAGCTTATTCTTGTGTGGTATATTGCCATAAGTCTCTTCTTGAAGACGGTCTTTATGGTGTCGACATCCTGGAATGTCAGTGGGCTCAAGGATAGTTCCTTTTCATTCATCTTGGCTCCTACAATCTTTTCTACAAGTTCGTTTATGTTCCCCTCGGTGTACTCTTTAATGCTGTGCGATGCTGCCTCTACGCAGTCGGCAAGCATCAGTATTGCCTGTTCACGGGTGGTTGGTCTGGGGCCGGGGTATGTGAACAGGCTTTCGTCTACATCTTCGTCGGGATGCTCGTTCTTGTAAGTGATGTAGAAATAGCCGGTTTTTGACACGCCGTGGTGAGTGGTTATGAATTCCTTTATTTTTCTCGGGAGTTTCTCTTTTTCGGCCAATGTAATGCCGTCTCTTACATGATTGATTATTACTTGCGCGCTTTCAATAGCTGTGAGACTGTCGTGCGGGTTTATGTTGTTGTTCTGGTTCTCGGTAAAGTATATCGGGTTTTCGAGCTTGCCGATGTCGTGGTACAACGCTCCTGTCCTTACTTCAAGGCTGTTCGCACCAATGGCTCTTGCAGCTTCAGCCGCAAGGTTGCCTACCTGCATAGAATGTTGGAAGGTACCGGGAGCCTCTTGTGACATTCTCTGCAGCAGCTTGCTGTTCAGGTTCGACAACTCTATGAGCGTCACGTTCGATATGAAGCCGAATGTTTTTTCTACAAGGAACATGAGTGGGTAGATGAACATCATCAGGAGCGCGCTGATTATGAAATAGATATACATGCTGTAGTTCATGTTCGAGAGGTCGGGCTCGGTTATCAGCTCGTAACAGAAGTAAGTCAAGGAGTATGTCAGGAATGTGGTAATGACACATCTGAACATCTGCGAACGCGACGAGAGTTCTTTTAGGCTCAGTATCGCGCTGTTTCCTGCTATCAGCTGCAGCAACAGGAACTCGTAAGGCGAGTCAAGCATAATTGAGCAGATGATTATGCTTGTGAGGTTTGTGATGAATGCCGTTGTGTGGTCTATGAACAGGCAAAGCATCATTGGGACAATTGCGAACGGAAGAATGAAAATGTTTGCACCGCCGCTGCTGCTCATCAGTGCTACAATTACTGGGAACAGCGTTGCCGACAGAATTGTGAAAGTGAATTTATTATTGTTGTGGGCAATGGGACTTCGGTATATGTATATATATGAGAGCAATGTCAGCATGGCAATGACAATAAAGACAATCTGTCCTAAGAAAATCCTGAGTTTGTTGCTGCTTTTTTCCGTCAGTTCTTTCTTGCCCAGTTCGTTGAAGTAGGTCTTAAGCTTCCAGTAATGGATGCTGTCGACAACTTCGCCGTCTTCAATGATGGTCTCATGTTCCTTTACAATGGCCAAGGTCGGTGATATTTTTGCAAGTTCCTCGTTCTTGATAGATTCGGTTCTCTCGCGGGCAAATATGTAATTTGGCTCAATGTATTTCTTCGGGTCGTATTCGGCCTGTAGCAGTGTTGTGTCGCACTTTATCAGTTCCTGATATGCCTCGGAAACGCTTCTCACGTTGAGGAGTTCGGTTTCTGTGGCTCCCTTGTCATTAAGCTGTATCTTCTGGCTGCCGCTTTCCCTTATTATGTCAATCTCGGCATCGGGTACAATACCGTCAGTGTATAGCGAGATGAGAACCTTTATGCAATGATTTCTCTCTCTTGTTGCAAAAATGCGATCGGCTCTGCCGTCAATGGCTGCATTGAGGTCTTTGCGCAGGAGTTCCAGTTTCTTCCTGCCTATAGATTCGTCGTAATTGAAGACTGGCCTGAGGTTTCTTGCCACGCTGTCCCTCTCATTGGCGAGCTGCCACTCGCTTTTGTTTACGGTGAAGTGGAATTTTGCCTTCACTGCATCCTTTGTCCAGGTAACATTGCACTCGGGGTCTTCGTGTACTATGCTCCTTTCTCTTGGCATAAAATATGCTATAAGCCCAATGCACAGCGCGACCAGCGTTATCTGTGATACTATGCGCGATTTATGCCCGAATATTCTTTCAAACTTTTTTCTCATTCCGTTCTCATTTGTCATTTAACTTCCAAATGTACAAAAAAAATAACTAAATGCAAGAATATTGTCTGTTTCCTTCTCTTTTCCCTGTAGTGCAGCCCTTTCCTGCTCTATAAATCATCCTCAAGAAAGCTCTGATGCATCGCGGTACCCAATGTCTGCATACAGCGTATGAAATAAATTTGAACAGCTTCTGAATTTATAGAGCTTCTTATTTTGCTTGCAACGCAAATTGTACTACATTTGCAATGTAAAATAATGCTAATTTCGGGAGGGTTGCGTGCTTGCCCTTGGAAGGGTGCGTCTCTCCTTTTGGCGGTGAACTAAAATTTTTGATATGATTGAAAGGAAAGTAAGGGTGCGCTTTGCACCGAGCCCCACCGGGCCGTTGCATATTGGAGGCGTCAGGACTGCGTTATACAACTATCTGTTTGCAAAGCAGAATGGCGGTGAGCTGATATTCAGAATAGAAGATACCGATTCCAACCGTTTTGTGCCGGGTGCCGAGGAGTATATTCTTGAGTCGTTCCGTTGGCTTGGCATAAAATTCGACGAGGGTGTTTCGTTCGGTGGTGAGCATGGCCCGTACCGCCAGTCGGAACGTCGCAGCATCTATAAGGAATATGTGCAGGTGCTGCTCGATGGCGGAAAGGCATATATGGCATTCGATACGCCGGAGGAACTCGACAGGAAGCGTGCCGAGATAGACAATTTCCAGTATGATTCAACCACCCGTGGCACAATGCGCAACTCTTTGACGCTCTCGCCCGAAGAGGTGAAACAGCTCATTGACAGCGGTCATCAGTATGTCGTGCGCTTCAAAGTTGAGCCTGGTGAAAAGGTTGTTGTGAATGACATTATCCGCGGTGCGGTTACTATAGATTCCTCAATCCTTGATGACAAGGTGCTCTACAAATCGGCCGATGAGCTGCCTACTTATCATCTTGCCAATATCGTGGACGACCATCTTATGGAGGTGTCGCACGTGATACGTGGCGAGGAGTGGCTTCCCTCGGCACCATTGCATGTGCTTCTTTACCGTGCTTTTGGCTGGGAGGATACAATGCCCCAGTTCGCTCACCTTTCGTTGCTCCTGAAGCCCGAGGGTAACGGCAAACTCAGCAAACGTGATGGAGACCGTCTCGGTTTCCCTGTTTTTCCTCTCGAATGGCACGATCCGGCAAGCGGTGCTGTCTCTTCCGGTTATCGTGAAAGCGATTATCTGCCGGAGGCTGTAATAAATTTCCTGGCATTGCTTGGCTGGAACCCCGGCGACGATGTGGAACTGATGTCAATGGATGACCTTATTGCAAAGTTTGACCTGACGAAGTGCAGCAAGGCCGGTGCCCGTTTCGATTACAAGAAGATGCTGTGGTTCAATCACGAATATATACTGCGCAAGCCAGACAGGGATGTCGCAGAGATTTTTATGCCTGTAGTCCGTTCGCATGGTGTCGACACTACGCTGGAACATCTCGAGAAGATTGTCGCACTGATGAAGGGGCGTGTCAACTTTATACATGAGCTATGGGATGCGTGTAGCTTCTATTTCATAGCTCCTGTCGAGTATGACGAGAAGACTGTAAGGAAACGCTGGAAAGAAGATTCGGCGCAGAAGATGGGCGAGTTGGCAGCCCTGCTCGAAGGACTTGGCGATTTCTCTATTGAGAACCAGGACAAGGCTGTCCATGAGTGGATTGAGGCTAAGGGTTATGGTATGGGCGAAATTATGAACGCTTTTCGTCTCGCGCTGGTAGGCGAAGGAAAAGGCCCTCAGATGTTCGATATATCCGGTCTTATTGGTAAGGAGGAAACATTGGCGCGTCTGCGCAGGGCTATTGAGGTTTTGCGCTAACACTTTGAAATCAGATGTATACCTTTGGAATTTACATATATATACTGTTTGTGAAACTGGCTGCACTGTTCGGGCACAAGAAAGCGAAACAGATGTTGGCCGGGCACAAGGTTGTCTTTGACACTCTTCGCGACAAGATAGAGCCGGGTGTCAGCTATGTGTGGTTTCACGCATCTTCCTTGGGTGAGTTCGAACAGGGAAGGCCTATGATAGAAAAACTGCGTACGGAGCATCCCGAACTCCGTGTCGTTCTGACATTCTTCTCCCCTTCGGGATATAACACAGCCAAGAACTACCAGCAGGCCGACGTAGTATGCTATCTGCCGTTCGATACCAAGAGGAATGTAAAACGCTTTTTTGAAATTCTTCAGCCGAAGATGGCCTTCTTTATAAAATATGAATTCTGGCTTAACTATCTGTTGGGGCTGAACAAACGTTCGATTCCTGCATATAGCGTATCTTCAATTTTTCGTAAGGAACAAGCCTTCTTCAAGCCTTGGGGAGGCCGTTACAGGCTTGCTCTCCATTGTTTTGACAGGCTTTTCGTGCAGAACGAGAAATCTAAGGAACTGTTGAAGTCTATACATGTTGAGAATGTTTCTGTTGTCGGCGATACACGCTTTGACCGTGTAGGCAAAATCCTTGAGCAGGCGCGCCAGTTGCCGTTGGTAGAAGCTTTTGTCGAGGGTGCCGGAAATGTCTTTGTGGTTGGCAGCTCATGGGGCGCGGATGAAGCGATATATATGCCCTATTTCAATAAACACAAGGAGTACAAGCTTATAATAGCATCGCATGAGGTCGATGAAAACAGACTGAAAGCGATAGAGGAACAGTATGAAGGTACATGTGTGCGTTATACGAGAACCGATATTGACGCGGCGCGCAAAGCTAATTGTCTCATAATAGACTGTTTCGGCCTTCTTTCCTCAATATACAGATATGGCAACATGGCATACGTCGGCGGTGGCTTCGGTGTTGGAATACATAATGTGCTGGAGGCTGCGGTCTACGGCGTTCCTGTCTTCTTCGGTCCCAATAACAAGAAGTTCCAGGAGGCGCAACAGCTGAAGCAGTGCGGTGGCGGCCTTGAGGTCAGCAGTGCATTCGCTTTTGCCGAGAAAATGGACTTTTTCGCTTCCCATCCTGCTGATTTTGCCCGTGCAGGCAAGAGTGCCGGCGAGTATGTATCTGATAATCTTGGTGCATCGTCCCGCATATTCAAGGAATTGGGGTTATGACACCCTGTAAGTTCAAATAATAGATAAGTATAATATAAACCTTTAAAAATTAGAAGTTATGCAGTTTTTAACAGATGAAAAATTGGTGATTGTCGGTGCAGCCGGTATGATTGGTTCTAATATGGCACAGTCGGCTCTTATGATGGGCCTGACATCGAATCTTTGCCTTTACGATGTGTTCTCTCCCGAGGGCGTTGCCGAGGAGATGCGCCAGAGCGGTTTCGATAATGTGAACATAACAGCAACAACCGATGTTGCCGAGGCATTCAAGGCCACCGCTGACAACGGCAGATAATGAAACACATACAAGCCGAAGCTCTTCCTTG
>CAZAIM010000110.1:0-7528 GCA_964485215.1 uncultured Bacteroidaceae bacterium | reverse complement strand
AGATTGCGTTGACATACATCTATGGTATCGGACGCAGCAGTGCAGCCAAAATCCTTGACAAAGCTGGTGTAGACCGTGATATCAAGGTTCAAGATTGGACCGATGATATGGCCGCTAAGGTTCGTGAGGTTATTGGTGCAGAGTATAAGGTAGAGGGTGATCTCCGTTCAGAGATCCAGCTGAACATCAAGCGTTTGATGGATATTGGCTGCTACCGTGGCATCCGTCATCGTAACGGTTTGCCTGTTCGTGGTCAGAGCACAAAGAACAATGCTCGTACACGTAAGGGACGTAAGAAGACAGTTGCTAACAAGAAAAAAGCTACAAAATAATAAGTAAGTAATATGGCAAAGAAAACAGTTGCAACAAAGAAAAGAAATGTGAAGGTCGGAGCTAACGGACAACTTCATGTTCATTCGTCATTTAACAATATCATTGTTTGTCTGGCTAATGACGAAGGTCAGGTTATCTCTTGGTCATCTGCAGGAAAGATGGGCTTCAGGGGTTCTAAGAAGAACACTCCATATGCTGCTCAAATGGCTGCCGAGGCTTGCTCAAAGATCGCTTTCGATCTTGGCTTGCGCAAGGTTAAAGCATACGTTAAGGGACCTGGTAACGGTCGTGAGTCTGCAATTCGTACTGTACACAATGCAGGTATCGAGGTTACAGAGATTATTGACGTAACACCACTGCCACATAACGGCTGCCGTCCTCCTAAGAGAAGAAGAGTATAACAATTTATTTAAGAGATAGAAAATGGCTAGATATACAGGACCAAAAAGCAAGATAGCACGTCGTTTCGGCGAGCCTATCTTTGGCGCAGATAAAGTGCTTTCAAAGAAGAACTATGCTCCCGGCCAGCACGGCAACAACCGTCGTCGCAAGACTTCTGAGTACGGTGTGATGCTCGCTGAGAAGCAGAAAGCAAAATATACATACGGAGTTTTGGAGAAACAGTTCCGTAACACATTCAAGAAGGCGGACTCGGCTCCCGGTATTACCGGTGAGGTTCTTCTGCAGAACCTTGAGGCTCGTCTCGACAACGTTGTTTACCGCCTTGGTATAGCTCCAACCCGTGCTGCAGCACGTCAGTTGGTAAGCCACTGCCACATTGTTGTTGACGGCAAGGTTTGCAACATTCCTTCACGTCACATCAAGCCCGGTCAGGTTGTAGGTGTTCGCGAGCGTTCAAAGTCACTCGAGGTGATACAGAACTCTTTGGCAGGCCTTAACCACAGCAAGTATCCTTGGCTTGAGTGGAACGAACCAGAGATGGCAGGCAAGTTCCTGAGTGTTCCAGAACGTTCTGAAATTCCAGAGAATATCAAGGAGCAGTTAATCGTTGAGTTGTATAGCAAAAATTAATATTTGATAATGGCGATATTAACATTTCAAAAACCCGATAAGGTGGTGATGCTGGAAGCGAACGATTTCTTCGGAAAGTTCGAATTCCGTCCTTTGGAGCCTGGCTTTGCAACAACAGTGGGCAATGCATTGCGTCGAATCTTGCTGTCTTCACTTGAAGGCTTCGCAATAAACTGCATCAAGATTAGCGGTGTTGAACACGAGTTTGCGACAATCCCAGGTGTAAAAGAGGATGTAGCCAACATTATCCTCAACCTTAAGAAGGTCAGGTTCAAAAGAATCGTAGAGGAACAAGAAACCGAGAAAGTCTCAGTGAATGTAGAGAACGCAGAGGTGTTCACTGCAGGTGAGATAGGTAAGTATTTAACAGGATTTGAAGTGTTAAATCCCGAGTTAGTCATTTGCCATTTAGACTCATCGGCTAAAATGCAGATTGAAATCAACATCAACAAAGGCCGTGGCTATGTTCCGGCTGATGAAAACAGGGAGTTCTGTACAGAACCCACAATGATTCCAATCGACTCGATATACACTCCTATACGCAATGTCAAGTATCAGCGTGAGCCGTTCCGCGTTGAGCAGAAGACTGACTACGACCGTCTGGTTCTTGAGATTGCTACTGATGGTTCCATTCACCCGAAGGACGCGCTTAAAGAGGCTGCTAAGATTCTTATCTACCACTTCATGTTGTTCTCTGACGAGAAGATTGCTATAGAGTCTGCCGACTTGGATGGCAATGAAGAGTTTGATGAGGAGGTATTGCATATGCGTCAGTTGCTCAAGAGCAAGCTTGTTGATCTCAACCTTTCAGTACGTGCCCTCAATTGCTTGAAGGCAGCTGATGTAGAGACACTTGGCCAGCTTGTTCAGTACAACAAGACCGACCTTTTGAAGTTCCGCAACTTTGGTAAGAAATCGCTCACTGAGCTTGATGATTTGCTCGAGAGTCTGAATCTTTCGTTTGGAACAGATATTTCAAAATATAAATTAGACAAAGAATAATTATGAGACATAAGAAATCTTTCAATCATTTGGGTCGTACTGCATCTCATAGAAACGCGATGCTTTCAAACATGGCTGTTTCTTTGATTATGCACAAAAGAATCACTACGACTCTTGCTAAGGCTAAGGAACTCAAGAAGTTCGTTGAGCCGCTTATCACAAAGTCAAAAGAGGATACAACCAATTCTCGCCGTGTAGTTTTCAGCTATCTCCAGAGCAAGGAGGCTGTTACTGAGCTTTTCAAGGAAATTTCAGTAAAGGTCGCTGAGCGTCCGGGCGGTTACACACGTATCATCAAGTTGGGTACACGTCTTGGTGACGCAGCTCAGATGTGTTTCATCGAGCTCGTTGATTACAATGAGAATATGGCTAAGACTCAGGCTAAGAAGACACGCCGCCGTCGTTCTGCCAAGAAGGCAGATGCTCCTGTAGCAGAGACAGCAGCTGTTGCAACTGAAGAATCTGCACCTGCAGTAGCTGAATGATAAATTACTTACTTAATAGATGTGAGAGGGTACCGTGAGGCACCCTCTCATTTTTGTGCCATACACCCACCTGCAAACCCTTAAGGAAGAAATTCGCAGAAACAAGTCTGCTGTTGAGCAGTAACACTCTATTGCATTATATATGAATGTTTATCGTTTATTTCTTGCTACAGTTGCTTTGCATTGCTATTTTTGCAGTTGTTCTTAGAGATACTTTCCGGTTGAGCCGGTTAGGCTCATTAATGCCAACAGAAAAAAGTTTAAAATATTTTAAAACAACTTCTTAGAATTACGGAAAATTTTCCGTAAATTTGTGACGGATATTGTATTAACGTAACACAAATTATATGCACAGAGTCGTAAAAATTTCTAAAGGATTGAATATCAATCTAAAGGGTGCTCCGGTTGCAGAGTATACATCTGTTGACCAGGCTAAGCTTTATGCTTTGATGCCTGCTGATTTTACACGTGTTACTCCAAAGGTTGTAGTAAAGCCTGAGGATAAGGTGAAGGCAGGCGATCCTCTTTTTATTGACAAGTCAATTCCTGAATTGCAATTCGTTTCGCCGGTGAGCGGAAAGGTTGTAGCGGTTAACCGCGGTGAGAGAAGACGCGTTCTAAGCGTAGTGGTTGAGTCGGATGGTAAGTTCGAGTCGGTAGAGTACAAGGCAAAGGATGTTCTGTCATTGTCTTCAAAGGAGATTGTCAATGACCTTTTGAAGGCCGGTCTGTTCGCATTTATGCGTCAAAGACCCTATGATGTTATTGCAACACCTACAGACACACCACGTGCCATCTATGTATCGGCTTTTGATTCAAAACCATTGGCTGTTAATTTTGAACTCGCACTTGAAGGCAATGAGACCGATTTCCAAACTGGTCTTGATGCTTTGTCACGCATTGCTCCGGTTCATCTCGGAATATGCGCTTGCCAGAAGTCAACAGCCTTGCTTGTTGCAAAGAATGTAACAACAACAATCTTTAAAGGACCACATCCTGCAGGCAATGTGGGTGTGCAGATAAACAAGACTGCTCCTGTAAACAAGGGTGAAATTGTATGGACAATAGGTGCCGAAGAGGTAATCTTCATCGGTCGTCTGTTCAATAAGGGCAAGGTTGATTTTACACGTACCATTGCACTTGCCGGCAGTGAGGTGAAGAATCCTTCATACAGCAAGGTCGTTCTTGGTGCACAGCTGTCGACTCTCCTGAAAGGCCGCTTGAACGAAGAGAACGAGTTGCGCATTATCGACGGCAATGTACTCACTGGCAACAAGACTACTGCCGACGGCTTCCTTGGTGCTTTCTCTACAGAAGTTACCGTAATCCCTGAGATTCTTGGCGGTGACGAGATGCTTGGTTGGGCTATGCCACGTTTCTCAATGTACAGCACCAGCCGCAGCTACTTCTGCTGGCTCACTCCAAAACGCAAGTACGCTATCGATGCTCGCATAAAGGGCGGTGAGCGTCATATGATTATGTCCAATGAGTATGACAAGGTGTTCCCGATGGATATATATCCCGAATACTTGCTTAAGGCTATCATAACAGGTAATATCGACAAAATGGAACAGCTCGGCATTTACGAGGTCGCTCCCGAGGATTTTGCTCTCTGCGAGTTCGTTGACTCCTCTAAACTGGAGCTGCAGCGCATCGTCCGTGAAGGCCTGGACAAACTGCGTGCCGAAATGTGCTGATTCTACGTGCCCGCATCAGGCATAACCTGAGAGGGAGGTTTTAATGCAAAATAAAATATAGTCGTATGAAATTTTTGAGAAATTATTTAAATAAGATTAAACCTAAGTTCGAGGAGGGTGGCAAGCTCCACGCTTTCCGTTCTTTGTTTGATGGTTTTGAGACATTCCTGTTTGTGCCTAACGACACAGCCAAGAATGGTGTTCACATCCACGATGCTATCGATAGCAAGCGCATAATGTCGTTGGTTGTCCTGGCTCTTGTACCTTCACTTCTGGTAGGTATGTATAACATAGGTCTGCAGAATGCAATTGCTGCAGGCGAGGTTGCAAATACCGGCTGGTTCGAAATGTTCCTGTATGGTCTTGCCGTGATGCTGCCAAAGATTGCAGTTTCATATATCGTAGGTCTTGGCATTGAGTTTACAGTTGCCCAATGGAAGAAGGAGGAGATACATGAAGGATTCCTTGTTTCGGGAATTCTCATCCCGATGATTGTGCCTGTAGGCTGCCCATTGTGGGTTCTTGCTTTGGCAACTGCGTTTGCTGTGATATTTGCCAAGGAGGTTTTCGGCGGTACCGGTATGAATATCGTGAACGTGGCTCTCATTGCCCGTGCCTTCATCTTCTTCGCCTATCCTCAGGTAATCTCGGGCGATACAGTGTGGGTTTCTACAGAAGCAGTACTCGGTCTTGGCCACAATGTAAGTGTTGATGGCTATACCTGTGCAACAGCTCTGCAGCACGTTGCAAATGGTGTAGATGCCGTAGGTGCGTCGGGTGCAACACTCTCCACTATGGATATGATTTTCGGTTTCATGCCAGGTTCAATAGGTGAGACAAGTGTAGTGGCAATCGCTATTGGTGCCGTGCTGCTTCTCTTTACCGGAGTTGCAAGCTGGAAGACAATGCTCAGTGTGTTTGTCGGAGGTATGGCAATCTCATTGCTCTTCAAGGAGACAATGCCTGAGAATCCGGTAGCGCAGATTCCGTTCTGGCAGCACTTTATCCTTGGTGGTTTCTGCTTTGGTGCGGTGTTTATGGCAACCGACCCGGTTACATCGGCTCGTACAGAAACAGGAAAATATATCTACGGATTCGGTATCGGTGCTATGGCTATCCTTATCCGTGTCCTCAATCCGGGTTATCCCGAGGGTATGATGTTGGCAATATTGCTGATGAATGTGGTTGCTCCATTCATTGACTACTGTGTCGTGCAGCGCAATGTCAGTGCCCGTGCTAAACGTGTAACTAAAAAGAATTGATAGATATGGCAGCAAAGAAATATGTATGTAAGGTGTGCGGTTACGTGCACGAAGGCAATGAGGCACCATCTGCGTGTCCTCTGTGTAAGGCCGGAGCTTCAGAATTTGAAGCTGTCAAGGATAAGAAAAAGGGCTTCAATACCAATAGCGACACTTATGCCATAATCTATTCGGCAGTAGTCGTTGTTATTGTTGCGTTCCTTCTGGCCGGTGTTTCATCGGCACTTAAGCCATTCCAGGATGCTAATGTTGAACTTGACAAGAAAAAGCAGATACTGGCCTCTCTCAATCTGAATGTGAAGGAACTTTCCAATCCTGCTGAAACTTACAAATCGCTTATTGAGGCAGATTTGATTGTCGATATCCAGGGTAATGTTATTGTTGATTCTTGCGGCTTCAAGTTTCCCGATGATACAACAGTTGTGAACAAGGTTGTTGCAAATTTGCGCAAGGAAAAGGGAGAAACGCCTTTTGTAGTTCTTGACGCAAACAAGAAAGTAGTAGCAGAGACCGGTACTCCAGAAATTGCAAAAGATACTGTTGAACTTCTTACACTCTATCGTGCGCAAAAGAATGATTCGACTATGTACATCATCCCAATGACCGGTAATGGCCTTTGGGGTGGAATTTGGGGCTACTTGGCCTTGAATGACGATTGCAACACCATCTACGGTGTATACTTCTCGCACGCAAGTGAAACTCCGGGTCTTGGTGCCGAGATTGCAGGCGATAAGTTCCAGAAACTTTTCCCGGGCAAGAAGGTTTATGACAAGGACGGTCGGGTAGCCCTGACAGTGGCTAAGGGTGGTGCCAAGGCTTCAGAGGAATCAGGCGTTGATGCAATTTCTGGCGCAACAATTACCTGTAATGGTGTTGATGGCATGCTCAAGTCTAAACTTGCTCCATACTACAAGTATCTCAATGCTCAGTGCAACTCAATACCTGCTATAGAACTGGTACCATCAATGCCTGTGGCGACAGATACAAATGTTGAACCCGCAGCAACCGATGCTGCTAATTAATTAAAGAGGAGGTACAATTATGGGACTTTTTTCAAAGAAAAATACAGAGGCGTTCAAAACTCCTCTTCTCAAGGAGAACCCTGTGACAGTGCAGGTGTTGGGTATCTGTTCTGCATTGGCTGTTACAAGCAAGCTTGAACCAGCTATCGTTATGGGTCTTTCCGTAACCATTATCGTAGCGATGGCAAACGTTATCATCTCTCTCATTCGCAACACAATTCCAAACCGCATACGTATCATTGTGCAGTTGGTTGTTGTGGCTGCGTTGGTTACATTGGTCAGCGAGGTGCTCAAGGCATTCGCTTACGATGTGAGTGTGCAGCTCTCCGTTTACATTGGTCTTATCATTACCAACTGTATCCTGATGGGACGTCTCGAGGCGTTCGCAATGGCAAACAAACCGTGGCCTTCGTTCCTTGACGGTATCGGCAATGGACTGGGATATGCGATGATATTGGTAGTGGTTGCTGTTTTCCGTGAGTTCTTCGGTAGCGGTGCTCTGCTTGGTATGCAGATAATACCTCCAAGTTTCTACGAAGCCGGCTATATGAATAACGGTCTTATGCTTATGACCCCTGCTGCATTCATACTGATTGCTTGCATCGTGTGGTATCAGAGGTCAAAGGACAAGAGTTTGCAGGAGTAATAACTTAGATACAGAATAAATAATTATGGAACATTTTATTAGTTTGCTT
>CAZAIM010000109.1:0-7738 GCA_964485215.1 uncultured Bacteroidaceae bacterium | reverse complement strand
CAAGTCCTATGTACTTTACAGGAATCTTGAACTGGTCGCTGATGCCTATGACAACACCACCCTTTGCTGTGCCGTCGAGCTTGGTTATGGCAAGCGATGTTACCTCAGTGGCAAGGGTGAACTGCTTCGCCTGTTCAAAGGCATTCTGTCCTGTAGAGCCGTCAAGTACAAGCATCACATCGTTCGGTGCCGAAGGAACTACTTTCTTCATTACATTCTTTATCTTGGTCAGCTCATTCATGAGACCAACCTTGTTGTGAAGTCGGCCGGCTGTGTCTATGATTACAACATCGGCATTGTTTGCAACGGCCGACGAGAGTGTGTCGTAAGCTACAGAAGCCGGGTCGGAACCCATTCCCTGCTTGATTACCGGCACATCGGCACGATGCCCCCACTCCACAAGCTGTTCTACGGCAGCAGCACGGAACGTGTCTGCTGCACCAAGGTACACCTTCTTGCCTGCTTTCTTGTACTGGTGGGCAAGTTTGCCTATGGTAGTTGTCTTTCCTACACCATTGACACCAACTACCATAATCACATATGGCTGTCCGGGGGTTGATGGTATGTCGAACGATTCACCATCCGACGTATTGTTCTCCATAAGCAACTGTGCAATCTCGTCTTTGAGTAGCTTGTTGAGTTCATTCGTGTTCATGAACTTGTCACGTGCAGCACGTTTCTGCACGCGGTCAATGATTTTCAAGGTGGTCTCTACACCTACATCCGATGTCACAAGTACCTCCTCGAGGTTGTCGAGCACCTCATCGTCTATCTGGCTCTTGCCAGCAATGGCACGGGCTATCTTGCTGAATACACTCTGCTTGGTCTTTGAGAGGCCCTGGTCAAGAACCTCTTTCTTCTCTCTGCTGAAAAAACTGAATATTCCCATATCCTTGTTCCTTTAATGGTCTTGAAACTGTTTGAATTTATAAAAATAATGAAAACTGCCTGTCTAGTCAAGTTTCAAAACTGCCAGGAAAGCCTTCTGCGGTACCTCTACATTGCCAATCTGCTTCATACGTTTTTTACCCTTCTTCTGCTTCTCGAGCAGCTTGCGTTTGCGCGACACGTCACCGCCGTAACATTTTGCGGTAACATCCTTGCGCACCTGCTTGATGGTTTCGCGGGCAATAATTTTGGTGCCGATGGCAGCCTGCAGAGCAATGTCGAACTGCTGTCTTGGTATGAGGTCGCGAAGTTTCTCGCACATCTGCCGGCCCAAGCCATAGGCATTGTCGACGTGTGTCAGTGTAGACAGCGCATCGACAGGTTCTCCGTTGAGGAGAATGTCGAGCTTTATGAGCTTTGATGTTCTGAAACCTGCCGGGTGATAGTCGAACGAAGCATATCCTTTGGAAATGCTCTTCAGTTTGTCGTAGAAGTCAATCACGATTTCACCGAGCGGCAATAGGAAGCGTATGTCAACACGGTTGCCGGTAATGAATTCCTGCTTAAGCAGTTCGCCTCGTTTTGAAAGGCAGAGGGTCATTATAGGGCCAATGTACTCTGCGCGTGTTATTATGCTTGCATTGATGTACGGCTCTTCTATATGGTCAATCAAAGTCTGGTCGGGCATTCCGCCAGGGTTATGTACCTCCTTGGCCTCTCCCTGCTTGTCATATACCATATAGGACACGTTCGGGACTGTTGTAATTACACTCATGTCGAATTCGCGGTCGAGACGTTCCTGTACAATCTCCATGTGAAGCAAGCCGAGGAATCCGCAACGGAAACCGAAGCCGAGCGCAGCCGATGACTCCGGAGAGAATGTCAGCGAAGCATCGTTCAGCTGAAGCTTTTCCAGCGAAGCGCGCAGGTCCTCGTAATCCTCAGCTTCTATCGGATATACACCGGCAAAGACCATAGGCTTCACCTCCTCGAAACCCGAAATTGCAGAGCTGCATGGACGCGCAATGTGTGTTATGGTATCTCCAACCTTTACCTCGCGTGATGTCTTTATACCCGATATTATGTATCCCACATCACCGGTACGCAGCTCCTGACGTGGCGAAAGTTCCATTTTCAGCACTCCAATCTCGTCGGCATCGTACTCTTTACCTGTATTGAAGAACTTTACCTTGTCGCCTTTACGAAGCACACCGTTGGTTATCTTGAAGTATGCGATAATTCCACGGAATGAATTGAAGACCGAATCGAAGATTAGTGCCTGCAAAGGAGCCTCTTCATCGCCCTGAGGTGCAGGAATCCTCTCCACTACCGCCTGCAATATTTCCTCAACGCCCATACCTGTCTTTCCCGAAGCCTCTATGATGTCGTCACGGTCACAGCCCAGAAGGTCAACAATCTCATCCTTCACCTCCTCGGGCATTGCATTTATCATGTCGCACTTGTTGATTACCGGGATAATTTCCAGCCCCTGGTCAACCGCCATGTAGAGGTTTGAAATAGTCTGCGCCTGCACGCCTTGTGTCGCATCCACTACAAGCAGGGCACCTTCGCAAGCTGCGATAGAACGTGACACCTCGTACGAGAAGTCAACGTGTCCCGGAGTGTCAATCAGGTTAAGAGTATATTTCTCGCCGTTATGCATGTACTCCATCTGTATCGCGTGGCTCTTGATTGTTATGCCTCGCTCTTTTTCAAGGTCCATATTGTCCAGCATCTGACCCTCAGTAATGTTTATGGTCTTTGTCGTCTCCAGAAGACGGTCGGCCAACGTAGACTTGCCATGGTCAATGTGGGCAATGATGCAAAAGTTTCTGATTTTTTCCATATCTGTTATTCTCTTTCTTTCGTATCTATGATGCCTTACAGGGCATCTCTGTAATAAAATACAAAGATACGATAAAAATCTAATATATTAATAATAACGCGCGCTATTAATTGCCAAAAATAACGTCTGCTTTCTTCGCGGCTTCCTTCGCCGTCCAATATAGATAATTCACCTATATTTGAAAATGTAAGATATTTTCGTTACAGAAAACAACTGTATGACACAAAATAGACCCTGCCGGATATCGCAAAGCACATTTTGTGTAAATGACTTGATACCAGGTTGATTGTCTGTGTCTGTTCGGGCAACGCAGTATGGTATATATAAAATGCAACAACGAAGCAATAGCTGCTTCGTTGTTGCATAAAATTTGCGTATTTGCCTACTTGAACAGATGTTTGCCGTAATTGACACCCTTCAAGCGGTAATACTCTTTTTCTGCTTGCAGACGATTCACGAAATCATCATAATCCCGTTTCTCTTCGGGTGTCCAGCCGGCCTCGGCAACTGCGGCAAGGCGAGGAAGCATAAGGTACTGCACCACCGAAGGCTCCTCCACCCATTCGGTCCAGAAATTGGCCTGTACACCCATATATTTCGGCTGAAGCTCTTCTGCGACATTGTTCATTGGCTTGTAACTATACACCCGTTCTACAGTCTCGTCGCCATGGCCTTGTGAGCGAGGTTCTGTCTCGAGTTTCGACTGACGGCGGTTTATGTAGTAAGGAATCTGCGGTGACAGAATTGTTGTCATACCGCGCTTTGCCGCATCCTTTGCCGCATTGTCGGCACCAATCCATGCCATTATTGTTATGTCATTTCCCAGTGGTTCTGTATTGCCGTGAAGCACCTCGTTCCAGAATATAAGTTTGCGCTGCTTGTCGGCTGGTTTCTGCGCAATATGCTCCATAATCTGCTTGTAGAAGTGTATCTGCAGGTCGCGGTAGTTGGTAGAGCCAATCTCCTTCAAGAGTGCCTGACATTCAGCATTACGTTCCCATTTGCTTGTAGGACATTCATCACCGCCAAGGTGTATATAACCGAACGGAAACAGTTCTGTGAGTTCATCAACCACATCCTTTGCAAACTGCACGGCTTTCGGGTTGGCAACGTTGATTACATCGGCCGACACACCCTGCCACAGCCACACCTCGTGCTTGTTCTCGGGGTCACATGCAAGGAATTCAGGGTACGATGCCACAGCGGCCTGAGAGTGTCCGGGGATGTCAACCTCGGGTACAATCTCGATAAAGCGTTCTTTGGCATACTCCACTATCTCCTTTATATCCCTGCGTGTATAATATCCGCCATAGCGTATTCCATCGGGCTTCACTTCGCCCCACCCGAGCACCTTGCTGTTGCGCCATGCACCCACCTTGGTCAGCTTCGGGTATTTCTTTATCTCAATGCGCCAGCCCTGGTCCTCGGTGAGATGCCAGTGGAAGCGGTTCATTTTGTACGCAGCCATCACGTCAATGACCTTCTTTATCTCCTCCTTGCCGTAAAAGTGACGGCCCTCATCGAGCATGAAACCACGCCAGCCAAAGCGAGGCTCATCAACAATGAACACAGCAGGTATGCTAAGTTCCTTGAGATTCTTGTCGCACACGCCTGCCATCACATTGCGTGGCATAAGCTGCTTCAGTGTCTGGAACGCATAGAAGAAACCTGCGGGTGTTGCAGCAGTGATGTCAATTCTGCCAGGCTCTACCGACAGTTTGTACCATTCGGCAGGCATGAACTCATCGAGATAGAGCACAATGTGCGCGTCGGCCTTCTTGCTATACTTTGTAACCTCCCAACCTTCAAATTTCTCTTTTTTAGGAGTAGACTTGCTGAGTTTAAAACCTGTGGTCTTCTTGATCTCCGCAACAAAGTTGTCAATGACATTCTTGACGTCCTTGCCGCCATATTCGGGATAGCAGACAACAACTTTTCCTTTAAAGGTAAACTCACCTTCGTTCACACGCATCTCGGCGGGCTGCGGAATTATTGAAACCTCCTGCGCTGTGCTTGAAAGCGCGAACAGGCACAATAATGCAAATAGCAGTTTTCTCATATTGCAGTACTGTTATAAGTTAGTGATTTTCATTAAACTTACGCAACCTTTCTTCAAGCATTGCATAATGGTGCGGCTTTATGTTTGACGAGCATGCTCTGATACCTCTTCTGGTTCCGCCTGTTGTGGCAAGGTCAATGCCGCTTATACCATAATAGAGCAGTTCCTTCAGCAGTTCGCCGCCATCCATATCCCTGTAGCCTATGGTAAAGAAGAAACCGTCGCTCACTGGCTCATCCTCATCCCTGTCATAGACGATATTGAAACCGTTACGCAACAGTATCTCCTTGATGCGCGCTGTACGCAGTGCATACTCCTTTATATCCTCTACGAATTTATATTCACCGTCGCACGCGGCCTTAAGCATTGCAGCCATCGCACATTGTGCCGAATGTGACACGCCCGAAGAGAATGAATAGAGAAACACATATGCAAATGCTGCACCGAAACGAGGAATGCCGTATCTTGCCTTTAGGCTGTCGTAATGACGTTCATACAGTTTGTCGCTTATGCAGGCCATGGCAATACGTTGACCGGCATAGCTGAATATCTTCGACGCGCTCATGAGAATGATATAGTTGCCGGTATATCGCGATACGCTCGGTTGGTATGGCGGCTCGAAAGGACGACCCATATCGCTCCGGAAATCCATAGTCATGTATGCAAGGTCCTCAATTACCAATACATCGTATTCTGTTGCCAGACGACCTATGATTTCAAGCTCCTCATCGTTAAGGCACATCCATGTGGGGTTGTTCGGGCTTGAATAGATAACAGCACATATATTTCCCTGCTTGAAGTAGCTTTCCAACTTCTCTTCAAGCAACTTTCCGCGATACTCTGCAACATCGAACGAAGCCACTTTTACCCCTATCACACCAGCCTGCATCTTCTGTACCGGGAACCCGGGGTCGATGTAAAGCACCGTGTCGCGTACCGGATCGAGCTGTGAAGCAAGCATCAGTGATGCGAACGAAGCCTGCATTGAGCCGACTGTCGGTATGCAACATTTCGGGGGAATGTCGGCGTTTACAAAAGCCTTCATGAAGCGCGATGCCTCTTCTTTGACCTCGGGTATTCCGTCAATTATAGGATATACCGATGCAACGCCCCTCTGCAGAGCTTCGCATTCAGCCTTTACGCCAACGGCCGAAGGAGGTAACCCCGGCACACCCATTTCGAAATGAATAAACTCACAGCCCGTACGCGCCTCGGCTTCGCGCACCACCGCCCCAATCTGACGTATTGATGCACTACAGATATCGTCTATCTCCAGTTCTTTTACAATAGAGTCTATTATTTTGGGTTCGATAACAGTCATTTGATTAGATTCTTAATATGACGCAGTCAGTGACCTTTTAGACAATAATGTATTAGTCTTCCATAAGTTTACGATACCTCACCTTCTTTGGCTCTTCAATTCCAAGACGGCGCATTTTGTTCTCTTCATAGTCGGAATATGAGCCTTCGAAACTGAACACATTGCCGTCGCCCTCGAATGCGATGATGTGTGTACATATACGGTCGAGGAACCAACGGTCGTGGCTGATGACAACTGCGCAGCCGGCAAAGTTCTCAAGACCTTCTTCTAACGCACGCAAGGTGTTCACGTCAATGTCGTTCGTCGGCTCGTCAAGAAGAAGCACGTTGCCGCCTTCTTTCAGTGCCATGGCAAGGTGCAATCGGTTACGCTCACCACCGGAGAGCACACCGCACTTCTTCTCCTGGTCGGCTCCTGAGAAGTTAAAGCGTGAAAGGTATGCGCGCACATTTATCTCTTTACCGCCAAGACGCATAAGCTCATTACCCTGGCTCATGACCTCATAAACTGTCTTGTCAGCAACAATATCCTTGTGGTTCTGGTCAACGTATGCAATCTTAACTGTCTCTCCAACCTCGAATGTACCCTCGTCGGCTGTTTCAAGACCCATAATCATGCGGAAAAGAGTTGTTTTTCCTGCGCCGTTAGGGCCAATCACACCTACAATACCGTTAGGCGGAAGCATGAAGTTCAGGTTGCTGAAGAGATGCTTGCTGCCGAAAGACTTTCCGATGTTGTCGGCAATGATGACCTTGTTACCAAGGCGTGGACCGTTAGGAATGAAGATTTCGAGTTTCTCCTCACGCTCTTTCTGGTCCTCATTGAGCATTCTTTCGTATGAGTTAAGACGTGCCTTACCCTTCGCCTGACGTGCTTTCGGCGACATACGCACCCACTCAAGCTCGCGCTCAAGAGTCTTGCGACGCTTGCTTGCACTCTTCTCTTCCTGCTCCATGCGCTTTGTCTTCTGGTCGAGCCATGAAGAGTAGTTGCCTTGCCATGGAATGCCCTCGCCACGGTCAAGTTCCAGAATCCAGCCTGCAACATCATCGAGGAAGTAGCGGTCGTGAGTGACGGCAATTACAGTACCCTCGTACTGGTTCAGGTGCTGCTCCAGCCAGTCGATGCTCTCAGCATCGAGGTGGTTGGTCGGCTCGTCGAGAAGGAGTACGTCGGGCTTTTGCAGGAGCAGACGGCAGAGAGCAACACGGCGGCGTTCACCACCCGAGAGATGATCGACAAGTTCGTCGGGAGCCGGACAGCGCAGGGCTGCCATAGCACGCTCGAGCTTACTGTCGAGATTCCAGGCATCGGTAGCATCGATGATATCCTGCAGCTCCGCCTGACGGGCGAACAGCTGGTTCATCTTATCCTCATCCTCGTAATATTCGGGAAGGCCGAACTTCATGTTTATCTCCTCATACTCCGCAAGAGCATCAACGGTAGCCTGTACACCCTCCTTCACGCAATCCATGACAGTCTTGCCGTCCTGCAACTGCGGGTCCTGTGGCAGATAGCCTACAGAATAACCTGGAGACCACACCACATTACCCTGAAAATCATTGTCAAGACCGGCGATAATCTTCATGAGGGTAGACTTACCCGCACCGTTCATACCCACGAT
>CAZAIM010000108.1:0-7772 GCA_964485215.1 uncultured Bacteroidaceae bacterium | reverse complement strand
ACGCAGAAAATTGGTGCAACCTCGAAGTCGCCAAATCGTTACCAACAACTTTCTATTATAGCATTCGCTATTTGTGTATCAATCAGATACGGGATAATTGATTATCCTTTGCAAAGATAGTGCAAAAGTTTGTGCCGGCAAAGTTCAAATAACCCAAGTAGCCTACAATCATCGGCAATCTTCGGTAAAAAAGGGACTGCCAGCACCGGAAATCTCGCATATAATCATTAATATTGCAGCAAGAAAACAATGCTATGCCACAGATTTACCCCAAACACACACTCCCTGCCAATGCAGACATTTATTTCTGGAAGATAGAGGAGAATTGCGAAGAACTATCAGAAATGATTGCCAATGGCAGACAGCTCCTCGCTGAGGCGCGCAACAGATATAAAGCACCCCGAAGACAACTCGAGTGGCTGGCAACCCGCGTCCTGCTGGAGCAAACTCCATACAAAGGAGAGCCGATTCTCTACCACAGCAACGGACAGCCATACCTGCCAATAGAAGGAGTGTCCATAAGCATCAGCCACACGACAGGATACGTTGCCATCGCTGTTTCAAGGCAACCAGTAGGCATAGACATAGAACTGAAGAATCGTAATGCACTGGCCGCAGCCGCTGCTTTCCTTCAACCGCAAGAAATCGGAAAGCTCGCATTTGCTGCCGACCAGGCAAGGAAGGCACTGCAGCTGTGGAACATTAAGGAGGCTGCGTTCAAGTGCCACCCGGAACGTGCAAATGTTCTCAAAGAGATAACGGCAGAAGAAAAAGAATGCTGTGCAGCCATGGAAACGCACCACATCAAATACAAGAACGGCTCATGCGCCACATGCCACTCCATCGAACTTGAAGAGTTCATACTATCGGTCTGCGGCAGCGAATAGCAGTTGCTTCCAGAACAATTTTCACATAGTTTAAACATTCCGGCAGTACACTTTTATTCATAAGACGTTGCCAAATGCCATTTTATTACTAATTTAGCAACAGGGATACAATTTCTAAAATTTTTACAGCTATGGCAAAGAATGGCGGCAAAGGGAAGTTTCGCATCAACAAACGTATGCTTGTGGAGATGCTTGTTGAGTTATTCAATCGTAACGACGGAAAGATGCTAAGTCCTAAAGAAATCTTCAAGGAACTTGGCCTCACTTCCACATCGGCAAGGACGCTGTGCGTACAGGTGCTCGACGATATGGTATTTGACGGATACATAATAGAGCCGGAATTCCGCAAATATACCCTTGCGAACAACAGTTCAATAATGCTGGGCACCTTTTCGCGCAACCGCGAAGGATACAACGAATTCTTTCCCGAGGACGGCAGCGACCCGGTGCTCATAAGTGAACGCAATTCGGCACATGCACTTACCGATGACTATGTCCGCGTCGCACTCTTTGCACGCCGGCGAGGAAGAGGAAGAGAGGGCGAGGTCGTGGAGATTGTAAAGCGCGCACACGATACTTTTGTCGGCGAACTGCACGTTGAGAAGCACTACGCATTCCTCATCACCGAGAGCCGCATAATGCCAAACGACATTTTCATTCCCAAGGATATGCTCAAGGGGGGCAAGAACGGTGACAAGGCTGTAGTAAGGCTCATTGAATGGGCAGCCGAGAGCAAGAACCCTACCGGCAAAGTCATAGACATATTGGGCAAGAGCGGAGAGAACGACACCGAGATGAACGCAATTCTTGCCGAATACGGGTTGCCGTACAACTACCCCGAGGCCGTAGAACAGGCCGCGGCAAAGCTCCCGTCGGAGATAACAGAAGAGGAAATTGCCTCACGGGAGGACTTCCGCGAAGTCACAACCTTCACAATAGACCCTGTCGATGCAAAGGACTTCGACGATGCCCTCTCCATTCGCCCGGCAGGCGATGGCCTGTGGGAAATAGGCGTGCACATTGCCGATGTATCGCACTATGTCGCCGAGGGCGGAATAATAGACAAGGAAGCATTCAAGCGCGCCACATCAATTTACCTCGTTGACCGCACAATACCTATGCTACCCGAGCACCTCTGCAATTTCCTGTGTTCATTACGTCCGAATGAAGAGAAACTGACATACTCCGTCATCTTCACCATGAACGACAAAGCCGAGGTAAAGAACTTCAACATAACACGTGCTGTCATAAACAGCAACAGAAGATTCTCCTACGAGGAGGTGCAGGAAATAATTGAAAAGGGAGAGGGTGAATACAGCGAAGAGATAATGGTTCTCAACAGGCTTGCACAGAAGATGAGAAGCAAACGCTTCCAGAGTGGAGCAATAGACTTCCAGCAGGCGCAGGTACACTTCCGTCTCGACGAAAAGGGCAAGCCGCTCTCAGTCTACTTCAGCGAGAGCAACGAATCGCACCAGCTAATCGAGGAATTCATGCTTCTTGCCAACCGCACCGTAGCCGAAAAGATTGGTCGAAAGGCACCCGGGAACACGCCAAAGACCTTCGTCTATCGCGTACACGACCAGCCCAATCTCGAGAAAATGGCTATGCTTGCCAAATTTGTCAACAAACTTGGCTATAAGATGCGCAGCGCATCGGGACGCACCACATCGGCAAGCGCACTCAACAACCTACTTAAGGAAGTACACGGAAGCAAAGAACAGAATGTGATTGAACAGATTTCGCTTCGCGCAATGCAGAAGGCACGTTATTCAACAGAAAACATAGGACACTACGGGCTGGCGTTCCCCTTCTACACGCACTTCACTTCACCAATCAGGCGTTACCCCGACCTTCTCGTGCACCGCTTGCTGCACCGATACCTCACCCTAAACGCACGCACGGTCAGCAAGCCCAAATACGAGGACCTCTGCGACCACTGTTCGGCTCAGGAGCAGGTTGCAGCCAATGCAGAGCGCGCCAGCATAAAGTACAAGCAGGTGGAATTCATGAGCGAGCACATAGGCGAGGAGTTTGATGCCGTAATCTGCGGAGTAACCGAATGGGGGCTATACGCCGAAATCAACGAGAACAAGTGTGAAGGACTTGTACCTATGCGCACCCTCCAGGACGACTATTATGAGTTCGACGATGCGAACTACTGCATAATAGGCCGACGCACACACCGCCGGTTCACCATCGGCGATGCCATACGCATACGTATTGTCCGCGCCAACCTCGACCGGAAGCAGCTCGATTTCGAACTTGTTGAGGCATGAAAAAACGGGCGCATTTCAGAATTATTTCAGAATGCGCCCTTATATTAGCAACTCAATCTAAGCAAAAAAAGACAATGAAACTGCTTATTATCGAAGATGATACCTCGTTGCGCGAGATTATGCAGCGCGCTCTTACAGGCGAGGGGTATATCGTTGAGACCGCAAAGACATTCTTCGAGGCCGAAGAAAAGATTGCCGGCTACAGTTACGACTGCATACTGCTCGACATAATGCTGCCCGACGGAAATGGGCTTCGGCTTCTGCGCCACATAAAACAGCTGGGCAAGGAAGACAGGATAATCATAATTTCGGCCAAAGACTCACTCGACGACAAGATTGAGGGGCTTGACCTCGGAGCAGACGACTACCTTCCGAAACCTTTTTATATGGCCGAGCTGTCGGCACGCATAAAGAGCGTAATGCGTAGAGGCAACGGAGCAGTCAACGACATTATGAAAACAGGCAATATAACCCTCAGCCTCACAAGCCGGCACGTAACAGTCGGCGACAAGGAATTAAAACTGCTCAAGAAGGAATTTGACATACTGCTCTACTTTATGCAAAGACCCAACCACATTGTAGACAAGGCAATACTTGCCGAAGCTGTCTGGGGCGACCATATTGACATGGTCGATAATTTCCAGTTTGTATATGCACAGATAAAGAACCTGAGAAAGAAACTGTCCGATGCAGGAGCCGACACAAACATAAAGGCTGTATACGGATTCGGATACAAATTTACCGACACAGAAGAATGAAACTGATTTACCGCGTTACCATAAGGCTCTCTCTCACGCTGCTGCCAATTGTGCTGCTGTGGGCCGGAATATTCTACTTTGCTATGGTAGAGGAGATAACGGACGAAGCCGACGACAGTCTCGAGGACTATGCAGAACTGATTGTACGCCGCACCCTCACCGGCAAGGAACTCCCCTCACAGGGCGACGGTACAAACAACACCTACTCCATAGAACTGCTCCCCGACACAGCCGGCTTCACACCATCTATGCACTTCGAGGACAAGCAGATGTATATCCCCGAAAAAAAGGAGACAGAACCAGCCAGAGTACTTACAATGGTATTCCTGGACAACGAGGAGAGAGCATACAGGCTCACAGTCTCCACCCCCACATTTGAGCGCGAGGACCTGCTCATTGCAATGTTCTGGCACCTTGTAATACTTTATGCCATACTTATAATAACCATAGTATGCGTTACCTCATTAATATTCCACTACAGCATGCGCCCTCTCTATTCATTGCTGAAGTGGCTCGACAACTACCGTCCCGGCAACGGAGTAAAGGACTTGCCGGATGCCAAGACAACCATCGAGTTCCGTAAGCTGACACAGTCGGCGCGCAGCACCATAGAACGAGCCGAGAAGCACTTTGAAGAGCAAAAGCTCTTCATCGGCAATGCCTCACACGAGCTGCAGACACCACTTGCCATACTTGGAACAAGAATAGAATGGATGATAGACAACACCACTCTTACCGATGAACAGTTCTCCGAACTTGCCAAGATGCGCCAATCGCTTCACAGGCTATCAAGACTAAACCGCACCCTGCTGCTGCTTTCAAAGATTGACAACGGACAATTCCCCGAAAGGAAGAAGGTAAACCTCACAGAACTCATAAACAACGAGCTTGAGGTATACAACGAAATCTATGCCGACAAGGGCATAGCCGTCAGCGCAACACTTCCCGAGGAATTTACAGCAATAATGGACGACACACTGGCAGCAACACTGATAACAAACCTTCTGAAGAATGCCTTCCTGCATTCGACCGAGAATGACACGATTGAAATATCGGCAAGCGGAAGGACACTTACAATAAGCAACGGTGGAGAGGAACCGCTCGACGGCAACAGGCTCTTCAACCGCTTCTACACAAGCGGCAAGAGCGGCTCAACAGGCCTGGGACTTGCACTTGTGAAGTCAATAGCCGAATATTACGGATTCACCATATCATACCGTTTCGAGAACGGCAGACACCATTTCCGGTTGACGTTCTGAACGACAGGCTACAGTGCTGCAGGTACTGCCCTGCCTTCTTCGAGCGAACGCTTGACATCAATGATGCGCTGGTTGCTGCTGCCGCGGAAACGCAGCTGTTCATCCCTTAGAGCCTCAACGAAACGGCCATCGACAAGCACATCCACCTGCTCAAGCAGCGCACGCTGAGCCGGGTTCTCAAGAATCTGTTCAAAAAGATAGCCGGTGTAGCACCAGATATTTTTGGTGCTCTGCTGTTTTATAGCCTTTGCGAGAGCCGTAAAGCCTTCGGGCTGGAACATAGGGTCTCCGCCCGAGAATGTAACATTGGCAAAAGGGTCGGAAAGAACAATCTCGAGTATCTCCTCAACATCCGTTTCCCGGCCATTCCCAATGTCCCACGACTGCGGATTATGGCACCCGGGACAACGGTTCGGGCAACCTGCACAATAAATAGTGGTCCGGAAACCCGGACCATCTACTGTTGTATCCTCTACAATATCAAGGATTGAAATTGTTGCCATATCTGTTCTTGTCTCATTCTACATTTGCAATACCATTGACTCGTTTTGCCTTTCGTGCACCGCAGGGCATCACTCTCGGCGATGCAGCCTTATTCATGTACTACGCGGTCATTCAGTTCGGCAAGCTTAGCCTTGTTCCAACGGTCGGTCGTACCGACAAGATAACCGGTTATGCGCTGCAACTTGTCAAGATTCTTGCTTCCACACTTAGGACATTCCTGAAGTTCCTTTGCCGAATTCTCGTAACCACAGTCGAGACAACGGTTACGGTTATGGTTCACAGAGCCGTAGCCCATATTATACTTGTCCATCATATCGACTACACTCATTATTGCCTCGGGGTTGTGTGTAGCATCGCCGTCAATCTCTACGTAAAAGATGTGGCCGCCGCGAGTAAGGTCGTGGTAAGGAGCCTCCACCTCGGCCTTGTGACGCGCACTGCACTTGAAGTATACCGGCACATGGTTGCTGTTCGTGTAGTACTCCTTGTCGGTAACACCGGCAATTACACCGTAACGTTTGCGGTCGCCACGCGTGAAACGCCCCGACAACCCTTCGGCCGGTGTTGCCAGGATACTGTAGTTATGCTGATACTGCTCCGAGAAGTCATTCGCACGGTCGCGCATATATGTAATTATGCGCAAGCCGAGTTCCTGCGCCTCTTCACTCTCACCATGATGCTTGCCCACAAGCGCGACAAGACACTCCGCAAGGCCTATGAAGCCTATTCCGAGCGTTCCCTGATTGATTACAGGCGCAATGGTATCATTCTGCTTCAGTTTCTCGCTGCCTATCCACAAAGCCGACATCACCAGCGGGAACTGCTTTGCAAAAGCACTCTTCTGGAACTCCATACGTTCGTGCAACTGGCGTGCAGTGATGTCAAGCAGATTGTCAAGCTTGGCAAAGAACATTGATACACGCTGTTCCTTATTCTCTACCTCCATACACTCTATAGCAAGACGCACGATGTTTATTGTGGAGAACGAAAGGTTACCGCGGCCGACTGAAGTTTTCTGCCCGAAGCGGTTCTCATACACACGTGTGCGGCAACCCATTGTTGCAACCTCATGAAGATAACGTTTCGGGTCGTCCTGTCTCCACTCTTCGCTCTGGTTGAAAGTCGCGTCAAGATTAAGGAAATTCGGGAAGAAACGACGGGCTGTAACCTTGCAGGCGAGCTGGTAAAGGTCGTAGTTGCGGTCGCTAGGCAAATAGCTTACCCCACGTTTCTTTTTCCATATCTGTATGGGGAATATCGCAGTTTCACCATTGCCTACACCGCGATATGTGCTGTTCAGCAACTCACGTATGATGCAACGTCCCTCGGCCGATGTGTCAGTTCCATAGTTGATGGAACTGAAGACAACCTGATTTCCGCCACGCGAGTGTATTGTGTTCATATTATGTATGAACGCCTCCATAGCCTGGTGCACACGGCAAACAGTCTTGTTTACAGCATGCTGCATAACCCTCTCCTCACCGCTAAGGAAGTCAAGAGGCTGTTGTATATAATCCTCTATCTCCTTATTATAAAGGTGAGAATAATCGGCACCCGAAAGTTCCTCTATTGCCTTCAGCTCCTCAATGAGGCTTGCACGCACATAGGGCGCGAGATAAAAGTCAAAGGCCGGAATAGCCTGGCCGCCGTGCATCTCGTTCTGTGCTGTCTCCATTGAGATGCAGGCTATTATGCTTGCTGTCTCAATGCGCTTTGCAGGCCGCGACTCGCCATGCCCGGCATTGAAGCCATTGAGAAGAATGTTGTCGAGCGGATGCTGGCAACAGGTAAGGCTCTTTGTCGGATAGTAGTCCTTGTCGTGAATGTGCAGATAGTTGTGGTGAACCGCATCGACCACCTCCTCGCTCAACAGGAAGTCATCGACGAATGGCTTTGTCGTTTCGCTTGCGAACTTCATCATCATACCGGCAGGAGTGTCGGCATTCATATTGGCATTCTCACGGGTAACATCATTCGACTGTATGTTTATAATCTCCTGGAATATATCCCTGGTCTTGGCCTTGCGCGCAATGCGGCGTTGGTTACGGTATGCAATGTACTTCTGCGCAACATCCTTGCGGCTAC
>CAZAIM010000107.1:0-7898 GCA_964485215.1 uncultured Bacteroidaceae bacterium | reverse complement strand
ACTATATTTCAATAATTTCAAAGAACAATTTCAAATTTTAATGGGACAGTAGTGATAAGAACAATAAAACTTATAGCAGTAATGATTTTGCTGCAGGCAGCAAGTATGCGAGCACAAGAAGTTGCTGTACTCACTGTAGGCGATTTCGAGATTAATGCAGGCGGGAAAGCGACTCTTACCGTGGAAAGCCATATTGCACTGAGCGATTATTGCAGTTTCCAGTTCGACCTTCTTCTGCCCCAAGGCATAACGATGCCCTACGGTATGAACCCCGATGAGGAAGAAGAACAGTTCGGGTATTTTGACAGCGAGAAAGAAGAGTGGGTTTCTGCCATTGTGAGTAGCATTACAAAAAGCAGCCACACGCTTGCATGCAGCAGAATAAAAGGAGGATACCGCTTTGTGTGCTATCACCCCAATTTCATATCATTCAAGCCGGAAAGCAAGAATGTGCTTACATTGGTTCTACAAGCAGATGATGAAGCCGTGAATGGCATCTACCGCCCTACACTGGGAGGTACGATGTTCATTGCGAATAAGGAGAGCCATTTTACACCCGAAACAGTTCCTGGCATTGCCATAGTCAAGGGAAGCGATAAGAGTGCAACTTTTGAATTCACTATGAGTGAAACAAGATGGGGTACATTAATGCTTCCATTCGATGCAGACATACCGGCAGGCATTGTTGCATACAACTGTTCTAATGTAGATGAAAATTCAATAATATTGAATGAAAGCGCAACATTGTATGCAAACACGCCATACCTTCTTAATGGAGTTCCCGGAACATACGGCTTCACCGGTATCCCCATTGCCGAAAGGAATGAGTATAGCAGCGGATGCATGACGGGTGTACATTCTGCGACAACAATTCACAGTGGATATGTCTTGCAGGATATTGACGGTCTACTGGCTTTTTACAGGGTAAACGAGAACACTCCCATAACTGTACCGGCCGGGCACTGTTATATAAATGTTACAGGCGATGCACTATACATAAGCATTGACCATATAACCGGTATTGATGAAATTGGTTATGGCTATGAAGATTCAGGGATATACGACATCAGCGGAATAAAAAATGAGTCTACAGACAAGAACAGGATCTATATTATAAACAAGAGAAAAAGGTATATTAAGTGACATTAAAGAAATAATATATCTCATTGCTTAATTGCATTAAGAGGTTGTTTGCCAAGCGAGGGAAACAGCCTCTTTTTTTATTCAAGGCAGACAAAAGGCAGACAAAATAATAAAACAAAAAAATCGCCAACCGCTTATAAATAAAGCAATTAGCAATTTAGATTGTACCTCGGTCGGGAATCGAACCCGAATCTAATCTTTAGGAGAGACTTATTCTATCCATTGAACTACCAAGGCGCATTAGGAAACGTCGATTTGCATTTCCGACGCGAAGATAATCATTTTATTCACAATCATCAAATGCTATATCACCATTTTAACAAGATTTTCTCAAAAAACTGTTATAATGTTTTAAAGTTTCGCCATATTCTTCATTTATACTGATAATAATGTCTATCTTCGCAATAAAAGAAGATAGACAATGAGAGGAACGATATTTGCCATTCTGCTGATGACGACAGCAAACCTGATGGCTCAAAGCTACGGAAGCGACTGCAAGAAGGGAACCGAAGAGACGCAGAAGGGTAACTACAGCGAGGCTGCAAGATATTTTGAAAAGGCTGTGACAGCCAGCAGCAGCGACAGTGAGAAAGCGTTTGCACTCGCAAGCCTTGCCTATGCCCAGCAGATGAACGGAGAATATGCGAAGGCACTGGAGAATTACGGACGCGCCATTGAGATTGAGAAGGAGAATGCAGCACTGCTTCAGCAACGTGCCAACCTGAATTTATACCTGGGACACGCAGCAGATGCCATAGATGATTACTCTGCAATCATAAGGAGCTGGCCACAGGACTGTGATGCGCTGTTAGGCAGGGCTGCCGCATACACCGATAAAGAAGAGTTCGAAAAGGCGATGGCCGATTACACGAAACTTCTGAAATTAATCCCTGGCGATTCCAGGGTGCAGCTGGGGTTGATATCACTTTATCAAAGAGAGAAAAGATACAACGAAGCTTTGATGCTTGCCGAACTGCTTATTGGAGAGAACCCCGAAAAGGCTGAATACTACATAGCACGCAGCAACATTGAAAGGGAGCTTGGACAGAATGAGCTTGCGATACTCGATGTAGAGAAGGCGTTAGAGATTGCACCCGGCAATGCCAATTACCACACACTACTCTCCATTCTGTACGAGAAAACCGGCAAGCCAGGCATTGCAAAAGAGCACCGCAGAAAAGCAGAATCCCTTAGAGAGAAGAAGAACCATTGACCACGGAGGAGACGCTAACAAAAACACATAGGGAAACCATTTAAATTTCAGAAGTTGTTTATTTGACAAAATAGTCGTAACTTTGGGCTAACATTGAAAACAAACGTTATGACAGTAAAATCATCCAGCCCCTACAACATTAAAGAGAAAAAGGAAAAGAGTGCGGCCTACCGCTCTCTCATCCGTGCAGAACTTGCAGATGAACTTTACGAACAGATTCTTAATGCCATTGTCATTGAGAAGAAATATCGCGACAAGGATTTCTCGGCAAAGGGACTTGCCCAGTCCCTTAATACAAATACGCGATACATATCAGCAGTCATAAATTCGCGTTTCAACACAAACTTCTCCTGCCTGATAAACGAATACCGCATAAAAGAGGCACTGCACCGTATGACAGACAAGAGATACACCGGGCTCACCATTGAAGAGATAGGCAAACTCGTAGGCTTCGCCAACAGGCAATCGTTCTACGCATCATTCTACAGATTGATGGGAGAAACTCCAAACAGCTACAGGAAAAGGCACTCTGCAAAAAAGTAATGGATTATTGGAAATTCAAACAGCTTCTTATATGCCAGACGGAGTACAGGAAACAGTAAAATCCATAAAGAAGAGCCTGCGGCTTGCAATGAACGGTGTAGTCTCCACGCTGCAACGCCGGCAAGGTCTCGACTACAAGATTAATTTCGGTGTTGAGATTCCTCGACTGAAAGGAATTGCAGCCGAGTACCCAAAGGCAAAGGAGGTTTCATTTGCACTTTGGCAAGACAATATCAGAGAATGCAAACTCCTTGCCATTTTCCTTCTTCCCGAAGAAGAATATTGCCGAATAGCCGAAAAATGGATTGAAGAGACACGCTTCACCGAAATCGCCGACCATCTGGCAATGAACATACTGTGCAGGCTCACCGATGCCGAAGAGAGGGCTATCGGATGGATAGCCAAGGAGAATGGGCTATACCGCTATTGCGGATACGCAACCCTGTCGAACATTGTGAGGAATGGAGGAGCTATCACTGAGTGGGGGGAGATGAAATTCATATCGGCAGCAGCCGACCTTCTTAACACCGCCCCCACGGCAATAGACACAAGGTGTGCCCTCAATGCACTTGCACGATACCTGGACGCATTTCCCGAAGCTGCCGAAAGAATCCAGGGAAGCAGGCTTGCCGAACGGACAGAAGTCGGCAAACTGCTCAAGAACATACTTTAGAAGCTGTTTGGGTTTCCTATAAAATATTTTCATGCCTGGAAAAGCAATGCTCAGGCCTGCCGTCAATTTCAAACAGACTCCTAAAACAGAAGTTTTTAACTGTTTCCACACTGTTTCTATATTTTTATAGAAATTTAAAGATGTTTCTACACATTTATCGCAAAAAATAGATAACTTTGTATAGCGAATCTGCAGAAAGAGTTCCCGCCGGCTCCGGTATGCCTGCCCACGCAGGAATCCACCAGCCCGAACAACATCTGCGGCAACGATAGCAGTATGGAGAACGGTAAAATCTTAGACACTGTAAACCAGTTATTTACAGAGTATCTGAAAGAGAACAGATGCCGGAAGACTATGGAACGGTTTACCATTCTCAATGCCGTGTACTCAATGAACGGCAGTTTCGAGATTGAGGAATTGCTTGGCTACCTCGAGGAGAAGGAGAAATTCAGGGTCAGCCGCGCCACTGTGTACAACACAATCGCCATACTGATAAAAGCGAACCTTGTAATTCACCACCAGTATGGCAGCATCTCAAAATATGAGAAATGCTATGGCGCAGGCAAGGCGCACACGGTATGTACCAAATGCGGAAAAGTCGCAGAAATTAACAATGTAAACTTAACAGATATTTTAACTGCAAACATCAAGAAATTTCATTTAACCCATTATTCGCTGTACGCATACGGTCTCTGCAGCAAATGCCACACGGCAGCCAAGAGACGAAAGGCACGAATGACAAAAAAGAAATGACTATGAAACAGAATATCGATGTATTATTAGGCCTCCAGTGGGGAGATGAGGGTAAAGGCAAGGTTGTTGACGTTCTGACACCGAACTACGACGTGGTAGCACGTTTCCAGGGCGGCCCGAACGCAGGACACACTCTGGAATTTGACGGAAAGAAATTTGTCCTCCGCTCAATACCTTCGGGCATATTCCAGGGAGACAAGACTAACATTATCGGCAACGGTGTCGTGCTCGACCCGGCACTGTTCAAAGGCGAGGCCGAAGACCTTGTAAAGGCCGGATACGACCTCACCAAGAACCTCTTCATCTCAAAGAAGGCTCATCTGATTCTGCCGACACACCGCGTGCTCGATGCAGCATACGAAGCCGCAAAGGGTGACGCAAAGGTTGGCACTACAGGCAAAGGTATCGGCCCTACCTACACCGACAAGATAAGCCGTAACGGACTTCGCGTGGGAGACATTCTCGAAAACTTCGAAGAGAAATACGCAAAGGCAAAGGCACGCCACGAGCAGATATTAAAGGACATGAACTACAGCTACGACATAGCAGAAATGGAGAAGAACTGGCTCGAGGGTATCGAATACCTAAAGAAGTTCCGTCTCATCGATAGCGAACAGCTGATAAACGACCTCATGAACGAAGGGAAGTCTATCCTCTGTGAAGGTGCGCAGGGAAGCATGCTCGACATTGACTTTGGCAGCTACCCGTTTGTAACATCATCCAACACGGTGTGTGCCGGAGCCTGCACAGGCCTTGGCGTTGCACCGAACAGGATAGGCAATGTTTATGGAATTACAAAGGCATACTGCACCAGGGTGGGAGCAGGGCCGTTCCCCACAGAACTGTTCGATGAGACCGGAGCCGAGATGCGCGACCGTGGGCACGAATATGGCGCAGTCACCGGCCGCGAACGCCGCTGTGGATGGATTGACCTTGTAGCCTTGAAATATACAATTATGGTCAACGGTGTTACACACCTTATACTCATGAAAAGCGATGTCCTCGACACATTCCCCACTATCAAGGCCTGCATCGCATACAAGAAGAATGGCGAGACTTTGACCCATTTGCCATATGACATTGACGGCGTGGAACCTGTATATACCGAAGTCAAGGGCTGGATGACAGACCTCACAAAACTCCGTAGCGAGGAAGAACTGCCCGAAGCGTTCAAGGATTACATAAAGTTCCTTGAAAAGGAGTTGGGCGTTCCTGTAAAATACCTCTCTATTGGCCCGGACCGCGACCAGACAATAACACGCAGCATCGACTGATGCGCCCGAAGGGTGAGCGTGCCTGCGTCTATCTTCATAGACCTAAAAGATTACATAACAACTTCCAGAAAAAACAAACTGAACAAAAAACATAGAAAAGATGATAGATTCAATCATACATCTGGCAGTACGCCAGGCAACAAGTTTCAACTACACCTACCTGATTATATTTGTCGGTGTAGCGATATTGAGTTACGTGATACAGGCAAACCTCAAGAGTAAATTCGAAAAGTTCTCAAAGATACCAACAGGCATGACAGGACGCGACATTGCCGTAAAGATGTTGCACGACAACGGCATCTACGATGTCAAGGTTGTAAGTACAAGAGGTACCCTTACCGACCATTACAACCCGGCAACCAAGACCGTCAACCTTAGCGAAGGTGTCTACAATTCGGCAAGTGTAGCTGCAGCCGCAGTTGCGGCACACGAGTGCGGACACGCCGTGCAGCACGCAAGAGCATACGCTCCGTTAAAGATGCGCTCAGCACTGGTACCTGTCGTTTCGTTTTCATCAAACATTATGATGTGGGTGCTCCTCATCGGTATCATCACCGTAGAGACTATGCCCGAACTGCTGTTGGCAGGCATCATCCTTTTTGCAACAACAACATTATTCAGCTTCATAACACTACCGGTTGAAATCGACGCAAGCCGCAGGGCACTCGTCTGGCTACAGACCGCCGGGGTAACCAATGCCGGCAACCACAAATATGCAAGCAGCGCATTGCGCTCTGCTGCATACACATATGTGATTGCAGCAATATCCTCGCTTGCAACATTGCTCTACTATGTCATGATATTTATGAACCGACGCGACTAACACCATATGGCAGCAAAACCTTCAATACCAAAGGGAACAAGAGACTTCTCACCAATAGAGATGTCAAAGAGGAATTATATATTCGACACCATTCGCGAAGCATTCCACACATTCGGTTTCCAGCAGATAGAGACACCGGCAATGGAAAACCTCTCCACATTGATGGGCAAATATGGCGAGGAGGGCGACAAACTACTCTTCAAGATACAGAACTCGGGCGACTACTTCAGCGGACTCACAGATGAAGAACTGCTAAGCCGCAATGCAGCAAAGTTAGCCTCAAAATTCTGCGAAAAAGGACTGCGCTACGACCTTACCGTGCCATTTGCACGTTATGTAGTTATGCACCGCGAAGAACTTGTATTCCCATTCAAACGCTACCAGATTCAGCCTGTATGGCGTGCCGACAGGCCACAGAAGGGACGTTACCGCGAATTCTATCAGTGCGATGCCGACATCATCGGGAACAACTCGCTCATCAACGAAGTAGAACTCATACAGCTCATTGACCATGTATTCGGCAAACTGAACATACGAGTAGCCATCAAGCTGAACAACCGCAAGATACTTGCAGGCATCGCAGAGGTTATTGGCGAGCCCGACAAGATAATAGATATAACCGTAGCTATCGACAAGATTGACAAGGTGGGCCTGGACGGTGTCATTGGCGAACTGAAGAGCAAAGGCATCAGTGACGCAGCCATTGAAAAGCTCACACCGATACTCTTGGCGCAAGGAAATAACAGCGAGAAAATGCAGGTCATTGCAAATACGCTCAAGGGAAACGCTACCGGCGAAAAGGGTATAGAGGAAATTACGTTTATTCTCAAGGCATTCGAGAGCCTTGAACTTAGAAGCGCACTCGACCTTGACCTGACACTCGCACGCGGTCTCAACTACTACACAGGAGCCATTCTTGAAGTAAAGGCACTTGATGTTGCAATCGGCAGCATCACCGGTGGCGGACGATACGACAACCTGACAGGAGTGTTCGGGATGGAGGGCGTATCCGGTGTCGGAATCTCTTTCGGTGCCGACCGTATATACGATGTCATGAACCAGCTCGACCTCTACCCTAAAGAGTCGATACACACAACAAAGGTCATGTTCGTAAACTTCGGCGAAAAGGAGGCTATGCACTCACTCTCCATAGTGTCCAGGCTTCGCAAGGAGGGCATTTCGTCCGAACTGTATCCAAGCAGCGACAAGATGAAGAAACAGATGGGATATGCCAACAGTCACGGAATACCATATGTAGCCATAATTGGAGAACAGGAAATTTGCGACGGGACTGTTGCTGTAAAGAACATGGCAACAGGCGAACAAAGCACAATGAATGCCGATGAGCTTGTTGCCATGCTGCAATAATTCAGGCTAACGACAAAGAGGGTGACCCAAAAAGTCATCCTCTTTGTGTCGGGGGGGTGAATAAAAAGCAAAGTTCAAGGCTTGTGCAGGCTTCAAAACCGCAGTTTA
>CAZAIM010000106.1:0-7945 GCA_964485215.1 uncultured Bacteroidaceae bacterium | reverse complement strand
GTTATAGGTGTAGCCAAGGGCTGCGACGACGAAATGATAAAGGACCTCAACAACCACTTCATAGGCGAGTGCACCGAGGTTGGCATGTACTTGGCAATGAGCCGCCAGGCCGACCGCGAGGGGTACCCCGAAATTGCAGAGGCTTTCAAACGTTACGCTTGGGAAGAGGCAGAACACGCTGCCAAGTTTGCCGAACTGCTGGGTGATGTTGTTTGGGACACAAAGACAAACCTCGACAAGCGAATGAATGCAGAGGCCGAGGCCAATAGCGACAAGTACCGCATTGCAAAGCGTGCGAAGGAACTTAACCTCGATGCAATCCACGACACGGTTCACGAGATGGCCAAGGACGAGGCTCGCCATGGCAAGGGTTTTGAGGGTTTGTTCAACCGCTACTTCAAGTAAACGAATTATCTTTTTCGTAGTAATTGATGTTTTAAAAGCTGTCTGGCAGGAACCGTCAAGAATTGATTCCTGAGACGGTTCCGGCAAGGCAGGAACAGGCGATGCTGCGAAAAACAAGAATAGAACGCATGAAAAGGATACTTCCGATTATTTATTGAGAACTAAGAAAAACATAAGTACAAAAGAAAAGACCATAAATGATATTGTTTTAGTAAATGAATAGTGTTTGTAAATGGTGCGCGCCGGCTGTAGTGATACACCCGGCGCGCAAAGTCTTTCATGTGATATGCTGTGTCATTTCATAAACACGAAGTAGACGGCAAGTACCAGGAACAGTACTGCAACCAGATGGTTCCACTGTATTGCCTGTCCTTTGAACAGCACGGTTACCAATACTCCGAACACCAAGCACGAGATTACTTCCTGTATGACTTTCAGCTGAACCAGCGAGAATGGCCCTCCGTTTATGTCGGAGCCTATCCTGTTGGCCGGTATCAGGAACGAGTATTCAAGCAGTGCGACGCACCAGCTAATCAATACGATTAACACTATTGACGTGTTCTGCGAGATTATTTTCATATCCTGCAGTTTAAGGTTGCCATACCAGGCAAGTGTCATGAAGCAGTTGGATATTACCAACAGTACAATAGTAAGGATTGTTTTTGACATTGTATAAATTTTTTACTGTTTGTGCTCTATCTTGGGCGGTAGCAGTGCCGTTTGGATGTTGCTCATGGCTCCCCATAGGTTATACCTCGCCTCGGGGTTCAGCTCCTCGAGCTTTCTGAGCATATCCTTCATGGCCTTGCGGTTAGTGCTGTTCTCGTACGGGCAGTTCTTTATCTGCTGAGGAAAGTTGCTCTCAGCCGCATATTTCTCTACATCGTTCTCGTTTGTCAGGCACAATGGACGTATTACTGTTATCGGGAATTTCTCCATCTGCATGACAGGTGCCATTGCGCTGAAGGCTCCCTGGAATGTTATGTTCATTAGCATGGTCTCAATGAAATCGTCCATATTGTGTCCCAATGCAATCTTGTTGCATTTGTGCTCCTGGGCAAGGGTGAAGAGTGCTTTGCGGCGGTTCCACGAGCAGAGGAAGCATGGTGACTTGCGAGTGTCGGTACTTGCATCAAAACCGCTTTCGAGAATGTGCAGTCTCACGCTTAGCCCGTTGCAGAAATCTTGCAGGAATGCCGTGTCTGTCTTGTAAGGAATATTTGACATCGTAACGTGCGCGGCAAGAATCTCTATTCTGGGTTTGTGAATCCTGCTTCGTTCGGCCATAAGCTGCAATAACGTGAGTGAATCTTTCCCGCCCGACAGCGCGACAAGTATTCTGTCTCCCTCCTCAAGCATTGAATAGCCTTTTGTTGCGCGTCCGAACTGTTTTGAGATGCGCTTGAAAATTATCTGTTGTTCTGTGAATTTGGGCATGTGGTCTTTCTTTTCTTTGCCGTACTTCTGCTGACGGCGGTGGCTGCTTTTGTGTTTTTTGCAATAGTGGTGCAAAGGTATCTCTTTTTTTGCATCTTTCTTTTCTTGTGTTATTAAAAAATAGAGCAGAGTGGTGCAGAATTTTCAATCTGTCCCTGTGTTTTTGAGATAAATCCCGAAGATTATCTTTGGGACGGCAGGCTGTACTCCTTTATGAAGTTGAAACTTCCGTCGTCGCAAGCAACGCTTATTTCGCCTTGCTGCATTGAAAAATATTCAAGCAACTTGATATTTCTCGCTTGTTTTATTATATTTGCGGTAAATCTCGAATGTGCCACTGCTTTTTTCGGTGTGCAGTAGCGGAGGTTGTTTTGCTACGGCATTCGGTTTAATTGTCTTACAATGGATTCTGCGATGAGATATATCTGTTATACATTGCTTGCGGCTTGCCTTTCGTTCCTCAGTGCACCGGCTCAGAACAAGAATGCGGCTCGCAAACTCTTCGAAGAGGGACGCTTCGAGGAGGCAAAGCCTATGTTCGAGAAGCTCTATAAGAGCAATCCGCGCAATAGCGAATACAATTACTGGTATGCGGCGTGTTGTCTTGAGACAGGGGAGGATTCGGTCGACGTGTTCCCGATGCTTGAATTTGCCGTTTCGCGCAAGATAGCCAATGCCTACCTGTATATGGGCAACTACTATCTGCACAAGCGTCGTTATTCCGAAGCTGCCGATTTTTTCGACGATTATATCGACCGTGCCAAAAACGATTCCTTGCGTGAACTGGGATATAGCAGGCTCGAGTATGCGAACCAGCTTTTCCGCATGGTGCGCAATACCGAGGCTGTCTGTTTCGTCGACAGTTTCGTGGTCGACAAGGATGATTTTCTATCGGTCTACAGAATGGGACCCGATGTGGGAAGGCTTGCTTCGTGCGCCGATTACTTTGGCGATGACGGATTGCCGGGAGTGGCCTATGAAAGTGAACGTGGAATGGATTTATATTTCTCGGCTGCGAATGGCGACAGCTTGCCAAAGCTGAAACTCTACCACAGAGCCCGGATTGGCGACGAATGGGGCAATGCTGATGAAATAGAGGGCTTCAACACCAATGGTAACGATAACTACCCGTTTATGCTTGCCGATGGTACAACCCTTTACTTTGCCAGCGATGGCGAAGGCTCAATAGGTGGTTATGACCTTTTTGTTTCGTCTTACAACTACGACGAGGAGTGCTTCTACCGCCCCGAACGTCTTGGAATGCCTTTCAACTCCACTGCAAATGATTATATGCTGGCTGTCAATGAAGTTGCCAACCTTGGTTGGTTTGCTACCGACCGCAATCAGCCGGAGGGTAAGGTTTGCGTATATCTGTTTGTCCCGAACGGAAAGAAGCTCAAGTACAACATGGATGAATTAGGGTACGACAAACTGCTCTCCTATGCCAGCATATCATCTATTGCCGATACCCAGACCGATGAATCCTTGATGCGTGAGGCGAGAAGGCAGTATGCTATGCTGCTCTATGCTGCGGCTGAAGATAACGACAAGGGCGATTTCCTGTTTGTTGTAGACGACCTGCACGATTACAGGTCTCTCTCCGACTTCAGAAGTGAAAAGGCACGAGCTCTCTTTAAAGAGTGGAGACAACGCGGTGCAGCCCTTTCCAAGAATGCTGGCTTGCTCGAGAAGAAACGTGATGAGTATGCCAAGGCGGCTACTGCCGGCAAGAACTCAATGCGCAGTGCCATACTTGAACTTGAACTTAAGGTTGAGACCGAGGAGGCAGCCTTGGAACGTCTGTTGCTTGAGATAAGACGTGTCGAACAGAATGAATTGTATAAATAAAGATGTGATATGGAGATAGGAATAATTGTGTTGCTTGTTACTATAGCTACGGTGCTTATGTTTGTGGAGGTTGTGTTCATCCCAGGTTTCGGCATTACCGGTTTTTCCGGTGCATTGGCTATGTTGGGTGCTGTGCTCTATGCCTTCTTTTTTGTCGGCAATCTTGCCGGTTGGCTCACCTTGCTTGCGGTCATGCTCATATGTATAGCTCTCTTTATGTGGGCACTGTATGGCAAGTCGCTCGACAAACTTGCCTTGAAGAAGAACATTGACTCCAGGCTTGAGGTTGTAGATATGAGCAAGCTCTCTGTTGGCGACCGTGGCGTGGCAAAAACTCGCCTGGCACTCATAGGCGAGGCTATAATCAATGGCGAGACGGTTGAGGTCAAGTCTGAAATGGGTTTTATAAACGAAGGTGAGGAACTTGAGATTATACGCATTACGGGCGACTCGGTGTTTGTGAAGAAAGTGAACTAATAATTTTTATATTATGGAAAATATGTATCTTATCGGTGGTATTGTTGTAGGAGTTATAGTTCTCCTTGCAATTTTTTTCCACTATGTGCCGTTCGTGCTATGGCTGTCGGCAAAGGTTTCGGGAGTGAGAATATCGCTTATGCAGCTATTCCTGATGCGTATACGAAATGTGCCTCCCGGCATAATTGTTCAGGCAATGATTGAGGCTCATAAGGCCGGGCTTGAGGATATAACACGCGATAGTCTCGAGGCTCACTACCTTGCCGGTGGTAACGTGGAGAAGGTGGTGCACGCCCTTGTTTCGGCATCCAAGGCCAACATAGAGCTGACGTTCCAGATGGCGACGGCTATCGACCTTGCTGGTCGCGATGTGTTCGAGGCTGTGCAGATGTCGGTGAACCCCAAGGTGATAGACACTCCTCATGTTACGGCTGTGGCAAAGGATGGCATTCAGCTCATAGCCATAGCCCGTGTTACGGTACGTGCCAACATCAAGCGTCTTGTGGGCGGTGCAGGCGAGGATACAGTACTTGCCCGAGTGGGCGAGGGTATCGTCTCTTCTATAGGTTCGGCCGACAGTCACAAGGCTGTGCTCGAGAATCCCGATTCAATTTCTAAGCTTGTGCTCAAGAAGGGTCTCGATGCCGGTACTGCATTCGAGATTCTCTCCATTGACATTGCCGACATTGATATAGGCAAGAATATCGGTGCAGCCCTGCAGATAGACCAGGCCAATGCCGACAAGAACATTGCCCAGGCCAAGGCCGAGGAGCGTCGTGCCATGGCTGTTGCCCTTGAGCAGGAGAACAAGGCTCGCGCCCAGGAGGCTCGTGCTCATGTCATTGAGGCCGAGGCCGAGGTGCCTAAGGCTATGGCCGAAGCGTTCCGCAGTGGAAACCTTGGCATAATGGACTACTACAGGATGAAGAACATCCAGGCCGATACTGCTATGCGCGACAATATTGCAAAAGACTGATATTTAGTGAGTTTTTGATATTTGGTTGAACTAAAAGACGAAGTTGATTATGAAGCGTTATTTCGCTCCTTCTGAATTGCTCATTGAGCCAAACGGGGCAATTTATCATTTGGGAGTAAAACCGGAACAGTTGGCTGATAAAATTATTCTTGTGGGCGACCCTAACCGTGTGCCCAAGGTTGCGGCATTCTTCGATACGCAGGAGTGTGATGTCTCTGCACGTGAGTTCCGTACAATAACAGGAATGTATAAAGGAAAACGCATTAGTGTTGTCGGTACCGGTATAGGCTGCGACAACATTGATATTGTGGTTAACGAACTCGACGCTTTGGCAAATATTGACTTCGCGACACGTTGCGAGAAGGAACAGTTCCGTAGGCTCGAGATGGTGCGCATAGGTACTTGTGGAGGCTTGCAGGAGTATACTCCGCTGGGCTCTTATATCTGTTCGGCCAAATCGGTAGGCTTCGATGGCTTGCTTAATTTCTATGCCGGCCGCAACGAGGCCTGTGACCTTCCTTTCGAGGAGGCGCTGACGAAGCATCTCAACTGGTCGCCGTTGCTTTGTGCTCCTTATACAGTTCCGGCCGATGACGAACTTGTAGAGCGCATAGCCAAGGATGATATGGTGCGTGGTGTTACAATATCGTGCGGAGGTTTCTTTGGACCTCAGGGTCGCCAGTTACGTGTGCCGCTTGCATTCCCCAAGCAGAACGAACTTGTAGAGTCGTTCGAGTTCGAGGGGCAGCGCATAACAAATTTTGAGATGGAAAGTTCTGCTCTTGCTGGTCTTGCAGCCCTTATGGGGCATAAGGCTGTAACGGTTTGCCTTGTCATTGCCAACCGGCGAGCTAAAGAAGTAAACATTGATTATGGCCGCAAGATGAACGAACTGATAGAGACGGTTCTGGGCCGAATATGAAAAATAATTGGATGATTGTTCCAAAAGAGCAGGCCGTAGGCTCTCTTCTGCACGCTGGCCTCTCTTTTGGTCTTTCTTTATTTGCGGCGGAGTGGTAATTTGTTGATACATAATTTACAAACGCTATTTGTTTAAACAGTAACAGTAGGGAAATGAATGATACTATTTGCGCTCTTGCAACCGCGCAGGGCGGAGCAATAAATGTTGTGAGAATATCGGGCAGCCGTGCTGTCGAATTGGCATCAAGGATTTTTTATCCCAGGAGTGGAGTACAACTTGAATTTGCCGAGCCTAACAAGTTGTTTTTCGGTGATATATGCACCGATGGCAACGAGGTTCTCGATGAAGCTATGCTCACTGTTATGCGTGCTCCCCGAAGTTATACAGGCGAGGATGTTGTGGAGATAAGTTGTCACGCATCGCAGTATATTGTGCAGCAGCTCCTGCTTACCCTCCTCGATCTTGGTGTCCGCCAGGCCGCCCCGGGTGAGTTTACAATGCGGGCCTTTGTCAACGGCAAAATGGATCTTAGCCGTGCCGAAGCTGTCGCCGACCTCATAGCATCGACTTCCCGTGCATCGCACAGACTTGCAATAAACCAGCTGAAGGGTGGTTTCAGCAATGAACTTGCTGTGCTTAGAAACAAGCTTCTGAAACTGACATCGCTTATGGAACTGGAACTCGATTTTGGCGAGGAGGATGTCGCTTTTGCCGACCGTGAAGAACTTCTCGGGCTTTGCGAAGAGGTTGAGACGGTTATCTCTCGCCTGGCAAGTTCATTCGGCGTCGGCAACGCAGTGCGCAATGGTGTTCCAGTTGCTATAGTAGGTGAAACAAATGCCGGTAAAAGCACTCTGCTCAATGCGTTATTGCACGAAGACCGAGCTATTGTGAGCGAAATTTGCGGAACAACGCGCGACACTGTAGAGGGAATGATGACGCTTAGCGGTATATCCTTCCGTTTCATAGATACAGCGGGTCTGCGCGAAACACGTGACGTTGTAGAGCGTATAGGTATTGAGCGCGCTTTGGAACAGCTCAGGAAGTCTTCCATCGCGCTGTGGATGATAGACCCGTCGGCCGGCAAGGCCGAACTTGAAGAACTTGCCCGTAGGCTTTTGCCTGTGTGTAAGGGGAAGAAACTTGCGATTCTTGTGAACAAATGCGATATTGTAGACCCCATAACCCTCTCCAGAGTTATGCAATGGGCCGAATCGTTGGTTCAGCAGTATGCAGCCAATGTGGAATGGGAAAAACGTGACCTTTGGGCAATCTCGGCTCGTCAGGGTACAAATATGGACAGGCTTGAGGAGTTTCTTGTCCGCAGCGCGTCGATGCCGGCTATTTCTGCCGGAGATGTAATTGTTACCAATGTGCGCCACTATGAGGCACTTGTCCGTGCACTCGAAAACATCAAGGAGGTGAAAGCCGGTCTGGCCGGCGGCCTGTCGGGAGACCTGGTGAGCGAACCCCTGCGTGCAGCCATCGGAAACCTGAGCGAAATAGTAGGCGAAGTGACGAACGACGAAATTCTTGGAAATATATTCGCCAACTTCTGCATCGGAAAGTAAGTAGTTGATTACAAATAAGTTAAATCAATCATAAATGATTAGTATAGCACTCTTTACGGGTGCTATTTTTATTTGTGCAAGCATTGTTGTTAATCGTTGCTAAGCCTTTTTACGCCTGTTTTTGTACCTCCTGTGTACCTCGCCACTAAAACAGCCACTTTGTGGTTGGCGAGATGATGGAGAAATGAGACGCTGTGAGACACAGTGAGACGCAGAGATACATTTTTGGCGAAATTAAAAGATAAATTAAATGGCTAGTACTTTGTAACACTTAAAAGTTCAATATAGGATAGAGGTGCTTCAGCTTGA
>CAZAIM010000105.1:0-8063 GCA_964485215.1 uncultured Bacteroidaceae bacterium | reverse complement strand
CACCTCTTGCACTTACAAGCGAGGATCTCGATCCTGCTTTGATTGCTAAAGAGCGTGTTGTAGCAGAGGAGAAGGCTCGCGAAGAGGGTAAGCCTGAGAATATGATTGCTCGCATCGCCGACGGTCGTATCCAGAAGTACTACAAGGAGGTTTGCTTGCTCCAGCAGGGCTACTGCCAGAACGAGAAGATTTCTGTTGCTGACTTCTTGAAGGGCTTTGACAAGGAGCTTACAGCTACAGGCTTCCAGCGTTTCACACTCCGTGCCGAGTAATTGAAACTTATATATAAACAAGCGGTTCACTTCATTTGTGAACCGCTTGTTTTTTTGTGGTATTTATAATTGCTTATTCCTGCTTCATAAACATCTTGTACAGTTCATCAATCTCCGGTTCCAGTTGCAGTAGCATGTTGCTATCTTGTTTTTGAACGGCCTTGAAGAGGTTTATTGTCAGTTCCTCTAAACGTGGAACTTTAATCCAATCTTTTCCGCTTCCTTTTCCTACAGCTTTTTTACCGTCGATAAAATATGTAAAGTTTAATCCACTGAGTATATACAGATCATTCTTTGCAGTAGTGCTTACTGCAGCAAGCCAAAGTGCCTTCAGTTTGCTGGCAATTCCCTCGGGTATTGCAAGGCTTATGCTCTTTGTGCCTGGTGCCTTGTAGCTTCTCTTGACTTTCTTGCGGTCTTTGAACCAGACGTGGTTCCCTTTTTCAATTCTTTTTGTGGTGGCATCTCGTACAATGCCCCATAATATTCCGTCAATTTCGGTAAAGACAAGCGAATGGGTTTCTGCATCATATGTGAGCGAAGCCTCTGTCATTAGCTCAATGTCGCGCAATACACCCCACTCGGCGTTATCGGGGTTCAGGAGACGCCATAACTCCTGCGCGTAGAAAACGCTGCATAAGCCGTCCTCTTTAGTACGTTCCCTGTATGGTTCAAGCTTGTCCTGTGCCTGTGCTGCAAATGCGGTAGAGAGAAATAGGATAGTTAATATTGTTCTCATGGTATTATGATTTTGATTAATCGCTTCTATTTATATGACGTACAGGGATGACAAACATTACAAAATTATCTTTTTTTTTGAAAAACAAATCCGGTATATGTTATATTCCCGCTTGTTTTGTTAATTTAGCATCCCGAAAACTTCACAACTATGAAAGCTGTAGTTCCTATATTGTTGTTACTTCTTCTTCCTTTCCGTCTGACGGCTCAGGAGAGTTCAGTCCCCGGTGATAATGTACTGCGTTTTTACCGTCTGGCTATACCTGTTGCCAACAGTGCCTTTGAGGAAGACTTCGGCAGTAACTATGACTCTGTCATTGAATTTTGGCAAGAGTGTGAGGATTTTGTAAACAGAGTGTTCGTTCCTGCCGGTTTCTGCTTCGAGGTTATAACCGATGAGAGTTTGGTAATGCATGAAAGGAATCTCATTGACGAAAGTATATATAACGCTCCGAGTTTCGGTACAGAACTGCTTGACGGAATTATTGGCTCTGATGCCTATGATATTGCTATGTGGGTCGCTTATCGTCCCGATAACAGTGAGAATACCGGTCTCTCTGTGCAGCATGGTGCGTATTCCCACTCGGCAAAGGGTAGTGGATATGCAATGCCCGATACCTGGGTTGTGGCGCACGAAATAGGCCATCTTCTTGGAGCCGGCCATACAGTTCCGGGTGAGGGTAGCCTTATGGATAACATAGGGGATTTCCTTTCCTATCCGTCCTTGAAGGAGATACGCGTTGCATGTATGGAACGCAACGGTGCCTATTACAGCGATGAACAGCGGACGCAGCTTGTCGGCAATGATGCCGGAGGCAATTATGTCTATGGTATAAAGGTGGTAAATTCTGCACCGGGCTTCCTTTCCAACAAAATGCATGGCAGTTACAGAATACCTCAAGGAAGTTGCCTTGCCGTAGGTCTGTATGCGACAGATGATAACGACGATACTTTGAGATATATGTCAATGGGCAATGATGTCGAGTCGTTAGCATCGTTGCCACCGCAGAGCAGCCACATAATAGATTACAGGCCACGATATTCTGCCGATATGTTCTATCCTGAATATTTCTATTCGGTTACCGGTACGGATATTCCGACGCTCTATCCGGGTACGTATGGCATAAGTCTTCTTGTTTATGACTGCCCTGAGGAATATACTCTGGAGGCTATGAAGAGAAGTCCGTTCTATTGCAATTATGCTGTGTGGGATGCCGAGGTGCAAGTAGTTGGCGGAACTCCTTTTGCAGCTTCTCTCTCTCCTGCAAAGGAGAGCTATGCAGCCGGCGAATGTGTTGAGGTGAAGTGGGGTGTCAACAATGGTTTCTTCAGTTCCGATAGCCGTTTGTGCATAAGTATGTCGGCCAATTACGGTGCATCATTCGATTATGTGCTGGCCGAGTCGGTGCCGGCCCGTGACGGAAGCTGTGTGGTAGAACTGCCAAATGTGAATGTAGGCAATGTTGATGTCGATTTCATTTCTGCTGTACGTTCTATGCCTGGCGGTGTAATCCGCATTGAGGAGATTGGCGGTGTAGCATATACGCTCACAGCCCTCTCACCTGAGCAAGGCGGCAGTTTCAATGTTGTCGGTGGTGTGGATACCGGCATTGACGGGTTGTTGGACAAGAGTAATGATGAAAGTGCAAGGAGCAATGAGATTTACGACCTGCAAGGTCGCAGAGTTTTCATCGAAGGTGCCAATAATCTTGTGCCGGGTATATATATAGTAAACGGAAAAAAGGTTGTAGTCAGGTAGACTGCAGGCTGCTTTGGAGAATATGGCAATATGCAGTTTCAGCGATATGAAATTGAATGCATTCTAACAACTTAAAATAAAAACAATATGATACTTTCTGTGATTTATTTTCTTGCTGGCATAGTGCTTGTTATATTTGGTGCCGACTGGCTCACGAAGGGAGCATCGGCATTGGCGCGAAGGTTCAATATAAGCGAACTTGTCATAGGACTTACTATTGTAGCAATGGGTACATCGTTGCCTGAATTTGTAATAAGCACAGGCTCAGCTATAAAGGGCAGTTCCGGTATAGCACTTGGCAATATAATCGGCAGCAACATTTTCAATGGAATGTTCATCCTTGGAGTAGCTGCGCTTATAGCCCCTATCAGGTTCAATGCACGGATGCTTAGCCGTGAGATTCCTTTCAACCTCCTTGCGTCTGTTGTTGTTCTATTGCTTTCGGGCAGTATGCTTGTAGGAGGTGCGCCTGGCGAATACATTACCCGTTACGGCGGTCTTCTGCTTTTCTGTTTCCTTGCTGTTTTTCTGCGTTATACATTCTCTATCCCGGCCGACGAAAGCGAGGAGAGCAGTGTGCCGCCTGCTGTTACGGCAGTCAGGATTGCACTTTATATCATAGCCGGCCTTGCCGCGCTCATTTTGGGAGGCAATCTTTTTGTCGACGGTGCAACCGATATTGCCAGGCTTGCAGGTCTGTCCGAAGCTGTGATAGGCATTACCATTGTCTCGGCCGGCAGTTCGTTGCCCGAACTTGCAGTCTCTGTCAACGCTGCTCGCAAGGGTAACGTAGGCATAGCACTTGGCAATGTACTTGGCAGCAACATACTCAATATCTTCTTCATTCTTGGAACCGCAGCAACCATTTCGCCAATATCGCTCAAAGGCTTCAGCTGTGTCGACTACTATGTACTTGTGGCATCGTCTCTGCTCATCTACATTGTCGCGCGTTTTGGCGGCAAGGCAGTTATCACACGCTTCGAAGGAGCATTGCTAGTTGCAGGATATGTAGCGTACACCACGTATCTGATAATGCAATGAATGAAAAAGGGCTGCTTCCAGTTTTTTTGCTCTTTCTGCCAAAATGTCACTCACTGTCTGATGCTATGAAAATATTGTGTATTTTTGTCGCAGTTGCGCTGTGTTGAACTTTATTGGCATACTTTTCGTTATTACAATAATGTGCCAGGGTGCACAGGAATAAAATTAACCGATAACAAATATAAAGACTATGAACATTAAACCATTGGCAGACAGAGTGCTCATTTTGCCTCAGCCTGCAGAGGAGAAGACAATTGGTGGTATCATTATCCCGGACACGGCAAAGGAGAAGCCCCTACAGGGTAAGGTGGTTGCTGTAGGAAACGGTACCAAAGACGAGGAAATGGTAATTGCTGTTGGCGACCAGGTTCTCTATGGCAAGTATGCAGGCAGCGAACTCGAGTTCGAGGGTGAGAAGTATTTGATTATGCGCCAGAGCGATGTATTGGCTATTATTGGATAACATTAATTGAAAGAATAATATTATGGCAAAGGAAATTCTATTTAATATGGATGCCCGCGACCAGTTGAAGAAGGGTGTCGACGAACTTGCTAATGCAGTAAAGGTTACACTCGGCCCAAAGGGACGCAATGTTATAATTGAGAAGAAGTTCGGTGCTCCGCACATCACCAAGGATGGTGTTTCTGTGGCAAAGGAGATAGAACTCGACGACGCTTATATGAACACAGGTGCACAGCTTGTGAAATCGGTTGCGGCTAAGACTAACGACGATGCAGGTGACGGAACAACAACTGCAACGTTGCTTGCTCAGGCAATCATCACCGAGGGCTTGCGTAATGTGACAGCCGGTGCAAATCCTATGGACCTGAAACGCGGAATCGACAAGGCTGTGACAAAAGTTGTTGAATCTATCAAGGCTCAGAGCGAAGAGGTTGGTGCCGATTATGACAAGATAGAGCAAGTTGCTTCAATATCGGCAAACAATGATGCCGAAATAGGCAAGCTTATAGCCGATGCAATGCGTAAGGTTTCAAAGGATGGTGTAATTACTATCGAAGAGGCTAAGAGCCGTGATACAACTATTGGGGTTGTAGAAGGTATGCAGTTCGATCGCGGTTACTTGTCAGCATACTTCATTACCGATACCGAGAAGATGGAGTGCGAAATGGAGAACCCCTACGTGCTCATATATGACAAGAAGATTACAAATCTCAAGGATATGCTCCCCATTCTTGAACCTGCCGTTCAGACTGGTCGTCCTCTTCTCATTATTGCAGAGGATGTTGAGAGTGAAGCTCTTACAACGTTGGTTGTTAACCGCTTACGTACTCAGCTCAAGATATGTGCAGTTAAGGCTCCCGGTTTCGGCGACCGCCGCAAGGATATGCTTGAGGATATTGCTACTCTCACCGGTGGTATCGTAATCAGTGAAGAGAAGGGCATAAAGCTTGAACAGGCAACTCTTGAAATGCTTGGTACATGTGGCAAAATCACAGTAAGCAAGGACAATACTACGATTGTCGACGGCAACGGCGACAAAGAGGCCATAGCTCAACGTGTTGCTCAGATAAAGGCGCAGATTGCAACCACAAAGAGTGACTATGACAAGGAGAAGCTTCAGGAGCGTCTTGCCAAGTTGGCAGGCGGTGTAGCTGTGCTTTATGTTGGTGCTGCATCAGAAGTTGAGATGAAGGAGAAGAAGGACCGTGTTGACGATGCACTCTGTGCAACACGTGCTGCAATCGAGGAGGGTATCGTTCCCGGTGGCGGAGTGGCATATATACGTTCTATCGACTCTCTTGAGGGGCTTGAAACATTTAACGAAGACGAAAAGACCGGTGTTGCCATTGTGAAACGTGCTATTGAAGAGCCTTTGCGCCAGATTGTTGCCAACGCTGGCAAGGAGGGCGCAGTGGTTGTGCAGAAGGTGCGTGAGGGCAAAGGCGATTATGGATACAATGCTCGTGCCGATGTCTATGAGAATCTGTTTGCCGCTGGAGTTGTAGACCCGGCAAAGGTTACCCGTGTAGCTTTGGAGAATGCTGCTTCCATAGCAGGTATGTTCCTCACTACAGAGTGTGTGATTGTTGAGAAGAAAGAGGACAAGCCCGAAATGCCGATGGGTGCTCCAGGTATGGGTGGAATGGGCGGTATGATGTAAAAACATATATATAGTCAGCATATAATAACCGAGGGGCGGCTCTGTGCCGTCCCTCGGTTATTATATGCTGACTATTGTGCTGGTTCTGTTACCCTGTTTGTTGATACTTGATAATTGGCGGTACCTTCGTTGTCTATAAGATATACATTTATTTAGTATATATACCGTTCTTTATTTGTCTGCTTTCTTGACTGGCTGTTGTGCCCTGGGAGAAAGTGTCTTCCTGTAGAGTTCCTTGTCGTTGAGAATCTTGTAGCTTTCCGCGAGGTCTTCGTCCTCTCTAAGGCTATATATAATCTCCCCCTTTTGTCCATAGTAGCGTTTAATAATCTCGTCTGCAAGCAGGTTCTTGACATGTTTGCTGAAATGTGTGAGCGAGTGCTCAAGATTTGCCTGCAGTTTTTTTTCGAGAGATTTGATTTCTTCCTTAGTTACCTCGCCAAATCCTTCAAACTCAATCATTTTCTTCAGGTCGGCAAGCAGTCTCACACTGGCAAGGTCGTAACTGAAGCCTGTGGAGATTATATATTTCTTGAAATCATTGTATATCTCATCGCTTATAATGAATTCCTCGGCTGGAGCAATGCTGTCATTCTCAATGTGGAATGTGGTTGCAAAATCAAATATTGCCATATCTTGCAACAGGTGGTAGAGCAGGGTTGATACCTCTTCGGACTTGGGTTCAATGTCGGGGCGTATTCCACCACCATCGCGTACCTCGCGCCCAGCCTCGGTATAGAATTTGTTTGTCAGACTGTCGGGTACGCGCGATGTCTTGCCGTTGTCAATGACATGCGAGTAATCGAGTGCCTGCACGCAGCGTCCGCTTGGTGTGTAGTATTTTGATGTAGTCAGTTTCAGGTATCCTCCACCGGTAACCGGGCGTGTGCTCTGTACAAGGCCTTTACCGAACGTGCGTGAGCCAATGATTACAGCCCTGTCAAAGTCTTGCAGCGAGCCTGCAACAATTTCCGATGCCGAGGCTGTCTGTCCGTCGACCAGAACCACTATTGGCGAAACAGTATCGAGTGGTTCCTTACGTGTCTTGTAGACCTCGTTCGATTGCTTGATTTTTCCTTTTGTTGTTACAACTGTCTTTCCTTTTGGGACAAACAGATTCACAATTTCTACAGCCTCGTTCAGTAGGCCTCCGCCGTTGCTCCTCAGGTCGATTATGAACGATTCGGCTCCTTGCTGCTTCAGGTCAACGATGGCACGGCGCATATCCTTGGCACATCCTTCGGTAAAGCTCTCGAGCTGTATGAAGCCAATGTTCCCCTTTTGCAACCCATAATATGTGATTGGTGGCAGTGCAATGCTCTCGCGCTCGATTCTTACCTTCATTATCTCCTTCTGGCCAGGACGCTCAATCTCAAGTGTCAGTTTTGTGCCCGGTTCGCCACGTAACATATTGCTGACACTGTCTGTGCTCATGCCCTTGACTGAGACCCCGTCTATCGACATAATAAGGTCACCAGCTCTAAGCCCTGCTCTGTGAGCCGGCATTCCTTCGTAGGGGTTGGAAAGGACTGTTGTCTTCTTGTCATTGTGGTAACGTATGATGGAGCCTATTCCGGCATATTTGCCGGTAGTCATCATTTTCAGTTCATCGCTTTTCTCCTCAGGGTAGTACACGGTATATGGGTCGAGATTGTTCAGCATAGCGTCTATTGCCTTGTTCATCATCTTTTCGGGCATAATGCTGTCGACGTAGAAAAGGTTCAGATCCTTGACTATAGTGCTGAATATTGAAAGTTGTCTCGACAGGTGAAACTTGTGCCTGTCGCTGGACTGTCCGTATACTGTCGTATACAGCATTGTGGCAAACAGGAAAAGCAGTATTTTATTTGTTCTTCTCATACGGGTTTGTCGTTCTTGGAAAAATATGATGCGAAGATACACTTTTACTCTCTGATTATTGCTTTTTGCTTTCCGTTTTTTGCCTTTTTTATAAAAAGATAGCCATTTTGGAGGTAGATAGTGCTTTTTTTTGAACTTTGCCGGAAAAAACATTCGAAAAATTTGCACGGTATAAAAAGATGTACTACTTTTGCACCGTCAAAAGACAACGCGACACAAATTCTTCAGTAGCTCAGTCGGTTAGAGCACCTGACTGTTAATCAGGGGGTC
>CAZAIM010000104.1:0-8113 GCA_964485215.1 uncultured Bacteroidaceae bacterium | reverse complement strand
TAAATATCAATCATTTCAAAGAACTATTTCGATTTTTTAGTGGACACTAATGATAGTAAATGATTAACAGGCTTACTTGTAAACAGCTTCTTAAAAACTGACAAAACTGACTAAAAAAGACAAATATACATTATAACATATTTACATATCTTTGCAAACAGTTAACATTATTAATTTATAATTTTTACGACTATGGAAAAAGTTAATGGAAAGCTTGGAAAAGCGAGTTTGGTTTTAGGAATCATTGCAGTGATTTTCACTCTTCTTCCTTTACTTTCAGTTTGGTTTTTAGTAATAAGTAGTTGGTTGGTTTGGCTATTGGTAGCCATTGGTTTAATACTTGGTATTTTTGCAGTTATTAAAAAACAGAATAAATCTATTGCAGGTTTAGTAGCAAATATTCTTGCAATTATTCTTTATTTTGTTGTGTTAAATAGTGATGCTATGGCTGAGAGAGCAGCTAAGGATGCAGCAAATGTCATTGACACAGCTATAACTATATCAGATAAGACATACGATGAATTAGATTATTAATTTTAGAAGTCGTTTAAATTTATATCGTTTAGTTTTTTATAGAGCAAGAATAGGGTGTTTTTATTATTTTTTTTGAGGGCGCATAGAAAAGGCTACGTAACCGAAAAAAAGAAGAAAACAGACATTTTTGAATATAAAAAACAACGAAATAGCGACTTTCCAATATAAGAAATATTTTTTATATAAATTTAAACAGCTTCTTATACTATGAAAAGAATTTTTGTTTATTGCTTTGCAATGTTCCTCGCTGTTGGTTTGGTAACATCATGTGGCAAAAAAGGTGCCGGTGAATTGGCTAAAGAGTTGACAACTGTAATTAAAACAGCAACTGATGGACTTAAAAAGGCTGAGACCGGTGAGGATGTTATAGCTGTTATCAACAAACTTGTTGATGATGAAGCAGCTGTTGTAGACAATTATCCCGAAGATGCTAAACAGGATTTTATGATGATGAATGAAGATGAATTCATCTCGGCTCATCCTAATGAGGGTCCGGCATATTTTGAGGCACACAAAGATTTGGTAAACACTTTGTATAAAGTAGAAGAATTAGTAGATGAAAGTGAACGCCAACAAATGTGGGAGAAACGACATACAACAAAAGTTATTTAAAAGAAAAATATCCAACCAGCATATGCTGGTTGGATATTTTTTTATTTACACTTCAGCTCTATGACAGTTATCTCGGGACGGGCTCCAAAGCGGGCCAGGAAAGCAACAGTTCCTAAACCGTCGTTTATATAAAGCTTTCCTTTATTGTTCTCATAAAGACCGCTCCAGTTGTTGTACATTAACATGGCAGGTGAGAGTGAAAAATATTTTATCTGCATGGCATGTATGTGACCCGACAGGGTTAAGTCACTATATTTGCCTTCGGTGAGAAGCTGCCATAACTGAGGTAAGTGTGAAACTGTTATGTTGAATGTCTCAGCCGGAACATTGCCATATATATGTGAAACATCAAAATCCTCTATTACATTCAACGAATGCTTGTGCTCGAGCAGCTTGTCGGAATAGTCTATGCCTGTAACAGCTATTGAATCGGAGCCTCTTTTTATATATGCGGTACTGTCGCGCAACATTACCCATCCTATAGTTGACAACCTTCTGCTTAAACTCTCTCTATTTTGCTCCTGAGAAGCCGGTGTAGCATCTTTAATATAAGCTCCGGTATCATGGTTACCTAACACTGAAAAAACTCCGTCAGGGCATTTTACAGAAGAAAGTATTTCGAGAATGTTGTCGCTGAGTTCACTGGGGTAGATATTTACCAAGTCACCGCCAAAAAGCAATATGTCGGCTCCGGTACTGTTTATTATTTCTACAATATCCTTCAGTTCACTCTCAACATTGAGCATAGAGCCAATGTGTATGTCCGAAATGAATGCAACACGGTAACCGTCGAAAGCAGCAGGAAGATTATTGTATTCTACCGCGAGTTCCTTAACTTCATAATCGTTGCGTGTAACGAATATACCATAAAGGAAATTAAGAAGAACAAGCGACGATGCAGTGTAAGCAACATATGTCCAATACTTTCTTCTTGTGGGCAGCCAAAACAGGTAGAAAACCATTCTTGTAACTGAGAATACTGAAAAGAATGTCAGTATAACCATTGAGAAGAGCATCATAAACCTGTTGTTGCTCTCATTGCTAAAGAGGAACATAAAAAATGGTGAGGCTATCAACAACGCATAGGATAATACAATAACAGCAATGAATGCTTTGCATAGTCTTTTGCTCACATTGTTATTGACTAACTTGCGATAAGCCTTGTAATCGAGATAGGCCATTATAATGGCCAGAAGAATTATTACATATTTTGCCATAATGCAAATATAACTCAAACACTTAGAAGTTGTTTAAAATTCATTTCAATTTTATAAGAAACTGTTTGAATTTCTTTGCTTATAAAACTGTTATACACACTTTCAACCGATTATTATTATATTTATTTCCTTTTTAAAAATTTAAAAAGATAACAACAACAACAAATCCTGTTGATAATGTAGAGAAAAAAAACTCTCTTTCCTTGCTTTTTAAGTTATTCAAGTGAAAATATATTTTATCAACAAATTTCTTTTATGTTAAATTATTGATTGATAATAATATGTTATACTTTATCAACTTCTTGTTGAAAATGTTTTTTTTAAAATTTCACTATGATTTATCTGTTGAAAACAGTTGAAAATTTTATTTATAATTCGATTTTAAAAAGTGGTAATATAATTTGGATTTTGAATAACATTCGTTGCTTGTTTTTTTATTCCTTAATGCAAAATTTAAATGCTACTTTTTTTCTTTAATTTATTACAGCGTTTTCAACAGGTTATCAACAGTTATATAAATAGCCGGTCAATATTACACTGACCGGCTATTATATAAAAGGATACATTATACCAGCTTTGCAAGAGCCTCCTTAATGCGGCGTATGGCCTCTATAATGTTCTCGTCACTTGTTGCATAACTCATTCTGAAGCACTCTGGTGCACCGAACGATGTTCCGCCTACAGCAGCAACGTGTGCTTCGGTAAGCAGATACATAGCCAAGTCGTCACTGTTGTTGATAACTGTTCCGTTATAGCTCTTTCCGTAGAATGAGCTGCATTTAGGGAAGAGATAGAATGCACCTTCGGGAACATTTACTTCAAGACCCGGAATCTCCTTGGCAAGCTTTACTATAAGGTCGCGTCGACGCTGGAATGCCTGGCGCATCTCCTCGACAGGCTCCTGTGAGCCTGTGTATGCCTCAAGCGATGCCATCTGTGAAACAGAACAAGGTCCGCTTGTATATTGTCCCTGGAGCTTGTTGCATCCCTTTACAATCCAGTCGGCAGCAGCAAGGTAACCAATGCGCCAGCCTGTCATTGCATATGCTTTTGACACACCGTTGATAATTATTACACGTTCTCTAATCTCGGGGAACTGTGCAATGCTCTGATGTTTTCCAACGTAGCTTATGTGCTCATAAATTTCATCGGCCACTACAAATACATTAGGGTATTTCACAAGCACATCGGCAAGTTCCTTCAGTTCCTCTTTTGTATATACCGAGCCTGTTGGGTTCGATGGTGAGCAAAGAATAAGCATCTTTGTCTTTGGAGTTATTGCAGCCTCAAGCTGTGCACCTGTTATCTTGAAATTCTGTTCAATTCCTGCGCTCACAATTACGGGAGTACCGTCGGCGAGCTTTACCATATCGGGGTAGCTCACCCAATAGGGTGCAGGAACAATAACTTCGTCACCAGGGTTTACAAGTGCCATAATTGCATTGCATACAGCCTGTTTTGCACCGTTAGAAACAGAAATCTGTGCTTCAGTAAAATCAAGCCCGTTCTCGTTCTTTAGTTTTTCTACAATAGCTTTACGTAGGGTAGGGTAGCCCGGAACTGGAGAGTAGCGCGACCAGTTGTCATCGATGGCCTGCTTTGCGGCAGACTTGATGGCATCGGGTGTGTTGAAATCGGGTTCACCTACACTCATATTAATTACATCGACACCTTGTGCCTTTAGTTCCTGGCTCTTCTGTGACATAGCCAGTGTTGCCGACGGTGCCAATCGGTTTACGCGGTCTGATAGTTTGTTCATATTATTTATGGTTTGTTATTCCTTGTCGAAATGAAGCGTGTGTCCCATTCTCTCGGCTTTTGTATGCAGGTAGCGCGAATTGTAGCTGTTAGGCTTAATCTCTATGCTTACATTCTCGGTAATTTCAAGTCCGTAACTCTCGAGTCCAATCCTCTTTACCGGGTTGTTGGTTATAAGACGCATCTTGTGCACACCTATCTGACGCAGAATCTCTGCACCAACTCCGTAGTCCCTTTCGTCTGCCTTGAACCCCAGGCATAGGTTTGCATCTACTGTGTCCATTCCCTCCTCCTGCAACTTATAGGCACGCATCTTGTTCATAAGTCCAATTCCACGGCCTTCCTGGTTAAGGTACACTACCACGCCTTTTCCAGTCTTTTCAATAAGTTTCATGGTCTCGTGCAGCTGTGCTCCGCAGTCGCAACGTTGTGAACCGAATATATCACCAGTCATGCACGATGAGTGTACACGTACAAGTATTGGTTCATCATCCTGCCATTCTCCCTTAATGAGTGCAATATGCTCCAGTCCATTCGATTTCTGACGGAACGGAATGAGACGGAAATGGCCGTGTTCTGTGGGCATATCTACCTCCTCACCCTTTTCTACAAGCGATTCCATTTTAAGCCTGTACTCTATTAGGTCTTTTATTGATATTATTTTAAGATTGTGCTCCTTTGCTATTTCGGCGAGTTGCGGAAGGCGGGCCATTGTGCCGTCCTCGTTCATAATCTCAATGAGTGCAGCGGCAGGGTAGAGCCCTGCAAGACGTGCAAGGTCAATGCTTGCCTCGGTGTGTCCGGCACGTCGGAGAACACCATTGTCCTGGGCATAAAGAGGGTTTATGTGTCCCGGACGTGCAAATGTCTCAGGCCTGCTCTCAGGGTCGGCAAGTGCCTTTATGGTAGCAGCTCTATCGGCTGTCGATACACCGGTAGTGCAGCCTTCAACCTTGTCTATGGTTACAGTGAACGGTGTTCCAAGAAGGCTTGTGTTTGCATTTACCTGCGGGTCGAGCTGCAGTTCCTTGCAGCGTGACAACGTAATAGGTGCACACAACACACCGCGTCCGTTCTTCAGCATAAAGTTTACCGCTTCGGGAGTAATCTTCTCGGCAGCAATAATGAAATCACCCTCATTCTCACGGTCCTCGTCATCTACGACAATGACAAATTTACCGTTTCTGAAATCGTCCAGTGCATCTTCTATGGTATTCAATTTGAAGTTTTTCATATTTCGTTGCTTATAAGTTTTTCTTTAGTAAGTATTGTTATTATGTTCTTGCTTTTCTCTTCTATCTTCACAAGGTCCTTGGCAAGCCTGAACCTAAATTTTATAGACCTGAGATATATAATTATCCCTACAGGGAATATCAGCAGTGACAATACGTTGAACCACCTTCTTTTGAATGGCGACAGTGTAGCATGAGGCGACAATATTGGATATTCATTAAGCAGAATTATTGTCTTTCTGCTCTTTGTGTTGCTCAGTTCCTCTATCAGGTTCTCTAGTTTTTCATTGAAACTGTCGAGCGTTCTGTCCTTTTCATTGAAGAACACTTTCTTTATCGACGGCAGTTTTCTAAGCCTGTTCTCTTTTCTGTATCTCCTTGCTTCGCCTGCAAGTTCCTTCAGAATTATATGGTCGTTTTCATAGTCTGGCGTTTCAATGATAACCTCCTTTAATGGGATGTGCCGTTTTTCGGGAATACCGAACAACATTCTGAAGAATGACGAAACGGCATCGCTGTTGAAGATAGCGGAATCCTTGTTCGACTGATATGTGAAGAATAGTCCAAGAGGTGCCAGAATAAATGTACTCACCCAGGCACCAAACCAAATATTCCATTCTCCTTCGCGCGACATCTTGTAGCCCGATGTGTTGAAAATATAGTAGAGTATGAATGTTGCTACAGAAATGAGTACCGGGTATCCAAGACCTCCCTTTCTCACAATGGCACCGAGTGGAGCACCTATGAAGAAGAATATAAGACAACCTATTGAAAGAGTAAATTTCTCCCACCACGAAATTTTGTGTTTGTTAAGGTCCTTGTCGAGAGAATGAAGAATCTTGCTGTTTATTTCGTGGTCTACCTTCAGTTGCTTTACCTTGTTCAGTGCACTGCGCTTCCATATAAGTTTGTTCTTGTTCGATGCATTACTGAACACACTGTCTACATCAATGCTGTACACTTTGTCTCTTGTCATCATCACAGAATCATTTGTTTCGAGTTCTGTATCTGCATTATATGCTGAACGCATGAGCACCTTGAAGTTCTGTCTTCCTATGCTGTCGTTGGCAATAGAGAGAGAATCGATAGCTACTTCAAGTTCCTTGATGTTCTTGCTTGCAGCATTCGACTTCATAAACGAAGCATCCTTCATTTCGAAACCACCCTCAACCTCAATCATAACTCTCTTTTTGCTGAAGGTTTCCCTGCGGTAGGGCATATTCTTCTTGTTAATCTGCTCATCGGCAAGGTTAGAGAACTGTTCGCCCGAGTACATGGTAAGTATCATGTATTTCTCATCGGAAGTGTTTGCAATCTTGGCTGAGTCGGAAACAAGTATATTGGCCTTCTCGAATCCCTGTGTAACATCGTAAATGACAACATTGTGCAGTGTTCCGCTCTCCTTGTCCTTGTGTTCGACATAGATATTGTAGCCGTCGAGCTTGTTGTAGAACACACCTTCAGGAATTTCACTTTCGGGCGAAGTCTGCTTTATTGAGTACATTACCGTGAACAGTTTCATCTGTGCAGCCGGGCTTATTACGTTTTGGAAAAGGAACGACACTCCTCCAAGCAGTGTACAGCACACAATAAGAGGTGCCATAATTCTCAGCAGCGGTATTCCGGCTGCCTTCATTGCAAGCAGTTCAAGTTTTTCGCCGAAATTGCCGAATGTCATCAGTGAGGCAAGCAGTATGGCAAGGGGAAAAGCCTGTGATACCAGCGTTATTGAGCCAAGAATGAAGAACTGTGCGAGAACTCCAAAATCGAGACCTTTGTCAACAAAATCGTCGACCCATCTCCACAGCAGCTGCATTATGAAGATAAACAGGCAAATGAGAAAGGTACCCATCAAATTAGTTGAGAATGTCTTTATTATAAAGAGATCCAACTTTTTAATACGCAAGAACCTTAGGAATTTCATATTCTGTTATACTGTGCCTGTGTTGTTTCTAAAAAAAAGTGTACAGAAAAACTGTCTGCTTTGCTGTGACAGCTTTTCTGTACAAAGTTAGTATAAAAACCTTGATTATTTACCTAATAAATTATAAAAACTGCTTCTTACATTCCCGATTGTCGTCTCAGGTTCTCTATTTGTGAATCCCATAGGTCTTTCTGGTCTTCAGCCTCACCCTTTTCGGCGAAATCTGTTATCTCAAGAGTATGTTCTCTTGTGAGCTCATTATAGGCAATTCTCATTTCAAAGAATGTGTTCTGGCTCTCCTCTTCCCACCTGAATTTAACATAGACACCATTTCTTTGTGCTACAAGGTGTGCGACTTTGTGTTCGCTCTTTCCCCAATAGAAGTGAAAAGTCTTGTCAAAGTTTTCAACTCTGTCGGCGAACCAAGGAGAAAGGCCGGCCGAAGTTCCTATATATCTCCATATCATTGAAGCACTGCCCTTCATCGGATATTCTATATAGATTTTCTCTTTGCCCATAAAAGAAGCTGTTTGAATTTATAAACTACGGTCAAATTTTATATTTTCTCTGTCGCAAGATATAAATTAAAATTGATAATAGCAATTAGAAGCTGTTTAAATTTCTTATAAAAATATATCAAAACTGAATAAATTGACATTTTTCCTTGTTTTTACTCTGTTTTCAGGAATATTTTTCCCTTGATTGGCGCAAAACAAATCTAAAACAATAGCAATGATAGTGTTAAAGGGTATAATGGCAACCGACACCAAAGCAAGTGTATATTAACGTGAGTTCGATGAAATATAATTAGCTGAAAATTTGGTGATTAGCGATAA
>CAZAIM010000103.1:0-8313 GCA_964485215.1 uncultured Bacteroidaceae bacterium | reverse complement strand
CTACCGGAAACCCGAAAGGAGTGATGCTGACGGTGCGCAACATCAGCAGCAATGTAGAAATGATACCAGAACATTTTCCCTACAGGCGCGGCGACAACTATCTTAGCGTATTGCCATTTGCCCATATCTTTGGCCTGCTCTATGACATGGTTGCATGTATGTGTACCGGAATGCACCTCACAGTTCTTGGCTTGCCGCCGGCACCAAGCATACTGAAGGATGCCATGCAGCAGGTTAAGCCGCGTGTCATTATGATGGTTCCGCTAGTGCTCAGCAAGATGGCCGAATATGCCATTGGAGAATTCATTCACAGCCGCACCGGTGAAGCACGCCTTGCCGACCACAAGAATCATCCGGAGTTCTGCCAGGCACTAAGGACAATCATGCTATCATACCTGGGAGGAGAATGCGAGGTTATTGTAACAGGCGGTGCAGCAATCCCCGATAACCTTGAACAACTGCTCATAACAAAGCTCGATATGCCACTCGTCACAGGATATGGTATGACGGAGTGCGCACCGACAATATCATTAGGACACCTGGGACATTACAAGCTAAAGTCCTGCGGAGAGATTGTAGAACGCATGCAGGCACGAATCGATTCTGCCGACCCACAAAAGACTATTGGTGAGTTGTGGGTAAAGGGCGACAACTGTTTCGTGGGATACTACAAGAACCCCGAAGCCGACAAGGAGGTATTCACCGAAGAGGGATGGTTCCGGACCGGCGACCTGGGTGTCATTGACAAAGAGAACACACTCTTCCTTGTAGGACGTTGCAAGAGTATGTTGCTTGCAAGCAACGGCCAGAATGTGTACCCTGAGGAGATTGAGGTTAAACTGAATGTAATGCCTTATGTGGCAGAATCGATAATTGTACAACGTGGCGAAAAGTTCTATGCACTCATTGTCCCGAACGCCGACCTGCTGGCGAACGATGGAGTTTCGGCCGAAACACTCAAAGGAATCATGGAGAGGAATATAGAAACCCTTAACAGCCAGATACCGGTCTATTCGCAGATTAGCGACTATGAATTGCGGGAAGAGCCTTTCGCAAAGACCCCCAAGGGCAGCATAAAGCGTTTTATGTACAACTGATTGATTAATCAGAATTGTTACCGTAGCGGTAATCCCAGTTCACCGAGGATTACCGCTACGTTTCTTTAAGCTTTACAATTTCCTTGACAAGGAGTACTCCGTCGCACGACACAGTAAACCTCACATCATACCCGCCAAAAGGCATTCCGTAGACCCGCTCCGGGTCATCGTGATACTGTGGACGCGGGTCGAGTTGAAGAATTCGATACAATGCAGCGAAATCGGCCTCACTGAAAAAGCTACGCAAATATTCGGGAAAGCGCACCTCTACGCCCCTCCACTTATTGCTGTCGACAAAACCGCAACGTACACCTGTGTGGGAGTCGCTGTATTCAATATAAGGTTTCACATCGTAGATTGGAGTACCGTCTACAAGGTCGGCACCCGAGACAAGCAAGACCATACCGTCGACACTGTTCTCCACCCCCAGCAGACGTACCGAAGAGAGGCCGATGCCATTGGGACGAAAGGAAGAGCGTGTTGCAAAGACACCCATATACTCGTTGCCGCCAAGCAGCGGCGGACGTACAAGGGGCGACCACTCATCACTCTTCGAGCGGTTCAGCGAGAAAGACCATATGAGCCACAGATAATCAAAACCTTCTATACCCCTCAGAGCATCGGCATTCCTGTAAGGAGGCTCAAAGACTACACGGCCACACAATTCGGGCACTATACCGCTTTGCCGTGGCACACCGAACTTAGTCGGCAACAGGGAATGATAATATGCTATAGGCTCAATATTCATTGCCAATCACTATTTTCTGACGTTACTTGAATTTCACTCCGGATTATATTCCACTTAACATTGCTAAGATATATAAAAAAGGTGTAAAATGCTGCATGGAAACATAAAAAACCGTATCTTAGTAACGTTTAAAATTTCAAATGTCTCTAAGCGAAAAGAAAAATGCTATGAAAAATAATGGACGGTTACTTTCGCTCGACGTGCTTCGCGGGCTTGACCTTATTATGCTTGTAGGCTTGCAGCCTGTTCTGCGAACATTCCTCATTGAACTCGATTGCCAATTGCTGAACGATACCCTGCTCTACCAGCTCGACCACGCCGAATGGGAAGGACTGCGAGTGTGGGACCTTGTAATGCCGCTCTTCCTGTTCATGTCGGGAGTTACTATGCCATATTCCTTGCCCAAGTACAAGACACAGAACGGCAACGCAAAGGTTTGGGGACGTGTACTGAAAAGATTTTTACTGCTGTTTGCTTTGGGAATTGTGGTGCAAGGGAACATACTTTCGCTCGACCCCGAAAGGATATACCTCTACAGCAACACCCTGCAGGCCATAGCTGTAGGATACCTGCTGACCGTACCTATGGTACTCTACCTGAAACCCAAATGGTGGCTTGTTGCAATAGCCATATTGCTTATAGTATATTCTGTACCGATGCACATATGTGGCGACTGGAGCCCGCAAGGCAATTTCGCCTGCGAACTCGACAAGGCTATACTGGGCCGATTCCGTGACGGGAGTGTCATTGGTGACAACGGGGATGTAGTTTTTGCCGGATGGTATGACTACACCTGGATATGGAGCAGCCTCACATTTTGCTGTACAGTAGCCTTGGGAAGCTACGCCGGACATATTGCCAAAAACGGCAACGGAAACCGTCAGGCAACAGCAAAGAGACTGTTGCTGACCGGTGCGGTGCTACTTACCGCAGGGTTGCTTGCCGGTACTGCCCAACCGATAATAAAAAGAATATGGAGCGCAAGCATGGTGCTTTACAGTGCAGGCTGGTGCTATCTGCTGTTGGCACTGTTCTACTGGTGGATAGATGTCAAAGGGCACAGCAAAGGGTGGAACTGGCTGCTATACTATGGCTGCAATGCCATAACCGCCTATCTCATTGGCGAAGTGATAAACTTCCGCTGCATTGCCGACTCGCTGCTCCACGGAACAGCACAATACCTCGAAGGATGGTACCCTGTGCTGCTGACTGCCTGTAACAGCCTCATCATCTTCTTCATACTGATGATGATGTACAAGAAGAAACTATTCCTGAAGGTGTAGCAAAAAACTGTTTCTTATACTATAATTTGCTCCTTTAGAGATTTTTTATTTTTTTTGTAGATTAGAAATCTAACAAACCTATAACTGAAATATTATGGAAAAAATCATCGGACTTATTGATGCTCCGTTCACTCCTTTCTACGAGAACGGCGAAGTTAACTACGAACCAATCCCGGCATACGCACAGATGCTTGCCAAGAACGGTATGAAGGGTGTGTTCATCAACGGTTCTTCGGGTGAGGGCTATATGCTCACCGAGGAGGAACGTATCAAGCTCACCGAGGCTTGGGTTGCTGCTGCACCTGAAGGTTTCAAGATTATCGTTCACGTTGGCAGCACCTGCGTAAAGTCGAGCCGCCGCATGGCGGAACACGCGCAGAAGATGGGTGTGTTCGGCATCGGCGCAATGGCACCTCCGTTCCCAAAGGTAGGACGCGTGGAGGAGCTTGTAAAGTATTGCGAGGAGATTGCTTCGGCAGCACCCGAACTTCCATTCTACTTCTACCACATCCCCGCGTTCAACGGTGCTTTCCTTCCTATGGTCAAGTTCCTTGAGGCTGTAGATGGACGCATCCCTAACTTTGCCGGTATCAAATACACTTTCGAGAGCATGTACGAGTACAACCAGTGCCGCTTGTACAAGAACGGCAAGTTCGATATGCTTCACGGACAGGATGAGACTATCCTTCCATGCCTCGCTATGGGCGGTGCACAAGGCGGAATTGGTGGAACAACCAACTACAACGGATGCAACCTTGCAGGCATAATCGACGCATGGAATGCCGGCGACCTGGAAAAGGCACGCGAACTGCAAAACTTCTCACAGGAGGTAATCAATGTCATCTGCCACTATCGCGGAAACATCGTTGGCGGCAAGCGCATAATGAAGCTTATCGGACTCGACCTTGGCAAAAACCGTACTCCTTTCCAGAACATGACAGACGAAGAGGAGGCTGCAATGCGAAAGGAACTGGAAGCAATCAACTTCTTCGAGCGTTGCAACAAGTTCTGACACAGACTGTTTAAATGAGTTATTCTTGCTTATGGATTGGAAAGGATATATAGAGGGGTGGTCGCAGAAATACCGTGACGACCTCGTAAACAACATAATGCCATTCTGGCTCAAGAACGGTCTCGACCGCGTGAACGGAGGTGTTTACACCTGTGTTGACCGCGACGGCTCACTTATCGACAGCACAAAGTCGGTATGGTTCCAGGGACGCTTTGCCTTTGTATGCAGTTTTGCATACAATACAATAGAGAAAAACCCCGAATGGCTTGCTGCAGCCAAGAGCACCATAGACTTCATTGAAGCCCATTGCTTTGACAACGACGGCAGAATGTATTTCGAAGTGATGGCCGACGGCACTCCCCTACGCAAACGCCGTTATGTATTCTCCGAAAGCTTTGCAGCCATTGCCATGGCCGAATATGCAAAGGCCTCGGGCGACATGAACTATGCCGAGAAAGCACTAAGGCTGTTCAAGGATATACGCAAGTTCGTTGCAACTCCCGGTTATATGGAACCGAAGTACCTCGATGCCTTGAAGGCGAAAGGGCACTCGCTTGTGATGATACTGATAAACACAGCATCGCGCATACGCAATGTCATCAGCGACCCTGTACTCGACCGGCAGATAGACGAATCAATAGCTTCGCTCAAGGACTTCATGAAGCCGGAATTCAAGGCACTGCTCGAAATGGTAGGCCCCGACGGCGAATTCATCGATACCATCAACGGGCGCGTCATTAACCCAGGCCACTGCATTGAAACAGCCTGGTTCCTTCTTGAAGAGGCAAAACACCGTGGGTGGGACAAGGAACTGACAGCGCAGGCACTCCAGATACTCGACTGGTCGTGGGAATGGGGATGGGACAAGCAGTACGGAGGCATAATTAATTTCCGCGACTGCCGCAACCTCCCGCCTCAGGACTACTCACAGGACATGAAGTTCTGGTGGCCTCAGACCGAAGCCATAATTGCAACGCTCTATGCCTACGAGGCCACAGGTGACGACAAGTATCTCATCTGGCACAAGCAGATAAGCGAATGGACCTACGCACACTTCCCCGACGAAGAACATGGCGAATGGTACGGTTATCTGCATCGCGACGGCACTGTGGCTCAGCATGCAAAAGGAAATATATTTAAAGGGCCGTTTCACATACCGCGTATGATGGTAAAGTCATACGAACTATGTAATATTCTAAAGAACAAATAAACAGTTTCTAAACATGATAAGCAATATTAAGAACAAGAAATGGTATCCGTGGCTTGTCGTGGTGCTTTTATCGGGTGTTGCGTTCCTTAATTATATGGACCGGCAGATGCTCAGCACCATGCAGGGAGCAATACAGAAAGACATCACAGAACTTGATGCCGAGAAATTCGGTGCCCTGATGGCTGCATTCATGTGGATATATGGCCTGATGAGTCCTGTATCGGGAATAATCGCCGACCGCATAAACCGCAAGAGGCTCATCGTTGGCAGCCTTTTTGTATGGTCTGCTGTAACGTTCCTTATGGGCTTTGTCGATACATACGACGAACTCTACATATTACGCGCAGTCATGGGTTTCAGTGAAGCACTCTACATACCTGCTGTCCTATCACTTATTGCCGACATACACAGTGGAAAGACACGCTCGATAGCAATAGGCATCCACATGACAGGTCTCTATTTAGGACAAGTTGCCGGCGGCTTCGGTTCCATATTTTCCAACGCACTTAACTGGCATACAGTATTCCTTATCTGTGGTCTTGTGGGCATGATTTATGCAGTAATACTCATATTGTTAATAAACGACCCCAGAAGTTCGAAGGAAAAGGCCTTTACAGACAAGAAAGAATATACTCCATTCCTGGTAATAATAAAGAACCTCGGTAAGAGTTTAAGCCTAATACTCAGCAGTATTGCTTTCTGGGGCATTCTATTTGTATTTCTTTCTCTCAGCATGCCTGGATGGGGAACAAAGAACTGGCTGCCGACACTTGTAGAATGGAACCTGAATATCAGTATGGACTATGCCGGACCTATAGCAATGATATGCATTGCAGGAGCATCATTCATTGGAGCAATGATTGGTGGCAGGCTTTCAGACAAATGGGTGCAGAAAAACGTTAAAGGCAGGGTTTATACAAGTTGCATAGGGCTTGCACTCATAATACCGTCACTCATCCTTATGGGAATAGGCAACAGTGCTTTAGTTATAGTTCTGGCCATACTGACATTCGGTATTGGCTACGGATTCTTCGACACAAACACAATGCCTATATTATGCCAGTTCATACCATCACACCAACGTGCAACAGCATACGGTATCATCAACATGGCAGGTGTACTTGGAGGAGCACTCATAACAGAACTTCTCGGCTGGCTTGAAAAAAGTGGCATACTTACACTTGGAAACAGTTTTGCGATTTTCGGAGCAGTAGTTGCAAACGCGCTTATACTACAGCTTATAGTTCTGCGTCCAAAGACCGCAAATATGGAGTAACGATGAAGATAATTGTCAAGACTGCAATAACGTTACTGTTTGCAGCAGCCCTTGCAGGCTGCTGCAATAGCGATGTAAAGAGCTTCTGCCTGGAAAAAGCCGGTGAAATGCCGGGCATTGAGCAAGGGTTTGAGCAAGGCGTTTCTGCATGCTACGCAGCTATTGATAGCAATACAATATACATTGCAGGAGGATGCAATTTCCCCGAAACCCCCGCAGCCGAAGGCGGAAGCAAAAGATACTATAAAGGAATCTTCAAGTCAGCAACCGGCAAGCAATTCGAATGGGAACAGACTGGAGAATTGCCCGAACCGTCGGCCTATGGCGTGAACATACAGCACGAAGGGAAATGGTATATCATTGGCGGAATGAACAGCGACAGTGCACTTAACAGCACATACAGCATCGACATCACGACAATGTCTATTGAAAAATTGCCATCCTTGCCATTCACTATAGACAACGCCGCCGGAGCAGCTGCAGGAAACACCCTTTTCGTGGCAGGAGGAAACTGCGACGGCAAGGCCAGCAACAGAGTTCTGGCAATGGACATTGACTGCGACAGCGCATGGAGAGAACTGCCGCCTATGCCCGGACCGGCACGCGTGCAGCCGGTATGCGCTTCGGATGGAAAGAACCTTTTTGTATGGGGCGGTTTCACACCTGCCAACGCTGAAGGAGGACCAGCCGTACATTGCGACGGAGCACGATTCGACATAGAGAAAGGAGAATGGCACAGACTGGAGAACGTCATTGCCGGAGAGGAGGAGATTACCCTTTCTGGCGGATATGCCATTGCTATTGAGAACGGCAGGATTGCTGCTTCAGGAGGAGTAAACAAAGAAATCTTCCTCGATGCCATATCGGGAAAATATAAACTTGTAAGAAAGGAAGAGTATATGTACAAACCCGAAGATTGGTACAGGTTCAATAATCGCCTAATGATATATGACACATCGTCCGGCAAATGGAGTGTTGCCGATTGCAACAGCAGCTACGCACGGGCAGGAGCTGTATTTGCCAAAGAAAGAAACACACTCTACCAAATAGGCGGAGAACTGAAACCCGGAATAAGGACACCGGGAATATACCGGATAACAATTGCCGACTGAATTATAAAATACCACTACAAAAATTTTCATCGTAGCAAGCGATTATTTCTATTTTCTTTCGTTTATAACATCATTAAGGTATAAAATATTGCTGACGAAAAGAGAACTTACAATGGTTTCTTTTTCGTCAGCAATATTTTATGCTGTCAATGCACAAATAAGTTTACCCCGTTTTGGGTATATTGCCAACGGATAAAAATAAAACTTATGCTATCCCATCCTACCTGTAAGGTAGGCTTTTGTGCGTTCATCTGTGGGGTTGGAGAACATTGTGGCCGTATCGCCATACTCGACTAACTCACCGAGGTACATAAACATTGACTTCGACGATATACGCATTGCCTGTCCCATATTATGAGTAACAATAAGGATGGTTACTTCCTTTTGAAGTTCCTGCATCAATTCCTCGATATGGGCGGTTGCAATCGGGTCAAGTGCCGAAGTCGGCTCGTCCATCAGAAGTACATCAGGTTTCATTGCCAAGGCACGGGCAATACACAATCGCTGTTGCTGACCGCCAGATAGGAATGTACCCTTTTTATTCAGAACATCTTTAACCTCATCCCACAGCGCAA
>CAZAIM010000102.1:0-8358 GCA_964485215.1 uncultured Bacteroidaceae bacterium | reverse complement strand
ACCCTCGGAATAGATGCGGATGATAGGCTCGGTATTGCTCTTGCGCAAGTGAACCCAAGTTTCGGGGAAGTCGAGCTTTACACCGTCAACGGTATTGATTTCGGCCTTGCCGGCATATGTTGCCTTGATTTTCTCAAGGATAGCGTCAACATCGCAGCCGGGCTTGAGATCGATACGGTTCTTGCCCATAAAATATGCAGGATATGTAGCACGAAGCTCGCTTACAGTCTTCTTCTCGTGAGCGAGGTGGCTCAGGAACAAGCAGATACCAACAAGAGCATCACGGCCGGCGTGGCAAGCAGGATAGATGACACCGCCATTACCCTCGCCGCCGATAACAGCATTTGTCTCGCGCATCTTGGTAACGACATTCACTTCACCCACAGCCGATGCTGTATATGTGCATCCATGAGCATTTGTAACATCACGCAATGCGCGTGTTGAACTGAGGTTAGAGACAGTGTTGCCAGGAGTGTGTTTCAACACATAGTCGGCAACTGTAACAAGTGTATATTCCTCGCCATACATTTCACCGTTCTCGCAGATGATAGCCAAGCGGTCAACATCCGGGTCAACGACAAAAGCGACATCGTTGCCACCCTTAGCCATAAGCCCCATAATATCGCCAAGGTTCTTTGCCAGAGGCTCCGGGTTGTGCTGGAAGTCACCAGTAGGCTCACAATAGAGTTTGTCAACCTTTGTTATACCCAATTTCTCAAACAATTTGGGAAGGATAACGCCACCTACAGAGTTAACGCAGTCGATGGCAACCTTGAAACCGGCAGCCTTGATAGCCTCAACATCAACAAGAGGCAAGGCAAGCACAGCCTCGATATGCTTGTCATCGTATGTCTCGTCAAGACGGTACTTGCCCAACGTCTCAACATCGGCATAGTCAAATTCCTCTGCGGCAGCAATGCGGAGAACCTCCTGACCCTCAGCTGCATTCAGGAACTCGCCCTTCTCGTTAAGAAGCTTAAGAGCGTTCCACTGACGCGGATTATGGCTTGCAGTGAGGATTATACCTCCACAAGCATCCTCCATTGTAACTGCGACCTCCGTCGTAGGAGTTGAAGCAAGACCTATGTCAACAACATCGAATCCCATACCCATGAGAGTACCGCAGACGATTTTGTTCACCATTGAGCCCGAGAGACGTGCGTCACGGCCCACAACAATCTTGTTGCTTGTCTTAGCAGTTGTCTTACGTATCAGCGCAGCATACGCCGAAGTGAGTTTCACAACATCAAGAGGAGTAAGACCTTCGTCGGCACGGCCACCGATGGTACCTCTGATTCCTGAAATAGATTTGATTAGTGTCATATAAGTTTTTTTATAACAATTAAAGCTTCCTGTTTCTTATTCCTCTACACCGGTTTCACCCGCAACCGCGTCTTCTTCATAATCGAAAAGATTCTCGGGCTGGAATGTTATCTGGTACAGGCAAGGATAGACATATGTTGCAGCCGTAACGGTACCTTTGGAGTGAGGAACGATGAGATTGACTTTTGCAAGATTACTTTGGGAGCGTGTAAACACAAGGTAATTCAGCGGAACAAGCCAACCGGTCGGAACATTATTACCATAGGCTGTAGCCATCACTCCGGAGGTAAATGTAGCCGAATAGGTGCCGCTGTTGTTCGCCACACGCATTTCATCGGGTTCACCGGCATAAAGGTTGCCCGAAATTGTATCGCCATCCTGGATATTGTATTCATAGTAACGCACAAGAAGATTACGCGTATCACCCTCCTCTATCCTACGTGCATCATCCTCATCCTTAGGATTACGGACTATCTGCATATACACATCATCAATCTCAACGAATTCATTCTTGGACACATCTGTTACAGAATCATTCGCTACAAATTCCTCAAAAGATATTACCTTTATACCCTTCTCCTTAACGAACTGGTTCACGGACTTGCGTTCCTTATCTTTCATTTCAGAATATGTGACCGCATCGTCACAAGCAACAAGCAGAATCGCAAGCAATGGGAGAACAAAAAGAAATCTCAGTCTGTTTAAATTCATATTCATCACTTCATTAACTGTGTTCAAACCTATTGAACATTCAAAAATACAATTTTTCGCGAAGATACAAAAACAAAAAGCAAAAAAGGGTTATATAATTATCAAATAATCCTAAAACTGAAAAAAAGGAGCTATTCTGTCAGTTGAGCCTTGTACTTCCCTATTGCTTTCCTGAAGATTTCCACAGCCTCGTCCATAGAACAGCACAGCTCACCTCCCGAAGCATTCTTGTGCCCGCCGCCATTGAAAAATTCTGCGGCGACCTCATTGCAAGGGAAATCATCTACGCTACGAAGAGAGACATTTATTCTTCCCGGCTGCTCTTCGCGCAGGAAGCAGGAGAAACGTACTCCTTTTATCTGTAGCGGCTGGTTAACCAAGCCTTCGGTATCGCCCTTCTGGGCGTAGAAACGCATCAGTTCGTTATGCGACAGGGTTATCAGAGCCGCATTAAACTTATTGTACAGTCTCAGTTTGTCGCACAACACGTACCCCCAGAGACGCATACGGGAAAGGGTATATGTATGGAATACCTTACGGTATATCCAATCCTTGTCAACCCCTCTGCCCAACAGTTCGGCTATTATAAGATAAATCTCCTTGCGAACTGAAGCATAAGCAAACGAGCCGGTATCCGTCATCATTCCAGTATATATGCACTGAGCCATCTCAAGCGACAACGCCTCCACACCTGAGAGAGCAGTCATAATGCCATAAACAAGTTCCGCAGTGGAGCAGGCCGCAGTGTGAGATATCTGCACGCAGAATTCACCGGCAGGATGAGGATGATGATCAACGAGCACCATCGGCACAGAGAGACGCTCGACGGCCGCACCCAAATCTCCAAGACGGGAAAGAGCGTTAAAGTCGAGACAAAAAATAAGCGAGGCCTTTTCTATGACAGCAAGGGCACGTTGCGAATCGGCATCAAAGAACAGCACATCGGCAGAACCTGGCATCCAGGAAAGGAAATCGGGGAAACGGTTCGGCATCACAACGGTCGCTTCCTTGCCTATACTGCGAAGATAGTGGGCAAGTGCGAGCGATGAACCGACAGCATCACCGTCGGGATTCTTGTGCGATAGAATTACAAAACTGCCGTTTTGGTCTATAAGTTCTCTAAGAGCATCTATATTTTCTTTAAGTATCATTCCTGCACTGTTTTTATTGAAGCACGAAGATACGAAAAGAGAGGGCAAACGGCAACATTTCGGTGAAATTATTTGCCTCTTAACGGTTCAACGACAAAACTTTCCTCTGCCGGCAACAGCATTATTGCACCTGCGTGGGATATATCGACAGGCTCAATACCCAAAGCCGCACACTCACGCATAATCCTCTCACGACTGCGCTTATAAAGCGAAGCATCGAGTACAAGGCAGTTTGTAGGATAAGCATCGAGCACCTCGCTCACCGGCCCGAGAAAACCGCGGCAAAGAAGCAGCACATCGACAGGCTCTGCATAAATATTCTCACGCCAGTTGGCATTGTCGAGAAGCCTGACCTTCAGGCCGCCGAACGATAGCAGTCCCTCGTCGAGCAAAAGAGAAGAAGAGGCATGCGACCAGCAGGCCCATTCGGGAACAGGCAAAGCCTCGCGGTTAATGTATGGAGAGGAAGAATATTCATACTCGGCATCAAGCTGCGGCACTGTTGAGACAAGCCAGTTATCATCATTCGAAGCTATTGCATGCACAAGCGGATTCTTGCGATTATTGTATATGATTATGCGGTCACATTTCTCTTTGGCATAGTCTCTAAAAGCAAAGAAAGCGACCAGCAAAAACATGCTCGACAAACAGACAGCAACAAGCCACCATCGTCTGCGAAGCAAGCCCGAAGCCATACAGCAGATGAAGAGCGCGACACCGAAAGCACCCCAGACATCGACCGGAGGCAAAGAGAAAGATGCTGCAGGCAAATCTGCGACAAATGACACGCCACCATTCATAGCCTCCACAAGCACATTCAGGAGTTCGGCAAAAGGCTGCTGTATAAAAGGCACACAAGAAAGCAACAGGACAAACAGCGCAAACGCAATGACCACAAAAGCCATTGGAACGACAAACAGATTGGTCAGAAGGAAGTAAAGCGGAAAGACCCCGAAATGATACCAGATAAAAGGAAGCGTACCCAACTGCGCCGCAAACGACATGATGAACAGATTTGCCAGATAGCCGTAAAGACGGCCGTGTCTGTAGACACCAAGTACCTGCTGCAATGGCGGTGCAAGAAGAAGTATGGAGAAGACAGCCGCAAATGAAAGCTGAAAACTTATATCGAACAGCAGGTGCGGTGAACAGAGAAGCATAGCTATTGCAGCAAACGCCAGCGAACTTATCGACGAAGAATCGCGGCTGAAGCAACGTCCGAGCGACATGAGCGAAAAGAGGATTGCAGCACGCACCACAGAAGGAGAGAGACCGGCAACAAAGACAAAGCACCACAAGACAAGTACAACACACAGTTCACAGGCAATTGCCACAAAACGGTTCCTCACACGCCGGGGCACAAAGAACATGAGCAAGGCATATATAATTCCCAGATGCAAGCCGGACAAAGCGAGAATGTGACTTGCCCCAGCAGCCGAATACTCCTCCTTGACATCTTGGTTCAGGTCACGTTTTTCACCAACTGTCAATGCAGAAAGCAATGCAAGTTCATCACCGCTAAAGCCCAATGAAGCATACTTCGCAACAACCTTTTCGCGCAAAAGAAGTGCCTGCATCGGAAAAGTCAGGGCAGCATCATTGCCAAACTGCCATGCATCGTCGTAAAGGAAAGCCGTGCCCGATATTCCTTTTATATAATAATATTTCTCTATGTCAAATTCAGCCGGATTGCCGGCGTTCCGCGGCGGAGATACCACCCCCTCGAAAAAGATTGAATCGCCGATTGAGAGACTGTCACTCTTCAGGCTACGCGAAAAATAGAGGTAGACACGTCCACCCTTAGGCGCGACGGAAAAAGAGGAGTCGGCAAGACAGACATCTGCAAGCACCCTGACACTCGTTCCACGGACATCGGGAACCTCGAGCAGACGTGCCTTATAATTGCTCTTGACGCTACTCCATTGGACATCTTTCTCCTCACACTGCCGCAGCTCGACAAAAGCTCCGGCAGCAAACATCAGACCAACAGCACCGGCTCCGAAAAGCCACCTTGGCGAGAAATGCAACAGCCCGACGAGCAGAGCAACCGCCGCAACAGCCAACAACGGCACAATATGCAATAATCCAATATTGCACATCCACCCTACTGCAATGCCCGCAACAAGAGGAACAAGCAATTTCAATAACGGATTCTGCTTGAACAGCACCATCAATGAAGTGTGGCTATGCCGCAAAACGGCTACTGGAAAATCAAAGAGACCTCAACACCGATATTACTGCGTGCGGGTCGGGAGCCTTGAAGACTGCATTGCCGGCTACAAGAGCATCGGAACCTGCAGCAGCAAGCAACTTGCCCGTTTCGGCATTCACCCCACCGTCGACCTCGACAATAGCACTCGAGCCTGTAGTGTCAATAAGTTCGCGCAGTTCCTTTACCTTGTTGACAGTGTGAGGAATAAACTTCTGCCCGCCGAATCCTGGGTTCACGCTCATAAGAAGCACCAAATCGAGTTCACCGATTATATCCTTCAGAAGATGCACCGGTGTCGACGGGTTAAGCGTTACACCGGCCATCATACCGGCATCCTTTATCTGAGTAACGGCACGATGCAGATGAGTGCAAGCCTCGTAATGGATGTTCATTATGCGCGCACCCAAATCCTTCACTGCAGGCAGGTAGTTCATAGGTTCCACCACCATAAGGTGAACATCGAGCGGTTTCTCACACAGTTCGGCAACATACTTGAGCACAGGATGGCCAAATGAAAGGTTGGGAACGAAAACGCCATCCATAATATCTATGTGCAGCCAGTCGGCTGCACTGCTGTTTATCATTTTCAGGTCTTCCTGCAAGTTGCCGAAATTCGCCGACAACAACGATGGTGAAACTATCTGTGCCATATCTACGTTTTTTTCTACTGCGAAGATAACACAAAGAGGATGGAAATGCAAATGCAAACGAAAAATTTGCTTTTGATTACACTGAAAAGCCGATATTCTTGATATAATGCAATATTTTTATTTTCTTTGTGCTGAATGAAAAACAAACTGCATTATATGAAAAAGACAAGACAAGCACTCACTGCACTTCTGCTCATTGCCACCTTTTCGGCAGCAATGGCAAACAGCCCGGTCAAGAATGAACTATTCTCTGAATCATTCAAGAAAGGCATCCCAGTGCAAATTACAAACAACCGCGACAAGGGCTTCGCAATAAAAGTGAACAGCGATGGAATGACTGTCGGCAGCGGAAGCACATCTTACGGTGAAAACGAGATATGGTACCTTATCGGCAGCGAGGATTCATTCAAACTATACAACCATCAGGCAGGCAGAAAAGTAGCCTTGAAACTCGAAGGAACGGCAGAAGGCTGCGCTGCAACAATGGTCGATGCCGCCCAGGCTACCGGGCTCTCCCTTACCGAACAGCCCGACGGCAGCTACGCTATCACCCCTAACGGAGCACCCGAGCAGAGTTTCAATATGTTCGGCGGTGCAGGGCGCGACATAAGGCTCTACAGCAGCAAGGACGACGGCAGTCTGTGGAGAATAAGAAAAATAGACATGACAAAGCCACTCACAATCAGATACAACGCCATGACCGAGGGCGGCTTCGACACCAACACAAAGATAGGCCATATTGAGTTCATCGTTGAAGGCAACAGGAGCAGCAGCCTGCTCGGCAAGGAACAGCTTCCAAAGGAAACAATCTGCTACCTGCCGGAAGGAGCCACATTCGGCATTGCAAAAGGAATGACATGCCACGGATGGAAGCTTGACATCAACGGCGGCGACAGCATCGCCATGCAGCAGTTGACCGGCAAGGGAATGGAGGTTACCATAAACATATCCGTTGACAAAGATAACAAATACCAATACCTGTTCTATTCGCCCGACGAAAAAGGAGTACCATACCGCATTCCGGCAATAGTAACCACAGCCAATGGATATGTATTCGCAATAAACGACTACCGCCCATGCGGAAACGACATAGGCTTCGGTGAAGTAGACCTCGTGATGCGCCATAGCACTGAAGGCGGCAAGGATTGGGACGGCCATAGCTGGAGCGAGCCTGTAAAGATTGCCGACGGACTGGGGAAAGAGGCAAAAGAGACGTGGCTGACCGGATTCGGAGACCCGGCCATCGTTGCCGACCGTGAGCGGAACGAGATACTTGTAATGAGCGTATGCGGCAACCGCGTATGCTGGAATGGCAACTACGGTGCAGGCACAGCCGAAAACCCCGAAAACCCGAACCGCATGGCACGTCTGCGTATCAAGTTCAACGAAGCGACACAAGAGTGGGAGGCAAGCAAGCCCGAAGAGGTCACTTACGAGATATATCCTCTATTTAAGGACAAGAATGGCAAAGCTCATGTAGGCTCAATGTTCATAGGTGCCGGACGCATGGCACAAAGCAGCATGATTAAAGTCGGCGACTACTACCGCATATATTGCGCTGTATGGGCTGTAGAGGCAGGCAGCTACCGCCACCACAACTACGTGCTGTATTCCGATGACTTCGGCGACACATGGAACCTGCTCGGCGAGCTTGGCAAGGACTTCAACGACAGCCCTGCGCCATACGGCAACGAGCCCAAGTGCGAAGAACTGCCCGACGGCAGCGTACTCCTGAGCAGCCGCAAGGGACACGGACGCTATTTCAACGTATTCCACTACAGTAATTTCGAAAGAGCCGAAGGCCATTGGGACGGCGCAGTTGCAACCGACCAGGCAGGCGACCTGAAATTCGGCCGTAACGACACTAACGGTGAAGTGCTGAGAATAGGAGGAGTACTATACCAGTCGGTACCCACAGGAGATAGTCGCAGCGATGTTGCAATATTCTACAGGCCACTGAGCATTGACCCTGCAACATACACCCCGGCCGAACTTTCAAAAGGCTGGAAGAAGCTTCCTGTTTCGGACAGAGGCTCGGCATACTCATCAATGTGCATCCTACCCGACGGTAACATTGGAATATACTATGAGGAAGAACCCGGCGGATATTCAATGGTATATGCCCCTATAAATGTATACAGAATATGCCCGATTACATATACCAGCCATCTGGTCGACAAATGCCCCACTTGCAAGGAAGGCCACAATGAAGGCATTGTAACAGTTGAATGAAAACCCAAATACAAGAACTTTATAATATGAAATCATTAGTGTCCACTAAAAAATCGAAATAGTTCTTTGAAATGATTGA